>NZ_LFKY01000039.1:0-466049 GCF_028128965.1 Bradyrhizobium sp. CCBAU 25338
TCCTGCGTCGCCGCACCCTGCTCTTCCACCGCCGCCGCGATCGCCGACGAGATCTCCGACAGACGCTCGATAGTCGAGGAAATCTCCTTGATGGCGCCGACCGAGTCGTTGGTCGCGGCCTGGATGCCGGAAATCTGCTGGCCGATCTCGCCGGTCGCCTTCGCGGTCTGCTCGGCGAGCGCCTTCACCTCGGAAGCGACCACGGCGAAGCCACGGCCGGCTTCGCCGGCACGGGCGGCCTCGATGGTGGCATTCAGCGCGAGCAGATTGGTCTGGCCGGCGATGGTGTTGATCAGCTCGACGACGTCGCCGATGCGCGAGGCGGCCTTGGAGAGCTCGCCGACGCGTTCGGTGGTGGCACGCGCCTGGCCGACGGCATCGCCCGCCATCCGCGCCGATTCCTGCACCTGACGGCTGATCTCGCCGACCGACGAAGCCATCTCCTCCGTCGCCGAGGCGACCGATTGCACGTTGGTCGAGGCCTCCTCCGAAGCGGAGGCCACCGTGGTTGCCAGCCGCTGCGAGCGGTCCGCGGTCGCAGTCAGCGTCGAGGCGGAGGCTTCGAGCTGAGTCGAGGCCGACGACACGGTCTGAACGATCTCGCCGATCATCGTTTCGAATTCGCGGGTGATGTTGTCGACACGGCGGCCGCGCTCGATCTTGGCCTCTGCATCGGCCGCGGCGGCCTCGTCGGCGGCCTTCTTGGCGATCAGGGCTTCCTTGAAGATCTGGAGCACGTCGGCCATGGCACCGATCTCCGTCTTCTCGCCGCGATGCGGGACTTCGGCGAAGAGGTCGCCCTTACCCAGCGCCTGCATCGGCTGGATGATCGAGTTGATGCCGCTGGAGACGTCTCGGACGAGATAGAAGCTGAGCCCAAGGCCGATCACGACAACGGCGCCGAGAATGACCGAAACCAGCATGAAGGCATAGGCGTAGCTGTCGGCGGCATCCTGAGCGGCCCGCTCGCCGCCCTTGGTGTTGAGCTCGATGTCCTTGTTCAGGACCTCATCGGCCTGAAGCCCGATCTTGTTGACCGTCTTGGAATTGAGCTCCTGCGCCTCGCGCGGGATCTTGCCGGCCTCCTTGCGCGACAGCGCCATGACCTCCTCGGTGCCCTTCTTGTAGTCGTCCCAGAGCTTGGACCATTGGCTGTAGAGCGCCCGCTCTTCCTGGGAGCTGATCATGGCCTCGTACCTGGAGCGCACCTTGGCGAGCGCTTCAGTCACCGTGGCAGCGGTCTTCTCCACCGCGAGCTTATCTTCCAGAGCTTCGGCCAGCATGTGCTGGCGCACCACGTTGCGATACGTGATGACGCTGGCGCGCAGATCGCCGATCACCCGCACGCTGGGCATCCAGTTCGTGGTGATGTCGACGGTGTTGGCATTCATCGACCGCATCTTCATGACGGCGAGCAGGCCCATGCCGGTCATCGCGACCAGCAGGAATGCCACGACACTGATGATTTTGGTGCGGATGGAGAGCTTGGCAAACATAATCGGGTCTCGTTGTATTGGCGCCGGCGCGCGTCCGAAGTTCTACGAATCAACCAAAGGGAGCAGCGCCGACATCCAACACCAGAGCAATTGTGCAGATGTTAACGACGACTCCGTGCGAGCACGGAGCCCGAAAGAAATGAACAGGCAGCTAAAAATGCTCTGCGCTCAGCGCATGAGCCTAAGTGCGTCGGAGAAAAACTCTGCTCCGCCGAAATTTCCGGACTTCAGAGCGAGCAGCATGTCCCTTTCGGCACCGACCGCGCGCAGCACCGGAACGCCTGCGGCAATTTCCAGTCCCACGAGAAATCCGGGAATCTTCAACCGATCGACAACGGCCCCCGACGTCTCGCCGCCGGCAACGATCAGCCGTCGCACGCCTGATTTTACGAGGCTCTCTGCAATATCGGCCATGGCCTGCTCGATAGCATGACCGGCGGCGTCGCGACCGTGGCGCGCCTGCAGCGCGGCGACCTGATCCGGTGTCGAGCTCGATGCGATCAGCACCGGACCTTCCGCAAGCCGCGGCCTCGCCCAGTCCAGCGCGCGCTGTGCTTCGCCCGCCCCCGTAATGATACGGTCCGGATCGAGATGAAGCACCGGCATGATGCGTTCGGCATTGGCGATCTGCTGAAGCGTCGCCTGCGAACAACTCCCGGCAAGGCATGCCGCCGATCCGCCGACCGGCGCGCCTGCATCACTGGTTGCCGTTGCCCTGACCTTTCCGGTCGATACCAGCCCCCGCGCGAGTCCAAGGCCGATCCCGGAGGCGCCGACCGACAGCCGATGTTCGGCGGCGACGAGACCGATGGTCTCGAGGTCGCGGTCGAAGACGGCGTCGATGATCGCGGCGCCGATCCCCTTGCCCGCGAGTTCGGCCAAGCGCGCCCGCACGCCCTCCGCGCCGCGCGTGACGGTGGCGAGATCGACGAGGCCGATCTGCGTCTTGCTCTGGCGCGCCAGCACGCGCACCAGGTTCGAATCGTGCATCGGGTTGAGCGGATGGTCCTTCAGCGGGCTCTCGTTGAGCGGCACAGCACCGACGAAGAGATTGCCCTGGTAGACGGTACGGCCCGTTTCCGGAAACGCCGGCGTCACCAGCACGACAGCTTCGCCGCAATCGGCGCGCAACGCGTCCATCACCGGGCCGATATTGCCGGCATCGGTGGAATCGAAGGTCGAGCAGATCTTGAACAACACGTGGCCCGCGCCGCGGCCGCGCAGCCATGTCTCCGCCGCGCGCGAGCGCGACACTGCGAGCCCGGCTTCGATCGAGCGACTCTTCAGCGACACCACGACGGCATCGACCTCGGGCAGCGCGAGATCGTCCGCGGGCACGCCGATGGTCTGCACGGTGCGCAGGCCCGCGCGCGTCAGCGTGTTGGCGAGATCGGAGGCGCCGGTGTAGTCGTCTGCGATGCAGCCCAACGCAAGCGTCACGACTTCACTCCAGCGTAGGGCTTGAACCAGGCGAGCCCGTCGGTGGTCTTGCCGCGCGGGTTGTATTCGCAGCCGACGAAGCCGGCATAGCCGAGCCGGTCGAGCTCTGCGAACAGGAACGGATAGTTCAGTTCCTCGCCGTCGGGCTCGTTGCGCGAAGGGATGCTGGCGATCTGGACGTGGCCGATGATCGGCATCATCTCGCGCAGCCGCATGGTGACGTCGCCATGGATGATCTGGCAGTGATAGATGTCGAACTGAAGCTTCAGGTTCGCAAGCCTCAGCTCCTGGATCAGGTCGCGCGCGAAGCCGAAATCGTTGAGGAAATAGCCAGGCACGTTGCGCGCATTGATCGGCTCGATCACGACGTCGATGCCGTGCGGCGCGAAGAATTCCGCGGCCCAGGCCACCGACTTGTAGAACGCCTCGATCGCCACACGCTCGCCGCGGTTGGCGATGCCGGCCATCAGGTGCAGGCGCTTGGCGCCGGTCGCCTTGGCATAAGGCAGCGCCGTCTCCAGGCTCGCCTTGAGATCGTTGAACCGCGAGGGCAGCGCCGCAAAGCCCTTCTCGCCGGCGTTCCAGTCGCCGGGCGGCAGATTGAACAGCGCCTGGGTCAGGCCATTGCGCTTGAGCCGCTCGCCGATCGCTTCCGCCGGATGCTCGTAGGGAAAGAGAAACTCGACGGCGGTGAAGCCGGCCTGGGCCGCGGCGTCAAAGCGGTCGAGGAACGGCACCTCGGTGAACATCATCGAGAGATTGGCGGCGAAACGGGGCATCGGAGTTCCTCTTGCTTACTTGTCGCCGGGCAGCTTGACGCCGGTGACCTGCGCGTACATGCGCGCCACCGACGCGTCGTCGTCGCGGCCCATGCCGGCGGCTGATGTCATCAGAAACATCTGGAGTGCGGCGGCGGAGACCGGCACAGGGAATCGGGCAGTGCGTGCCATGTCCTGAATGATGCCGAGGTCCTTGACGAAGATCTCGACCGCGCTGCGCGGCGTGTAATCGCCGTCGAGCACGTGCGGCATGCGGTTCTCGAACATCCACGAATTACCGGCCGATGCCGTGATCACCTCATAGACCTTGCGGATGTCGAGGCCCTGCTTTGCCGCGAACGCAATGGCTTCGCTGGCGGCGGCGATGTGCACGCCGGCGAGCAATTGATTGATCATCTTGAACGCAGCGCCTTGCCCGGCGGCATCGCCGAGCTCGTAGAGCTTTGCGGCCATGGCATCCAGCGCGGGCCGCGCCTTCGCAAAAGCGGCGGGACTGCCGGAGGCGAGGATCGTCAGCTCGCCTTGCGCGGCGCGCTGCGCCCCGCCGGAGATCGGCGCGTCCAGATAATGCCGGCCGGTCGCCTCAAGCTGCTTGGCCAGGCGCCGCGCCACGTCGGGATCCATTGTGGCCGAGGATACGAAGACGCTGTCCTTCGGCATGGTCTCGGCGGCCCCATCCTTGCCGAACAGGATCGCCTCCGTCTGCGCGGCATTGACGACGACGCTGACGACGATATCGGCCTCCCTGGCCGCTTCGGCCGGCGTCCTGGCCCCCGCGCCGCCATCCTTCACGAAGCGCGCGACGGCCTCAGCCGAAACGTCGCAGCCGGTCACGGCGTGGCCGGCGCGCTTCAGCGAGGTCGCCATGCCGTATCCCATCGAGCCGAGCCCGATGACAGCAACGCGCTGGTTTTGAGAGGTGGAGGCGGACATGCAACTGACCCTTGCGAACGTTTCCCGGATGGCTGCCCTTTGCGGCGGCTCAGCGAACCGATATCACGGCTTGGCCGCGCTGCCAAAGCGTGAGACAAGCAGGCATGACGGCCATGAGCAACGAAACACGGCTGCGCGAGGATATCTGCCGCTTCGGACGGTCCCTGTTCGAGCGCGGGCTGACGCCGGGCTCCTCCGGCAATATCAGCGTCAGGATGGACGACGGCGGCTGGCTGGTCACGCCGACCAATGCCTCGCTCGGCTTCCTCGATCCCGCAAAGCTCTCGCGGCTGGATGGGAGGGGACAGCTGGTTTCGGGCGATGCGCCCACCAAGGAAGTTCCGCTGCACACCGCGCTCTACGACACACGCGGAAGCGCGCGCGCGATCGTGCACCTGCACTCCACCCATTCGGTCGCGCTCTCGATGCTCCCCGAGATCGACCCGCGCGCCGCGCTGCCGCCGATGACAGCCTACTACCTGATGAAATGCGGCGCCACCGCGCTCGTGCCCTATTACCGCCCGGGCGATCCCGCGGTAGCGGATGCGATCAAGGGGCTGGCGGGGAAATATTCATCGGTGCTACTCGCCAATCACGGCCCGGTGGTCGCCGGCGACACACTGGAGGCCGCGGTGTTCGCGACCGAGGAGCTGGAGGAGACGGCGAAGCTGTACCTGCTGCTGCGCGGGATGAACCCGCGCTATCTATCCCCGAAGCAGGTGACGGATCTGGTGAAGGTGTTCGGGGTGGCGCTGCCGGAACATGGGCACGGGCATTAGCTACGTGCAGTCATGCGCGGAATAGCTCCGCCTCACCCACCGCTGTCATTCCCCGCGAAGGCGGGGAATCCAGTACGCCGCGGCTTCTCCGCATATCTCTGACGTCTCGGAGTACTGGATCGCCCGATCAAGTCGGGCGATGACACCGAGTATGTTGCGCGGGCGTGCCCGATACTTCTCGACTAAAGCCCGAGATACGCCTTTCGCACATCCGGATTGCCCTTGATCTCGCTTGCTGCGCCCTGCATCAGCACGCGGCCGGTTTGCAGGATGTAGGCGCGGTCGGCGATCTCGAGGCATTCGGCCATGCGCTGCTCGACGATCAGCACGGTCATGCCGGCGTCGCGGATGCGCTTCACCGCCTGGAAGATCTCATCCACCAGCTTCGGCATGATGCCCTGCGAGGGCTCGTCCAGCATCAGGAGCCGCGGACGCGTCATCAGCGCGCGGCCGATCGCGAGCATCTGCTGCTCGCCGCCGGAGAGCGTCTCGGCGCGCTGCTCCAAACGTTCCTGAAGACGCGGAAACAGCGTGAAGACGAGATCGAGCGGCTCTTCGCGGTTGGCTTCGCCACGGTAGAGATAACTGCCGAGACGAAGATTGTCGCGCACCGACAGGCGCGGAAACAGGCGGCGGTTCTCCGGCACATAAGCGATGCCGGTGGCGGTGATGTGATGCTGCGCCATGCCGTCAAGGCGCTTGCCGTCGAACGTCACCGTGCCCGAGCGCGGACGCTCGGCACCGGCGATGGATTTGAGCAACGTCGACTTGCCCGCGCCGTTGGCGCCGGCGACGCAGACGATCTCGCCCTTCTGGACCTCGATCGAGACCGCGGAGATCGCGACGAGGCCCTGATAGGCGGTCGTGACTTCACGCACCGACAGCATGACGATCTCCCAGATATGCGCTGATCACCTTGGGATCGCGGACGACGTCTGCGGGCTTGCCCTCGACCAGCACCTTGCCGAGGTCGAGCACAATGGCCCGGTCGACCAGCGGCATCACGATCTCCATGACATGCTCGACCATCAGCACGGTGATGCCGGCATCGCGCACCTTGCGCACCAGCGCCACGCCGGTCTGCGCCTCGGTCGGGGTCAGGCCGGTGAGGACTTCGTCGAGCAGCAGCAGCTTCGGTTCGGTCGCAAGCGCACGCGCGACTTCCAGACGGCGCTTCTCGGCCGGCACGAGGTCGCTCGCAAGCACGTCGGCGCGCGCGGCAAGGCCGGTGAACTCCAGCACTTCATGCGCCTTGCGGCGCGCCTCGCGCATCACGGTATTGCGCACGAGCGCACCGACGATGACGTTGTCGATCACCGTCATGGTCTCGAAGCTCTTGACCACCTGGAAGGTCCGGCCGATCCCGCGCTGGCAGCGCTCGGCCGCCGGCATGTGGGTGACGTCCTCGCCGTCGAACCAGATCGAGCCTTGCGTCGGCGGCAGCACGCCCGCGATGAGATTGAACAGGGTCGACTTGCCGGCGCCGTTCGGGCCAATCAGGCCGACGATCTCGCCGCGGCCGACCGAGATCGAGACGTCGCTGTTGGCGATGAGCCCGCCAAAACGCTGCCAGACGCCGCGGGTTTCAAGGAGCGCGGTCATCGCGTGGCTCCCTTTGCTTTCGAGCGGGAGAACAGGCTCACCAGACCTTGCGGCAAAGCCAGCGAGATCAGCACGATCAGCGTGCCGTAGACGATGAGGTCGACGCCGCGCCCGGAGCCGCCGATGTAGGAGCGCGTCAGCTCCGTCATCGGGATCAGGATGGCAGCCCCCAACACCGGGCCCCAGAGGGTGCCGATTCCGCCGAGCACGGCCGGCAGCGCCATCAGCAGCGAGAACTGGAAGCCCATGACGCTTTCAGGATCGATATAGGCGAGAAACTGCGCATAGAAGGCACCGCCAATGGCGACGAGGAAGGCCGAGACGGCGGCCGCGCCCATCTTGGAGTTGAAGACGACGACGCCAAGGCTCTCGGCCGCTTCCGGATTGTCCTTCACCGCGCGCCACCAAAAGCCCCATTTGGAATCTTCCAGCCACCAGGTGACGAACCAGGCGAGGCAGCACAGCCCCAGCGCGAAATAGAAGTACGGCAGCTTGGTGCGCAGGAACTGGAATTTCAGCCAGCTGTCGCCCCGGATCGGAATGGTGATGCCCATCGCGGCCCCCGCCCACTCCCAGTTCTGGAAAAGCAGCAGCCCGATCTCGGCGATGACGATGGTCGCGATCACGAAGTAATGGCCGCGCAGGCGGAAGAAGGGATAACCGAGTCCCATCGCGATCAGGGCCGCAATCACGCCGCCGCCGAGCATGCCGAACCAGGGCAGTACGCCGAACTTGGTGAACAGCAGCTCGGTGGTGTAGGCGCCGATGCCGAAATAGAGCGCGTGTCCGAGCGAGATCTGTCCACAATAGCCGGACAGGATGTTCCAGCTCTGCGACAGCGCCGCGTACATCAGCGTCAGGATCAGGATGTTCTGGACGTAGACGTCCTTGACGAACAGCGGCGCCAGCGCCGCGAGCCCAGCCAGCACCGCGGCGATGATGAGGTCGCGGCGGCGCCGCGCGGCAAAATTCTTGTCCATCACATCGACCCGAACAGGCCGCGTGGCCGGATGAAGACGACGAGCAGGTAGACGGCGTAGATTCCGACGGATTTCAGCGAGGGCGGCAGCACCAAGGCCGTGACCGCCTCGACGAGGCCGACGATGATGCCGCCGGCGAAGGCCCCGAACACGCTGCCGAAGCCGCCCAGCGCCACCGTGACATAGGCGATCAGCGCGAAGGACGCACCCACATCGGGGTAGATGTAGAAGAACACCGCCATGATGGCGCCGGCGAGACCGACCAGCGCGGCGCCGAGGCCCCAGCCGAACGCGAACACGCGGTTCTTGTCGATCCCGACGAGAGCGACCGCACCGGGATCTTCGCGGGTGGCTTCGATCGCGCGGCCGAAATCGGTGCGGTGGATGAAGAAGTAGAGACCGGCAAAGGCGAGAACCGAGACCAGCGCGCCGACCAGCTGCGGCTCCGGCAGGAAGATGCCGGCAAAGGAGATGGTCTTGCCGCCGAGCCAGGACTGCGGAATGCTGCGATAGTCCGGGGTGAAGAAGAACTGCGCGAGGCCGCGCATGACGATGGCGAGACCGAAGGTGGTGAAGATCTGCACCATGCCGGCATTGGCCTTGGCCCGCATGGCGAAGCGGACAATGAGCAGGTAGATCACCGCTCCGAAAACGAAGAGCGCCGCGGCGACCAATGGCGCCGACAGCAAGGGGTCGATGGCGAAGAACGCGAACAGAAAGAAGGACAGGTACATCGCGAGCATCAGGAACTCGCCATGGGCGAAGTTCGTGACGTCCATCAGGCCGAAGATCAGCGCGAGGCCGACCGCGATCAGTCCGTAGAGCAGGCCCATGAGGAGGCCACTCGCGAGACTTTGGATAATGGCTTGGGCTGTCAACTCTCGTCCCCCGTTCGAATAGTCACCGTTTGCTCCGTCATTGCGAGCAAAGCGAAGCAATCCAGCATCTCACCACGGAGACAGTCTGGATTGCTTCGTCGCTTCGCTCCTCGCAATGACGAGGCTCGCGCGACGATCGCGATGTGCTCCCCTGCTCCCGCAGCGCTTACTTCATCGGCCAGATCGCCTCGGCGATCGCCGCCTGCGGCGGGAAGATGGTGACGAACTTGCCGCCGACATATTGCAGCAGCACCGGATCGGCGTCGTTGTTCTGACCCATCTCGTCGAACTTGACGCGCTTCCAGGGCATGATGGTCTGCTCGCCCGGAATGTCGGTCGCGGCCAGCGCGTCGCGGATCTTCTCGCCGTCGGTCGACTTGGCCCGGTTGATGGCATCGGCGAGGATGATCAGGCCCATGAACTGGCGCGAGGTGAGATCGTTGAAATCCTTGCCCGACTTCGCCTTGAACATGTCGTTGATCTTGCCGACCATCGGGCGCTTCTGCGCGAGGTCGAGCGAGAAGGTGCCGCGCGAGATCACGCCTTCGAGCTTGTCGCCGACGGCATCATAGAGCGCCTTCTCGGAGAAGCCGGCGTCCTGTGCCACGATCGCATTCGGCTTGTAGCCGAGCTCGGCCATGGTCTTGACCAGGAGGATGCCGTCGGTGGTGTAGCTCGAGGGCATCAGCACGTCGGCATTGGCGGTCTTGAGCTGCTGCACCTCGGCCGAGAGCGAGGGCGAGTTGGCGCGATACTTGATGTCGGTGACGATCTTGTAGCCGCGCTCACCGGCGATCTTGGTCTGGGCATTGCCGGAGTCGGTGCCGAAAATGGTATCCTCGTGGAACAGCGACAGCGTCTCGATCTTGGTGCCCTTCTTCTTCATGGCATCGAAGAAGTCGAACATCGCGGCCGAGTACATCTCGTCATGCGGCGCAGCGCGGAAGTAATATTTCAGGCCGCGGCGATGCAGGCTGGGCGAGGAATTGTCGGCGGAAACGAACGGGACCTGATAGCGTTCGCAGATCTGGCTGACGGTGACGGCGACGGCGCTCTGATAAGTGCCGATGATGGCGCAGACCTTCTCCTGCGTGATCAGGCGCTCGGCCTCGGCGCGCCCCTTCTGCGGATCGGCCTGGTGATCGGCGAACACGAGACGGATCTTCGCTCCGCCGAGACCCGGCAGGCCTTCGCCTTTCGCCAGCGGCAGGTCGAAGGCGGTGTCCTTGTTGATGACTTCGAGCGCGGTCTCATAGGCTTTCTGCGCGTCGACGCCCTGCTGCGCGCTGCCGCCGGAGAACGGATAGATCACGCCGATCACGACTTCCGAGCTCTGTGCGCGCGCTGCCAGCGGCACGAGAGCGGCAGTGGCGGTGGCTCCCAACAGCACGTCGCGGCGAGTGATCGTCATGGCAAGGTCCCCTGTTATTGAATTTCGGCTGATCGAATGAAGCGATTGATGGATGCGGTAAAGCCTGAAGAAGCAGCACACGCTGCCCACTAAATCACGGCCATGTTTCTGTTCTTCAGATCCGTCACCAGCATGAGGCCGGGCGAATGCGTAATCGCGAACGGGAGTTTCGCGGCGTTGATGACCGATTGCGGCGTCACCCCGCAGGCCCAGAACACCGGAATCTCGTCGTCGGCGACCGGCACCGGATCGCCGTAGTCGGGCTTGGCGATGTCCTTGATGCCGATCAGATGCGGATGGCCGAGATGCACGGGCGCACCGTGGACGGCGGGATAGCGCGAGGTGATCTGCACCGCGCGGATCGCATCGGCCGGCTTGAACGGGCGCATCGACACGACCATCGGCCCAGCGAACGGACCGGCCTCGCCGCAGGCGATGTTGGTGCGGTACATCGGCACGCGCACGTTCTTCTCGATGTGGCGGATCGGCATGCCCTCCTCGAGCAGAGCCTCCTCGAACGAGAAGGAGCAGCCGAGCACGAAGGTGACGAGATCGTCGCGCCAATACTTGGTGACGTCGGTCGGCTCGTCGACGACCTCGCCGTCGCGCCAGACCCGGTAGCGCGGCACGTCGGTGCGGATGTCGAGATCGGCGCCGAGGGACGGGATGAAAGGGCTACCGACATCGGACATGCCGATGATCGGGCATGGCTTTGGATTGAGCTGGCAGAAGCGGTGAAAGGCGCCGGCATGCTCGGCAGGCAGGATCGCCAGATTGCCCTGGACAAAACCCGGAGCGACGCCGGCGGTGGAGGCGACCAGCCCCGCGCGATAGGCGAGCCGGGCCTTGCGGCTCGGAAGGGCGTCGGGCGTTTCAGTTTGCGGCGTTGCCACCAAAACAGTCATGTGATCGATCTGCCTATAAACTCGACAAAGACAAGCCAACACCAAGCGTGCTATAAAGTCTAATCGTCGTTTCTAATCAATATCGATAAATTCAATTTATCGATCGGGAAAATCCTTCCAATGCTGGACTTCAGGTCGATCGAGACGTTCCTGTGGGTTGTGAAGCTCGGCAGCTTCCGTGGCGCCGCCCAACGGCTCAACACCACCCAGCCGGCGATCTCGCAGCGCATCGCACAGCTCGAGCGCGAGATGGGCGTGAAGCTTCTGAACCGCGATCATCGCGTGGCCTCGCCCACCCCCAGCGGGCGACAGATGATGGTCTATGCCGAGAAGCTGATCGGTCTGCGTGCCGCGATGATGGCGGAGATCGGCGACCGGTCGGCGATGCGCGGCGTGATGCGGCTCGGCGTCGCCGAGACCATCGTGCACACCTGGCTGCCGCGGCTGGTGAAGAGCGTGAACGAGGTCTATCCGAACCTGTCGCTGGAGATCGAGGTCGACATCACGCCGAACCTGACCGGGCGCCTTCTCGCGCAGGAGATCGAGCTCGCTTTCGTCGTCGGGCCGTTGTCCGCCTCCGGCGTGCACAACCGCGTGCTCGCCGATTATCCGATCGGCTTCCTCGCAAGCCCCTCACTCGGTCTCGGCGCGGGCCCGGTGACCCCGGTGGAGCTGGCGCGGTTTCCGATCATCACCTTTCCGCGCAAGACCAAGCCTTACGAGGTCGTGCGCGAGGTGTTCGACCGGCCGGAGCTGCCGCCGATCCGCCTGCATGCCTCTGCTTCGCTCGCAACGGTCATCCACATGGCGGTCGAGGGACTCGGCATCGCAGTGATCCCCGACGCCATCGTCGCGAACGAGCTCGCCGACGGACGGCTGCAACTGCTCGACACCGATCTCGCGATCGCGCCGCTGACATTCACGGCGAGCTGGCTCGCCTCTCCCGACGTCGTTGCCGTGGAGCGCGTCGCCGAGCTCGCAAGGCAGATTGCGCAGAGCAGCCTCGCGGTTGACGCGCCCGCGCAGGCGCGTCATTGAAAAAGCGCCGGGTTTTCTACCGTCATTCCGGGGCTCGCGCAGCGAGAACCCGGAATCTCGAGATTCCGGGTTCGCCCTTTGGGCGCCCCGGAATGACAGCGATCAATGGAAGAGACGCATGAGCCGAGCCGCCACCAATCTGCAAATCGATTCCGCCCGCCTCTGGGGCTCCATCCACGAGACCGCAAAGTTCGGCGCGACCGCCAAGGGCGGCGTGCGACGACTGACGCTCAGCGCGGAAGACAAGCAGGTGCGCGACTGGTTCCGCAAGGCTTGCGAAGACGCCGGACTGGAAGTCCACGTCGACGCGCTCGGCTCGATGTTCGGCCTGCGCAAGGGCCGCGACATGTCGAAGCCGCCCGTCGGCATCGGCTCGCATCTCGATACCCAGCCGACCGGCGGCAAATATGACGGCATCCTGGGGACGCTCGGCGCGCTGGAAGTGATCCGGACGCTGAACGATGCCGGCATCGAGACCGAGGCGCCGATCTGCGTCGTCAACTGGACCAACGAGGAAGGCTCGCGCTTCGCACCTGCGATGATGGCCTCCGCCGCCTATGTCGGCGACTTCACCACCGACGACATTCTGTCGCGCAAGGACGCCGAAGGCATGACCGTGGGCCAGGCGCTCGACGGCATCGGCTATCGCGGCGACAAGCCGGTCGGCTTCCAGAAGCTCGGATGCTTCGTCGAGCTGCACATCGAGCAGGGTCCCATTCTCGAAGCGGAAGGCAAGACCATCGGCGTGGTCGATTCCGGCCAGGGCGTGCTCTGGTACGACGGCAAGATTTCCGGCTTCGAGAGCCATGCGGGTTCGACCCCGATGCCGCTGCGGCGCGACGCGCTGGCCACGCTGTCGGAAATCGTGCTGGCGATGGAGGCCATCGCGAAGAAGCACGGGCCGAACGCGGTCGGCACCATCGGCGAGGCCGTGATCGCAAATCCCTCGCGCAACGTCATTCCCGGCGAGATCGCCTTCACCATGGACTGCCGCAGTGCCGACGGCGCCATCATGGATGCGCTGGATCGCGATCTTCGTGCGGCCATCGCCGAGATCGCCGCACGGCGCAAGGTCGAGGTCAAGATCGACCTGGTCTGGCGCAAGCCGCCGACGCATTTCGATCCCAAGCTGATCGCGGCGGTCGAGAACGCCGCGAAGACGCTGGGCTATCCCTCTCGCCGCATCACCTCCGGCGCCGGCCATGACGCCTGCAATCTCAACACCGTCATGCCGGCGGCGATGGTGTTCGTCCCCTGCAAGGACGGCATCAGCCACAACGAGCTGGAGGACGCCACGCAGACCGACTGCGCTGCGGGCACCAACGTCCTGATGCATACCGTGCTGGCGATTGCCGGCGTCGCGTCCTGATCGGAGAGAGCCATGCGCGGAGTTTTCGTCGACGCCAATGAAGCCCTCGCCGTGATCATGGAGCGGCTGGAGAAGCCCGGCGATCCCAAGGTGCGGATCCACAGGGATCCCGACATCAAGCCCGACCAATACCCGGAAATCCTCGACGGCGCCGAGATCGCGATCGTCGACCACACCGCGCTTCCCACCGACGTGGCGAGGAAATGCACGGGGCTGAAGCACGTCGTGTTCCTCGGCACCGGTGCGCGCAGCTACATGAACCCGGAGGAGCTCGCCGAGCTCGGCATCTCCGTGCATCTGATCAAGGGCTACGGCGACACAGCGGTCGCCGAATCCGCGATCGCGCTGATGTGGGCTTCGGCCCGCGTCATCGCCATGATGGACCGCGAGATGCGGGCGGGCAACTGGCTGCGCGAAGACGGCATGCAGCTCACCGGCAAGACCCTCGGCCTGATCGGATTCGGCGGCATCGCCGCGGAAGTTGCGCGCATTGCCACGGGAAGCGGCATGAAAGTGATCGCCTGGAATCGCTCGCCCAAGAGCTATCCTGGTGTCGAATTCACCGATCTCGATACGGTGCTGGCGAAGAGCGACGTCGTGTCGCTGCATCTGCTGCTCAACGACGAAACCCGCGGCATGATCACGCGCGAGAAGATCCTTGCGATGAAGCGTGGTGTCATCCTCATCAACACCGCGCGCGCCGCGGTCGTCGACGAAGCCGCGATGATCGACGCGCTGAAGTCCGGCCATATTCGCCATGCCGGCCTCGACGTCTTCAACATCGAGCCGCTACCCGGCGATCATCCGCTGACGAAATTGCCGAACGTGACGCTGTCGGCGCATTCGGCCTTCCGCACGCCGGAGGCGAGCGAGAACCTGATTGAAGCGGCCTGGGTCCACTGCCGCCGGATCGTGAAAGGATAAGAGCAACAACAATGGCCGACTATCGCACCATCAAGGCTGAGCCGCTCACCAACGTCGTCCGTGCCATCGTCAAGGCGGGCGGGTCTACGGACCGCGAAGCCGACCTCGTCTCCACCAATCTGGTCGAGGCCAATCTTAGAGGGCATGACTCGCACGGTGTCGGCATGATCCCGCGCTATGTCCAGAGCGTCACCACAGGCGGCCTCGCCTTGAACCAGCACGTCAAGATCGTGCTCGACACCGGTCCGCTTCTCACCCTCGACGGCCTCACCGGCTACGGCCAGGTGATGGGCTATGAGGCGATGGAGTTGGGCGCCGAGCGCGCCAAGCGCAACGGCGTGTGTCTCGTCGGCCTGTCCAATTCGCACCACATCGGCCGCATCGGCCACTGGGCCGAGCAATGCATCGACCACGGGCTGGTCTCGATCCACTTCGTCAACGTGATCTCGCGTCCGATCGTGGCGCCCTGGGGCGGCAGCGATGCGCGCCACGGCACCAACCCGTTCTGCGTCGGCATCCCGCGCAGGGGCAAGGACCCGATCGTGCTCGACTTCGCCACCAGCAGGATCGCGCAGGGCAAGACCCGCGTCGCCCACAACAAGGGCGTCGAACTCGAGCCCGGCACCATCATCGACAATGAAGGCAAGCCGACCACCAACCCGCGCTACACCGTGATCCCGCCGCACGGCGCCATCCTGCCGTTCGGCGAGCACAAGGGTTCGGGGCTCGCGCTGGTGTGCGAAATCCTCGGCGGCGCGCTCTCCGGGGGGCAGGTGGTCAAGGGCCCATCCGACGGCAAGTACAACGTCCTCAACGGCATGCTCTCGATCATCATCGACCCGGGCAAGCTCGGCACCGGCGAGAACCTCGCGAGCGAAGTCGAGAGCTTCGTTGCCTGGCACACCGGCTCGCCGCCAGCACCCGGCGTCGACAAGGTGAAGATCGCCGGCGATCCCGAGCGCGAGACGAAGAAGAAGCGGCTCGCGGAAGGCGTTCCGGTCGATCCGACCACCTGGCGGGAGATTCTTGAGGCCGGGAAGAAGTTCGGGCTGGATCAGACTGCGATCGAGAAGATCGCCGGCTAGCCGCCAACCTCAGTGTCATCCCGGCGTACGCCGGGATGACACTTGGTCGGCAGTCCGCCTCAATCCACCATATCCGCAACCGCCTTACCGCAGGCCGTCGTATCGGCGTTGCCGCCGAGGTCCTTGGTGCGGAGCGTGCGTTCGGCCAGCGTGCGCTCGATCGCATCGACGATCGATCTTCCTGCTTCCTTTTCGCCGAGATGCTCGAACATCATGGCGCCCGACCAGATCATGCCGATCGGGTTGGCGATGCCCTGGCCGGCGATATCGGGCGCCGAGCCGTGCACCGGCTCGAACACCGAGGGGAAATCGCCCTCGGGATTGATGTTGCCTGATGGCGCGATGCCGATCGTGCCGGTGCAGGCCGGGCCGAGATCGGAGAGGATGTCGCCGAACAGATTCGAGCCGACCACGACGTCGAACCAGTCCGGATGCAGCACGAAGTTCGCCGTCAGGATGTCGATGTGGTACTTGTCCCACTTCACGCCCGGAAACTTCTTGGCCATCGCCTCCACGCGCTCGTCCCAATAGGGCATGGTGATGGAGATGCCGTTGGACTTCGTCGCCGAGGTCAAATGTTTCTTCGGCCGCGACTGCGCGAGCTCGAAGGCGAATTTCAGGATGCGATCGACGCCGGTGCGGGTCATCACCGTCTGCTGGGTCACGAACTCGCGGTCGGTGTCGGGGAACATGCGGCCGCCGACGGAGGAATATTCGCCTTCCGTGTTCTCGCGCACCACCCAGAAATCGATATCGCCGGGCTTACGGCCCGCCAGCGGCGACGGCACGCCGGGCATCAGCCGCACCGGGCGAAGGTTCACGTACTGGTCGAACTCGCGGCGGAATTTGATCAGCGAGCCCCACAGCGAGACGTGATCCGGGATCTTGGCCGGCCAGCCGACCGCGCCGAAGTAGATCGCATCATGCTTGCCGATCTTCTCCTTCCAGTCATCGGGCATCATCTGGCCGTGCTTCTCGTAATAGTCCCAGGACGAGAAGTCGAAATGGTCGAAATGAACGGAGACGCCGTGCTTCTTCGCCGCCGCCTCCAGAACGCGCAGGCCCTCCGGCATGACTTCCTTGCCGATGCCGTCGCCGGGAATGACCGCGATCCGGTATTGCTTCTTGCTCATCGAAAACGTCCTTGGTTGGTCCGGCAGCCGCCGCGTTTTGATCGCACTGCAATGGACCAAAGTCGCGGGCGGTGCAACGCTGCACTGCAATGTTGACCATGGCGCGGCCGAGCGCCTACTGATTTGATCCAGTTCCTACCCTGCGAGTACTCCCATGGATCTGCATCTGCGTGGCAAGCGCGTCCTGATCACTGGCGCGTCCAAGGGCATTGGCGCAGCCGCCGCCGAGGCGTTTGCCGAGGAAGGCGCGCATCTCCTGCTCGCCGCCCGCAGCGGCGAGGCGCTGACGGCGCTGGCCGACCGCCTGCGCTCCGCACACCAGATCGACGCCGCAACGAGCATCGTCGATCTGCGCAAGGAGGAGGACGTGGCGCGACTGGCGAAAGAAGCCGCCGACATCGACGTGCTCGTCAACAATGCCGGCGACATCCCCGGCGGCTCGATCGACAAGATCGACGAGGCGACCTGGCGGCACGCCTGGGAATTGAAAGTGTTCGGCTACATCAACCTGACGCGGCACATCTATGCGCAGATGAAGGCGAGGGGTGGCGGCGTCATCGTCAATGACATCGGCGCAGCCGGCGAAAAATTCGACGCCAACTACATCTGCGGCAGCGCCGGCAACGCCGCGCTGATGGCGTTCACGCGCGCGCTCGGCGGCAAGAGCCTCGCCGACAACATCCGCGTCGTCGGCATCAATCCCGGTCCCGTCGGCACCGATCGCCACGTCACCCTGCTCAAGACGCGGGCAAAGCACCAGTTCGGCGACGAGAGCCGCTACAAGGAATTCCAGAAGAGCCTGCCGCTGGGACGGCCTGCGCATGCGCGCGAGATCGGCGACCTCATGGCGTTCCTGGCGTCGGATCGCTCTGGTTACACGTCGGGCGTGATATATACGGTGGACGGCGGCATCAGCGCGGGGTGGGGTTAAACCCGATCCTCGTCATTGCGAGCGCAGCGAAGCAATCCAGGAATGCATCCGCGGTGAGAGTCTGGATTGCTTCGCTGCGCTCGCAATGACGAAACCAAGAATGGGCATAGGAGTAAGATAATTGTCTCAAGACCTGATCCGCGAAACCGCATGCGCGGTCGTCGACAAGCTGCGGTCCGGCGACGTCTCGCCGCTCGAGCTCCTGGATGTGCTGGAGAAGCGCATCAAGGAGGTCGATGGCAAGGTCAACGCGCTGCCGACACTGTGCTTCGATCGCGCGAGGACCAACGCGAAAGCGCTGATGCAGAAGCCGGCCGGCGCGCGCGGGCTGCTCGCAGGCCTACCGGTGCCGATCAAGGACCTCACCGACGTCGCGGGCGTGTTGAACACGCAGGGCTCGCCGATCTTCAAGGACAACATCCCCGCGAAGTCCGACCTCATGGTTGAGAACCTCGAGGCGAACGGCGCGGTGGTCTACGCCAAATCCAACACGCCGGAATTCGGCGCCGGCGCCAACACCTTCAACGAGGTGTTCGGTGCGACGCTCAATCCCTGGGATACGACGAAATCGGCAGCGGGCTCCTCCGGCGGCGCGGCCGTGGCGCTCGCAACCGGCATGGCCTGGCTCGCGCAGGGCTCCGACATGGGCGGGTCCTTGCGCAACCCGGCGGCTTTCTGCGGCGTCGTCGGCATGCGGCCGAGCATCGGCCGTGTCGCGCATACCCCGAAGTCAGGTGTCGATCGCAATCTCGGCGTGGTCGGCCCGATGGCGCGCAACGTCGAGGATCTCGCGCTGCTGCTGGACGCCATGAGCGGCGACTATGCGGACGATCCGCTGTCGCTGCCGGCGCCGACGACCTCGTTCCTTTCGGCGGCACAGGCGGGCAAGAAGCCGAAGCGCATTGCCTATTCACCCGACCTTGGCATCACGCCGGTCGATCCCGAAGTGAAGGCGATCACGCGCAAGGCCGCGGAGCGCTTCGCGGAAGCCGGCGCGATCGTCGAGGAGGCACATCCCGACTGGCGCGAGGCGCATGAGTGCTTCCACGTGCTGCGCGCGTTCGATTTCGCGATCACCAAGGCCAACCTGCTGCGCACCAAGCGCGACATGCTCAAGCCCGAGGTGATCTGGAACATCGAGGAAGGCCTCAAGCTCACCGTCGATCAGCTCGCGCGCGCCGAGGCGCAGCGCGTCGGCATGACTGCGCGGGCGGTCGAGTTCTTCAAGACCTACGATCTCCTGCTGGTGCCGACGACGATCGTGCCGCCCTTCCCGATCGAACACCGCTATGTCGCCGAATGCGCCGGCAAGAGATTCGACAATTACGTCGAGTGGCTCGGCATCGTCTACGCCATCACGCTCGCCTGCTGTCCTGCGCTCTCGCTGCCGTGCGGCTTCACGGCGTCGGGCCTGCCGGTCGGCGTGCAAGTCGTCGGCGCACCGCGGGCCGACGCACAGGTGATCGCCGGCGCGAAGGTGCTGGAGGATATTCTGGGCCTGCGCGGCACGACCCCGATCGATCCGAAGGTGACGAACTGACGTATACCTCATGACGACGCCGCCTCGCATCACCCTCATCCACGCGCTCAAGCACTCCATCGCGCCGATCGAGGCGACGTTCGCGACGGCGTGGCCTGAGGCACGGCTGATGAACCTGCTCGACGACAGCCTGTCTGCGGATCTGGCGCGTGACGGCGCGCTCACCGATGCCATGACCGAGCGCTTCCTCGCGCTGGGCGATTACGCAGCGGCGACGGGAGCGGATGGAATCCTGTTCACTTGTTCCGCGTTCGGCCCCTGCATCGAGGCGGTCGCGCGCGCACATGCGTCGATGCCGGTGCTGAAGCCGAACGAGGCCATGATCGAACGTGCCATAACCATGGGTGAGCGCATCGGCCTGCTCTCGACCTTTCCGCCGACGCTAGCCTCGATGCCACCCGAGTTCCCTGCCTCCGTCCAGATCGTGCCGAAACTGGCCGAGGGCGCGCTGGCCGCGCTCGATCGCGGCGACCGTGCCACGCACGACCGGCTGATCGCGGAAGCATCTCGCGATTTGCGCGACTGCGACGTCATCGCGCTCGCGCAATTCAGCATCGCCGCGACTGCGCCGCTGGTTGCGGAGGCCACCGGCCGCCCGGTCGTGACGACGCCGGACAGTGCCGTCGACAAGCTGATGAGGCTGCTGAAGGCGAAGGCTTAGGCGCCGGCCTTTGTCCGGCGCCGCGCATCCTTGATCGCGACCGCGAGCGCAGCCTTCGTCTCATTGACGAAATCCTCGACCAATTCCTCGCGCGTGGCATGCGCCGCCTCGCCGGTGAACAGGCCCTGCTCGGCCAGCATCACCACCCCATGCAGCGCGGCCCAGATCTTGAGCGCCTGCCGCTCGCGCAAGTAGCCGATCGCCGGGGCCTCTAGCGCCTCGATCACGAGCGCAAAGGTCTCCCGCGTCGCCTCGTGCAGCTCGCTGCCCTTGGCCGCGCAGGACACGGTGCGCGAGGCGAACATCAAGCGGTAGATACCGTTACGGCGCAGACCGAAATCGAGCGTCGCTTGCGCGAGTCGCGAGAGCTTCGACTGCTTCGACGGCTCCGCCATCGCCTCGCGCAGAACCGCTGTGAGTTGCCGGAACGCCTCCGCCGTGACCGCCGCGAGCAGCGCCTCACGGTCGACGAAATGCCGGTATGGCGCCGGCTGCGAAACACCGAGCTGCCTGGCAAGCGCCTTGATGCTGATCGCCTCGGCGCCGCCCCGCTCCGCCTCGTGCAGCGCGGCCTTGATCAAGGCATCGCGAAGATCGCCATGGTGGTAGGTCTTCTCGGGCTTGCGAGCGAATTGTGAACGCATGTTGAGGCGAAGCCTATAAGTTTGCGCTTGACAGGGGAAGCCCGCCGCGAATGTAATAGGATATAACTTAGAGCAATCCCAGATGAGGAAACGCGCCGCCCTTCGGGCCTTGCGCGCGCACGACCGAGGAAGCCGCAATGTCAGAGCGACTAAGGGTTCACGTCGATCCGGAGAAATGCCAAGGCCACGCCCGCTGCAAGGCCCTCGCGCCGGAGCTTTTCGAGCTCGACGAATATGGCAACGCGCACGAAGCCGGCGACGGCGCCGTCCCGCCGGGGCTCGAGGACAAGGCCTGGCTTGCGAAAGCCAACTGCCCGGAAATCGCAATCGATGTGATCGAGGAGTAGCGCGGCCAGCTGCGTGCTTTCAGCGAACACGAGCCGAGGGATTCCCTGCCATGACCGACGTCAACCAGCCCACCGCCCATCCGCCCGTGACCGACTGGGTCCATGACTTCGACCACACCGATCCGCAATGGACGGAGGACCCCTTCCCGATCTGGGACGAGCTGCGCGCCGCGAGTCCCGTGGTGCACACGGAACGCTTCCTCGGCTGCTACCTGCCGACCACCTATGAAGCCGTGCGCGAGATCGCCAACGACACCGAGCACTTCTCCTCACGCCGCATCATCGTCCGCGATGTGCGCCCCGAGGTCGCCAGGAACGCGGCGCCGCCGATCACCTCCGATCCGCCGGAGCACAAGCCGGCCAAGCAATTGCTGCTGCCGCCCTTCACGCCGGACGCGATGAAGAAGCTCGAACCGCGAGTTCGCGCCATCTGCAACGAACTGATCGACGAGTTCATCGCCGACGACAAGGTCGACGCTGCCGCACGCTACAGCAAATACATCCCGGTTCGGGCGATCGCGCACATGCTCGGCATCCCCGAGAGCGACAGCGACCTCTTCATCAACGGGATTCACATGATCCTCGAGCTCGGCATCAAGGACGAGAGCAAGCTGCTCCAGGCCGTGCAGGAGATGACGGCCTATTTCAGCGGCCACATCGAAGCGCGCAAGAACGAGCCCAGCGACGACCTGATCTCCTATCTGATGAACGCCAGGGACAAGCAAGGCAACCCGCTCGAGGACTCCCACGTGCTGGGCTCGCTGCGCCTGCTGCTGATCGCCGGCATCGACACCACCTGGAGCGCGATCGGCTCCTCGCTCTGGCATCTTGCGAAGACGCCGGCCGACCGCGAGCGGCTGATCGCCGAGCCCGGACTGATCCCGACCGCGGCGGAGGAGCTGCTGCGCGCCTATTCACCGGTGACGATGGCGCGCGAGGTGGTCAAGGAAACCACGGTCTCGGGTTGTCCGGTGAAGCCCGGCAACATGGTGCTGCTGTCGTTCCCGGCCGCTAACCGTGACCCCAAGATGTTTCCGGATGCTGACAAAGTCGTGATCGACCGCCGCGAGAACCGCCACGCCGCCTTCGGCCTCGGTATCCATCGCTGCGTCGGTTCCAACCTTGCGCGAATGGAGATGCAGGTTGCGCTGGAGGAATGGCTGAAGCGGATTCCGGACTTCCGACTCGATCCGGCAGGCACAGTAACCTGGTCGCAGGGCACGGTGAGAGGCCCCCGGCAGTTGCCATTTTTGCTGGGAAAGGCGATGTAGGCCTTCCCCAGACGAAGAAGCGGAAGGCCGGACGTGACAGAGCAAGCAATCCAACCGGCCTCCGAGCATTTTGACGTCGCCGACGCCGAGCGGCGGATCAAGGCGATCTTCATCGGCTCCATCGGCAATCTCGTCGAGTGGTACGATTTCTACGCGTACACGGCATTCGCGCTCTACTTCGCACCCGCGTTCTTCCCTGGTAACGACCCCGTCGTCCAGCAATTGAACGTCGCCGTCGTATTCGCGGCGACCTTCCTGATGCGGCCTCTGGGCGGGTGGTTTTTCGGCTATCTCGCTGACCATTTCGGTCGCCGCATTTCGCTCACTCTGTCCGTCGTCTTCATGTGCTTCGGCTCGCTGATCATCGCGCTGACGCCGACCTATGCCACGATCGGCTTCGCCGCGCCGGTGATCCTCGCGCTCGCCCGCGTCATCGAGGGCCTCAGCCTCGGCGGCGAATACGGCGCCAGCGCCACGTATCTCAGCGAAGTTGCCGACCCCAAGCATCGCGGCTTCTATTCCAGCTTCCAGTACGTGACGCTGATCGGAGGCCAGCTCACCGCGATCATCGTGCTGCTGCTCCTGCAAAAGGTCTTCCTCACACCGGAAGAGCTGAAGGCCTGGGGCTGGCGCATCCCCTTCGCGATCGGCGCGCTGCTGGCGATCTTCGCCGCGGTGATGCGGCGCGGCCTGCACGAGACCGAGGCGTTCGAGGAGGCAAAGAAAGTGGTGAAGCCGACCGGCTCGATCACCAATCTGCTGCGCTATCCGCGCGAGCTCTTGCTGGTCGTCGGCCTCACCGCCGGCGGCACCGCGGCGTTCTACACTTTCACCACCTACATGCAGACCTTCGTCAAGCTTTCGGTCGGGCTGACCGAGGACCAGACCACCTTCGTGATCTTCGGCACGCTGATTTTCGCGACCATCCTCCAGCCGATTTACGGCGCGATCTCCGACAAGATCGGCCGCAAGCCGCTGCTCATTTTCTTCGGCGTAGCCGGCACGCTCGCGACCGTTCCGTTGCTGATGGCGCTGAGGGAGACGAAGTCGCCCTTCATGGCGTTCATCCTGATCTGCGCCGCCTGGCTGTTCGTCGCCGGCTACACCTCGATCAACGCCGTGGTGAAGGCCGAATTGTTCCCGACCAACGTCCGCGCCCTCGGCGTCGGCCTGCCCTATGCCATCACGGTCTCGATCTTCGGCGGCACGGCGCCGGCGATCGCGCTCTATTTCAAAAGCATCGGGCACGAGGAATGGTTTTATTTCTATCTCAGTGGCATCATCTGCCTGTCGCTGATCATCTATTCAACCATGCGCGACACCAAGCACGCCTCCGCAATGCATCGGCACGAGTAGGCCATGACCGACGAGACGCCATCCGACAGCAAGCTGACGCGCACCAAGGAAAAGTGGGCGCGCGAGGGCCGCTTTCTCACCGGCAAGGTCACGCGTCCGGAAGATCAGCGCCTGCCGCCCGGTCAGCACCTCACCAAGGACTGGCCGGTGCTCGATCTGGGCGTCGTGCCGCCGGTCTCGCGCGAGCGCTGGCGGCTCGACGTCTACGGCGCGATCGAAACTCCCGTGTTCTGGACCTTCGACGAGTTCATCGCACAGAAGCAGGCGCGGTTCACCTCCGACATCCACTGCGTGACGACCTGGTCGCGCTATGACAACGAGTGGGAAGGGCTTGCGACGCGTGAGCTGCTCGCAGCCTGCCAGCCGCGCCAGGATGCGCGCTTTGTTGTGCTGCATTCCTATGACGGCTACACCACCAATCTCGCGCTGGAAGACTTTGCCGCCGAGGACGCGCTGCTCGCTCATAGCTGGTCGGGTAAGCCCCTGAGCGAGGAGCATGGCGGCCCAGTGCGGCTGGTCGTGCCGCACCTCTATTTCTGGAAGAGCGCCAAATGGCTCCAGGCCATCGAATTCCTGACCGAGGACGCGCCGGGCTTCTGGGAAGTCCGCGGTTATCATAACCGCGGCGATCCCTGGGTCGAACAGCGCTATTCGGGCGATTAGGTTCAAGCAAGGACAGGGGAAGCCCATGCCGACGGAACGCTTTCAATTCACTGGAGAAGGCGGCCATCAGCTCTCGGCCGCGCTGGAGCTGCCTGACGGCGAGGCCGTGGCGTTCGCGCTGTTCGCGCATTGCTTCACCTGCGGCAAGGACGCGCTGGCGGCCAAGCGCATTGCGGTCGCGCTCGCCGCCAAAGGCATTGCGGTGCTGCGATTCGACTTCACCGGGCTCGGCTCCAGCGAGGGCGACTTCGCCAATTCGACGTTCTCCTCCAACGTCGCCGATCTCGTGCGCGCGGCCGATCATCTGCGCAGCATCCGCAAGGCGCCGTCAGTCCTGATCGGCCACAGCCTCGGCGGTGCCGCGATCCTCGCGGCAGCAGGACAGATCCCCGAAGCCAGGGCGGTTGTGGCCATCGCGGCGCCGTCCGATCCCGCCCACGTCACCGGTCTGTTCAAGGAGCATATCGACAAGATCCGCAGCCAGGGCGAGGTCGAAGTCTCACTCGCGGGACGCCCGTTCCGGATCAGACGTGAATTCCTCGACGACATCGCCGAGCACGAGCTGATGAAGGACGTCACCGGCCTGCACAAGCCGCTGCTGGTGATGCATTCGCCTGTCGACGACACCGTCGGCATCGACAACGCGACGAAGATCTTCGTTGCGGCGAAGCATCCCAAGAGCTTCGTCTCGCTCGATCATGCCGATCATCTGCTGACGAAGCCAACCGACGCGCTTTACGCGGCCGACGTGATCGCGGCCTGGGCGAGCCGTTACATCGACACCGCAACGCCCGCGAAGGTGGTAGATCTCCCTGAGGCGCCGCGCCAGGTCGTGGTGCAGGAGACCCGCAAGAGCAAATTCAACCAGATAATCACAGTCGGGCCGCATCGTCTCGTGGCGGATGAGCCGGTGGCGGCCGGCGGCGAGGATACGGGTCCCGGTCCCTATGATTTCCTGCTCGCCGGCCTCGGCGCCTGCACCTCTATGACCATGCGCCTCTACGCCGACCGCAAGTCAATGCCGCTCGACCGCGTCACAGTCACGCTGAAGCACTCCAAGATCTACGCCAAAGATTGCGCGGAGTGTGAAACCCGCGAGGGTATGCTCGACCAGATCGAGCGTGACATCACGATGGACGGCGCCCTCGATGCCGAGCAACGCAAGAAGCTGATGGAGATCGCCGACAAGTGCCCGGTGCACCGGACGCTGACGTCGGAGATCCGCATCGTGACGAAGGCGATTGATTGACGCGGCCGTCTAGAAGCACGATGCCATCGTCCGCACGGCCGCGCTGATCTCGCTCTCGCGCCACGCCGCAAAGCCTAGCAGCAGGCCGCGATCGCGGGGCCGGCCAACCGCCAGGCTCGACAGGGCGCGCGTCTCGACCCCCGCCGCAACCAGCCGCTTCACCGCCGCCTGATCAGTGCGACCGCGCTTGAGTCGGGCGACGAGTTGGATGCCTCCAGGGGGCACTTCGACCGAGAGCATCCCGCCGAGCTGTCGCTCCAGTTCCTCGACCAGGTGATCACGGCGCGCGTGATAGAGCCGGCGCATCCGGCGCAGATGCGCGAGGAAATGCCCATCGGCGATGAACTCGGCGAGTGCCTCCTGGATGTGACTCGAAGCGATCAGCCCGACATGCCGCTGCGCGATCTCCAGGATACTGGCAAGTGCCGGCGGCGCGACGAGATAGCCGAGCCGGATATCCGACGTCATCGCCTTCGAGAAGGTGCCGACATAGAACACGCGGCCATGGGCATCGAGCCCCTGCAAGGCCGGCACCGGCCGGCTGTCATAGTGGAATTCCCCGTCGTAGTCGTCCTCCACGATCCAGGTCTTGCCGGGCCTGCTCAGGCCGAGAAACTCGGCGCGACGGGCCAGCGACATCAGCCGCCCCGTCGGATGCTGATGCGAGGGCGTCATGAAGATCAGTTTTGGCGCCGCAAGGCCCGGCATCCGTTGCATACCCTGCCCATCCAGTCCGATACCGGTCACGCGCGCGCCGGACGCCCGGAAGGCGGCCGCAGCACCGGGATAACCGGGATCCTCGACCCAGACCTCATCGCCGGGCGTGATGATGGTCGCGGCAATCAAGGTCAACGCAGCCTGCGCGCTCGGCAGGATCATGATCTGGTCTGCGGCGGCCCGGACACCCCGGCTGGTCGCCAGATAATCCGCGAGCACCTCGCGCAGGCGCGTCCGGTTGAGCGGGCCGAGTTCGCGCCTGGCTGCACGCACGGCACCGCGGCGCAAGCAACGCGCCCAGACCTCGTCCGGAAACTCTCTGAAATCGCCATGCCCCGGGCGCAACGGCCTCAGTGCTGCCTGATAGGACATCGGCCAGTCGGTCTGCTTGAGATTCGAGGCCCAGGGCGAAAGTCGCGGCTTTCCGGAGCGTCCGCGCGCCGCAGCGGTGCCGGCCCTTATACGACGTCCGCCTCCATCGACCGTGACCACCGGACGGCGGCCGTGCGACGCCGCAACATATCCCTCGGCGGCAAGCTGCTCGTACGCATAAGTGACGGTGTTGCGGGAGACGCCGAGATCGCTCGCGAGCCGACGGCTCGACGGCAGCGTACGACCCCTCCCGAGACGGCCACTCGCGATCAGGTCTCTAAGCTGGCCCGTCAGCTGCGTCACCAGCCCCGCGTCCTCCGTCCGTTTCAAGTCGATCAGAGCGGAGATCACCTCTTCCGAAACTGGCATCTCATTATTCTCCAATCTGGCACTTTTTCAGGTGCCAGTGGCGATGCTATCCGGCGAACCGGACTGCTGCAAGGACTCCGAGATGAACTCACTTTCACCCCGCGCGGCCGTCGGCCTGTTCCTCGTCGTCGTGCTGGCCTGGGGTGTGAACTGGTCGGTGACGAAGCAACTCGTGCAATTCGTTCCACCGCTGTGGACCGCCGCGATCCGAAGTTGGATCGCTCTGGTCGGCCTCATCGTGATCCTCGGACTGAGCAAGAATCTGGTGATCCCGGAGCGACGCGACGTGCCAGTCATCCTCAGCGTCGCGCTGCTGCACATGACGCTGTTCTCGATACTCGTCGCGGCGGGCCTGCGCTTCCTGCCCGCGAGCAAGGGCGTCGTGCTCGGCTACACCACGCCGCTCTGGGTCGCACTCGCCGCGCCCATCCTCGGAAAGGACACGCTGACCGCGCCGAAGCTCGCCGGCGCTCTGCTCGGACTGATCGGGCTTGCCGTCATCCTGAATCCGTCCTCGATCGACTGGACCAATACAGGAGTCCTGGTCGGCGCCGGCATGGTCATCCTGGCCGCGATCTCCTGGGCCGCGAACATCATCTATATCCGCGCGCATCGCTGGATCGCTTCTCCGCTCCAGCTCCTGCTCTGGCAGGTGCTCGTGGCCACGGCCGTGCTGTCGACCCTGGCGATGATCATCGACGGGCTGCCGCAATTCGAGTGGTCATGGAGGCTCGTGTCGCTGTTCCTGTATTCGGGCCTGATCGGGACGGCGCTGGCCTATTGGGCGATGTCGATGGTCAACAAGAGCATCTCGGCGCTGACGACGTCGCTCGGGACCACCGCGACGCCGCTCGTCGGCATCGCCAGTGCCGCAATCCTGCTGGGTGAGCCGATCGACGCGAGCCTTACCATCGCGGCCGGACTGATCGTCAGCGGCATCGGCCTTGCGACGCTCGGCGACCGACTGCTGCGCGGTCAGGCCACCGCGAGGGGTTGAACCCGCAGCGCACCGTGCAGGCCCGCCGTCGTGCCGAGCAGGATGCCGGCGAGCGCCACGAACGACCCCAGCGCGAGCGTAGAGACGCCAGTCAGCCCCTGCCCGATCGAGCAGCCGAACGCCATCACGCCGCCGATACCCATCAGCGCCGCGCCGCTGCCTGAGCGCAGCATGTGACGCGGTGAGGAATAGCCTTCGAGCTTGAACCGGCCCGTCGCGAGCGCCGTCACCAGACTGCCGGCGAAGACGCCGGCCACCGTCGCGATGCCGAAATTCAACGTAAGACCGGTCGAGAGCATGGCGTATTGCAGGCTATCGGCGATCGGCGCGATGAAGGTGAGCGAGGTGACGGGGACGGGGTTGAAGTCGTCAGCGCCGAGACAGCCGGTGACGTACCAGCCGCCGGCGACGAGCAGGCCCACGACGACACCTGCCACGATCTGACCCGGCGAACGGCGAAACGCTGGGTGCGCGAAGGCAAACAGCATCAGCGCGACGACCGTCGCGGCGGCGGCAAGCGCGCGCGAAAGCGATTCCGTGAGACCGAGCATTGCCAGCACGGACGGCAGCGAATTTGCGCTGACGGTCGTTTGCGAGGCCTGGACCAGCGCGATACGCGCTGGCGCGATCAGGCCCTTCAGCGTCATCTGCGCGGCGATGGCCAGCACGATCACGACGACGAAGGAGCGGAGATTGCCGCGGCCGAGCAGCACCAGCGCCCGCGACCCGCAGCCATTCGACAGCACCATGCCGTAGCCGAACAGCAGGCCGCCGAGGAAGAGCACAGGCACTGAGAATGACTGCTGCAGGTAGATCGACCTGCCGAGATCGACCATGCCGTTGCCGGCAAGGAACTGGCTCGCAGCGATCGCAACGGCGATCGCCAGCGCATAGCTCCGCACCAGCCGCCCGTCCCCCTCCGCCAGAAAGCCGCGCATGCTGCTCATCAGGCAGAAACCGCTGAGCAAGCCGACGGCGCCGTAGACGAGCCCGATGACGAGACCGGCGAAGATGACGAATTGGGCGGATTCCATCGACTGTTCTCATATCTCTCGACGTCCGTCATTGCGAGCGCAGCGAAGCAATCCAGAAATGCATCCGCGGAGACCGGCTGGATTGCTTCGCTGCGCTCGCAATGACGATTTGCTACGGCTTCAGGATGACCCGGTCGCGCGAGGAGCCGGCGACGGCGACATAGGCTTCCTTGGCGCGCTCGAGCGGATAGATCGCATTCGCCCTGATCGGAAACGGCTTCAGATGGCCGCTGGCGAAGCCGGGACCGAGGTCGCGCAGCACCGCGCCTGTTGCAGCCGATGACAGGCCCAGCGTGTCGATGCCGACATAGGTGTGCTGGCCGCGATAGAATTCGAGGATGTTGAACTGAACGATGCGATCGATCGCTGCGATCAGGATCTGGCGGCCGCGCAGCGCAAGCGATTTGTGCGCAGCCTGGAAGTAGGGATCGCCGACAGTGTTGAAGACGATGTCGGCGCCCTTCCCGCCGGTCAATTCGCGCACGCGCGTGGCAACGTCAACGGCAGAGGCGTCGATCACCTCGACCGGCGCGCTGCTATGCCCCTCATAGGCTTCCGTCCTGCGCACCACGCCGATGACGCGCGCACCCTGCCAGGTCGCGATCTGAACCGCGGCCTGTCCGACCTTGCCGTTGACGCCGAACACCAGCACGGTCTCGCCGCTCTTCGGCACGCCCGCGCGGCGAAAGCCTTCCATCGCGGTGACGAAGGGCACGCCGATGCCGGCGGCCTCCTCCCAGGACACGGTCTTCGGTTTCTCAACGACGGCATCAGCCTCGACCACGAGATGGGAGGCATGGGTGCCGTCACGACGGATACCGAGATCGCCGGAGGAGCCGAACACTTCGCGTCCGACCGTACCCGCCGGCCCGTCGATCACCACGCCGGCGTAGTCGCGGCCGGGAGTCCGGGGAAACACGGCATAGGGCATCAGCCCGGTCGCGGCCTTGACGTCGGATGGATTGACGGCTGCGGCCTTGACCTCGATCAGAACATCGTTCGGACCGCGCTCGAGTGTCAGGCGCTCCACGACTGGCGCAAGCGCGGCAGCGTTTTCAGCCTTTGAGGCAAGGCGCACGCAGCGCGCTTCGACGGTTTTGGCATCGGCTGGCGACATGAAAAGACCCGCGATTTCTCGCGGGCCTTGTCGCCTCTGGGCGCGGTCAAGTCAATCCATCCAGTCAGTCCTTGGGCCGCTTGTCGTAGAGCCGCTTGGCCTTGCCGAGGGAACGTTCCAGCGTGGCGGGCGCAACCACCTGCACCCTGGAGCTGATCCCGATCGTGTTCTTGATGTGGGTCGAGACGCGGTCGGCGTGGTCGAGCAGACCACGGCCGTCCCAGCTCTCGGGCCGCGCCTCCGCGACGATGGTCAGCTCGTCCATGCGGCCTTCGCGAGTCAGTTCCAGGATGAAGTGCCCGCCGCACCAGTCGGTCGCGAGCAGCACTTCCTCGATCTGGGTCGGAAACAGGTTGACGCCGCGTAGGATGATCATGTCGTCGGAGCGCCCCGTCACCTTCTCCATCCGCCGCATGCCGGGCCGGGCCGTGCCCGGCAGCAGTCGCGTCAAATCGCGGGTACGATAGCGGATCACCGGAAAGGCTTCCTTGGTGAGCGAGGTGAAGACGAGCTCGCCCTTCTCCCCATCCGGAAGCACCGCACCGGTCTCGGGGTCGATCACCTCGGGATAGAAATGGTCCTCCCAGATGTGCAGGCCGTCCTTGGTCTCGATGCATTCCTGCGCGACACCGGGGCCGATCACCTCGGAGAGACCGTAGATATCGGTCGCGTCCATGTCGAAGGCGTCCTCGATCTCGCCGCGCATCGCATTGGTCCAGGGCTCGGCCCCGAAGATGCCGACCTTGAGCGAGCTCTGGCGCGGATCGAGCTTCTGGCGCTTGAACTCGTCGAGGATCGCCAGCATGTAGCTCGGCGTCACCGTGATGATGTCAGGGCGGAAGTCGTTGATGAGCTGCACCTGCCGCTCGGTCATGCCGCCGGAGATCGGCACCACGGTGCAGCCGAGCTTCTCGGCGCCGTAATGCACACCCAACCCGCCGGTGAAGAGGCCGTAGCCGTAGGCGTTGTGGATGATCATGCCGGTGCGGCCGCCAGCGGCGCGGATCGACCGCGCCATCACCTCCGACCATGTATCGATGTCGCGCTGGGTATAACCGACCACAATCGGCTTGCCCGTGGTGCCGGACGAGGCATGCACGCGCACCAGCTTTTCGCGCGGCACGGCGAACATGTTGAAGGGATAGTTGTCGCGCAGGTCAGTCTTCGCCGTGAACGGAAAATTTGCGAGATCCGAGAGCTCACGAAAGTCGGACGGATGTACGCCGGCCTTGTCGAAGGCCTTGCGATAATGCGCGACGTTGTCATAGGCGTGCTTCAGCGACCAGGCCAGCCGCTGCTTCTGCAGCGCCATGATCTCGTCGCGCGAGGCGCGCTCATGTGCGTCCATCTCCGCGCTATAGGTACCGGCACCTTCCTTGAGCCTCGTCAGAGCCATCCTCGTTTCCCCACATTGGTTTGTTCTTTTCTTTGGTCTTATTGATCTGGCGCCGGCAGCCATGTGCCGGGAACGACACGCGAATGCCCGCGAAATTCCGCGATGACGGCGGTGCCGGCAGTGACACGCACGTCGTAGATGCCGGAGCGGCCGCCACGAGTGACTTCCCGTGCCTTTGCAATGAGGCGGTCGCCGAGCTTGCCCGGCTTGATGAAGGTGATCTGCCCCTGCGCCGCCACCACGCGCTCATTGTGTGAGTTGCAGGCGAACGCGAAGGCGGAATCGGCGAGGGTGAAGATGAAGCCGCCATGGGCGATGCGCTGGCCGTTGACCATGTCCGGCCGCACCGTCATCGCAAGCGTTGCGAAGCCCGGGCCGATCTCGACGATCTCCATCCCGAGACCCTTGGACGCATCGTCCTCGGCCCACATCGCGTCAGCGCAGGCGCGGGCAATATCCTCAGGCGACAGGGCGGCTTTGACGTTCACGCGCTTCTCCGGGCCAGACGCTCGCACATGATGTTCTGCTGATTGGCTCGAGCTGTCAAATAATGCGACGCATTTGCATTCATCGGGTCTGATCTGCCCGATCAGACATGGTCATAATCGACTACGACACGCTCGGACGATGGTTTTGCCTGGCAGGTCAGGACGAAGCCGGCCTTCAGCTCCCACGGCTCCAGCGAATAGTTGATGTCCATCGGCGCCTCACCCTCGACCAGCTTGGCGCGGCAGGTCGAGCACATCCCGCCCTTGCAGGCGAAGGGCAGATCCACCCCGGCGCGCAGTGCGGCATCGAGGATCGCTTCGTCCTCTGCGACCGGCACGTCGCGCCGCTTGCCGTCGATGATCAGCGACGCGATCGCTTTCGGCGGCGCATCCGGCGCAACGGCTTTCTTCGGCCGCGGCTTGCCGCCGAATTCGGAGACGAAGCGCTCGACGTGAATACGCTCTTCGGCAATGCCGAAATCGCGGCAGGTCGCCTCGATCTGCTCGCTCATGCCAAGGGGACCGCAGATGAAGACGTGATCGACGCTCCCAGCCGGCACCACCGAGCGCAGCAGCACCCTCACCTTGTCGCCATCGAGCCGGCCATGCAGGATCGGGATGTCCTGCTCCTCGCCGGAGATGACGTGGAAGAGCGAGAGGCGATCGATGAAACGATCCTTCAGCTCCTCGAGCGCTTCGAGGAACATGATGTTGTCGGTGGTACGGTTGCCGTAGAACAGGAAGAAGCGGCTGTCCGGCTCGCGGGCAAGCACACCCTTCACGATCGACAGGATCGGCGTGATGCCGGAGCCGGCGGCGAAGCCGACATGGATGCACGCGCGATCTGCCGGCGGGACCACGCCGAAGCGGCCGGTCGGCGTCATCACGTCGAGTTCGTCGCCGCTTTTCAGCTCGTCCGCCGCCCAGTTCGAGAACGCGCCGCCGTCAACCTTCTTCACGGCGATGCGGATCTCGCCGTCGTCGGGGCCGGAGCAGATCGAATAGGAGCGGCGTACCTCTTCGCCATCCAGCATGGTGCGGAGCGTGAGATACTGGCCCGGCGTGAAGGCGTAATCGCCGGCGAGTTCGCCGGGGATGGCGAAGGTCATCGAGACGGCGTCGGACGCCTCGCGGCGGAGGTCGTTGACGGTCAGGCGATGGAAGCGCGGTGCGGCTGCGGACATGGTCAATGACACTTGAAATAATCGAAGGGTTCGCGGCAGGCCTTGCAGCGCCACAGCGCCTTGCAGGACGTGGAGCCGAACTCGGACAACAGCTCTGTCCTGTCGGAGCCGCACTGCGGACACGCGATGGCCTGCTCGCCGAACAACGTGCGGCGCGAGCTCGAGGCCTGCGGCGGCGCAATGCCGTAGGCGCGCAGCTTGCGGCGGCCCTCCTCGCTCATCCAGTCCGTCGTCCAGGCCGGCGACAGCACGGTGCGCACCTTGGGATGATGAAAGCCGGCGCGCTCCAGCGCGATCTCGACTTCGAGCGCGATCATGTTCATGGCGGGACATCCCGAATAGGTCGGCGTGATCGCGACCTCGACATGATCACCGTCGACTATGACGTCGCGGAGCACGCCGAGATCGGCGATGGTCAGCACCGGGATTTCGGGATCGACCACGCTTGCCGCAGCGTCCCAGGCCCGCCGGCGCAGCTCGCTGTCGCGGTCCAGCACGCTCACCATGTCAACCCCGGAAAGGTGCGTTGCATCGACTGCAGTTCGGAGAGGAGGTGGCCGAGATGCTCGCTGTGCCGGCCGGACCGACCACCCTGCTGCATCCAGTCGTTCCGGGGCAGCTCAAGTGTCGCTTCGCCGACAACGTCGGACAGCGTCGTCAACCAACGACCGCGCAAGCTCGCCGGATCAATGGCGATGCCGGCCTGGATCAGGGCGCGCTCGCCGTCGTCGACCGAGAACATCTCGCCGGTGAAGGCCCAGAGATGATCGATCGCTCCTTGAACACGCGCGTGGCTCTCATCCGTGCCGTCCCCGAGCCTGATGATCCATTCCGAGGCGTGGCGCAGGTGATAGGCGCTCTCCTTCTCCGACTTGGCGGCAATGGCGGCAAGCGTCGTGTCGCGCGAGCTCATCATGGCACGCCAGTAAAGGTCGGCGAAGGCGGAATAGAAGAACTGCCTCACCAGCGTCTGGGCAAAGTTGCCATTCGGCTGTTCAACAAGCAACAGATTGCGGTACTGCCTGACGTCGCGGAGATATGCGAGCTTGTCCTCGTCGTTGTCCTTGCCTTCGACCTTCGCGGCGTAGGTGTAGAGCTCGCGTGCCTGACCAATGAGGTCGAGGGCAATGTTGGAGAGCGCCATGTCCTCTTCCAGCATCGGCGCGTGCCCGCACCATTCCGACAGCCGGTGGCCGAGGATCAGCGCATCGTCGGCGCGGCGCAGCGTATAGAGCACCAGCGGTGTTTCGCAGACCTGGATGTTGGCCACGGCCATCACATGTGCCCCACTTCTTCCGGCACCTCGTAGAAGGTCGGATGCCGGTAGATCTTCGACTCCGCCGGCTCGAACATCATGCCCTTCTCGGCGGGATCGCTCGCGGTGATCGCGCTCGATGGCACGACCCAGATCGACAGGCCCTCGCCGCGGCGGGTGTAGATGTCGCGGGCGGCTTGCAGCGCCATTGTCGCGTCGCTGGCATGCAGCGATCCCACATGCTTGTGCGCGAGCCCGTTGCGACTGCGAATGAAGACCTCCCACAGCGGGGTGTTCGGCGTGGTCATATTGATCTCCCTATTCGGCAGCTTGCGCGGTCTGACGCCGCGCGCGCTTGGCGGCATAGGCGGCTGCCGCCTCGCGCACCCAGGCGCCCTCCTCGTGCGCCTTGCGGCGCGCGGCCAAGCGGTCGCGGTTGCAGGGGCCATTGCCGGCGAGCACCTGCTTGAATTCGGTCCAGTCGATCTCGCTGTAGCGCCAGTGTCCGTCCGCATCCTGCGTCATGCCGGGATCGGGAATGGTGAGGCCGAGATATTGCGCCTGCGGTACGGTGGCATCGACGAATTTCTGGCGCAGCTCGTCATTGGAGAAGCGCTTGATCTTCCACCTCGTCGAGGTGTCGCTGTGCTGGCTCGCGACATCCGGCGGGCCGAACATCATCAGCACCGGCCACCACCAGCGGTTCAGCGCGTCCTGCGCCATCGCCTTCTGCTCGTCGGAGCCGCGGCACAGCGTCACCATGATTTCGTAGCCCTGGCGCTGATGGAACGACTCCTCCTTGCAGACGCGGATCATCGCGCGCGCATAGGGACCATAGGAGCAGCGGCACAGCGGGATCTGGTTCATGATCGCCGCGCCGTCGACCAGCCAGCCGATCGTGCCGATATCGGCCCAGGTCAGCGTCGGATAATTGAAGATCGAGGAATATTTTGCCTTGCCGGCGAGCATCGCGTCGACCAGCTCTTCGCGCGAGGAGCCGAGCGTCTCCGCCGCCGCGTAGAGATAGAGCCCATGGCCGCACTCGTCCTGCACCTTGGCGAGCAGCGCGGCCTTGCGGCGCAACGTCGGCGCACGGGTGATCCAGTTGCCTTCAGGCAGCATGCCGACGATCTCGGAATGGGCGTGCTGGGAGATCTGGCGGGTGAGCGTCTTGCGGTAGGCCGCCGGCATCCAGTCGTTCGGCTCGATGCGTTCCTCGGCATCGATGCGGGCCTGGAACTGAGCAGCCTTGGCCGCGTCCTCGAGACCGCGATCGTCGGTCTCGGCCGTGTTCAGCGCCTGGGTATACATGCGCATCCTCCCGATTTATTGGGAGGCAATATATAACAGAAATTATCTCATGCAAGATATTTCTGTAACACAACAATCAAGCATCGAACCTCCGTTCCAGCAGCTTCAAGGCCGCCGGCAACGGCCCCTTCTGGTTGATTGCATGGCCGTCGAGCCATTGTTCCGATGGAGCGAGGAGCGCGCGATAGATCTCGCCGCACAGCACGCGGGCCGCCCTTCCCGGCCAATCCGCCGGCAGCAGGCTCTCGGGCAACAGCGGGTCGCGCAGCACGACACGGCGATAGTAGTGGATCAACAGGATCCGCGCGGTGAAGGCATCGGCATCGGACAATTCCGTACCGCGCGCGATCGCGGCACGGAGCGGCTCGAACGTCTTCATGAATTTCAAATAGGCATCCGCGGTGCGATCCAGCGGCCAGCTCGCGCTGAGCAGACGCCGCCCGCTGTCATCCTCCGCCGAGACTTCGAGACGGATGGCGCCCGCAGCCTCGTCCGGCACCGGTACGCCTGACGGCGCGACCCAGACGCCCGGCAGCGGACTGCCGAAGCCGGCATTGCGCAGCGCCTCACGCGAGGCGTCGCGGTCCTCGCCATTGCCGATCAGCAGTAGCTCGAAACGGCCGGTCCAGTCCGATGGCGGCGGATCGTAGATGTGGCGCGTGGCAGCTTCAAAGGTCTGCCGACCCTTGTCGGCCAGGCGATAAAAACTGTTTCGCCCGACCTTCTCGCGCGTCAGCCAGCCGTCGGCAGCAAGCCGCGACATTGCGGTGCGGACCACGCCGCTGTCGATATCCAGGCTTGCGAAGAATTCCAGCAGCGTCCCCAGCCACACCGAGCCGCCGCGCGGCACGATGGCGTCGCCGAACACGGTGACGACGATGGAGCCGGTGCGCGACGGCTCGCGCTTGAGCTGGTCGATGATGCGGGAGAGAGGATGCGCCATGCGCGAGGCATAGCGCGTTTGGCGTGGCTACGACAATGGACGGAAGCGTCTCGCCTCTTCCATTGTCGTGCGGGACGAAGTGGAGAACGAGCTACCGATGCGGATCGGGATACGCCAGGCTGCGCCAGCCGCTGCGATCAAATGGGCGCCACTGGCCCTCCTTCTGCGCGAGCCGGTCGGCCACGGCATAGACGACGGCAGGATGATGGCCCATGCCGCAATGGCTGCTCTCCACCTCGATGCTCTCGGTCTGTGCGCCCGTTTTCTCCATGCAGCCCTGCCAGGCGCAGACGCCGTCGGTGCGGCTGAAGATAGCGGTGGTCGGCACCGGCGGCGGAGCGGCAAGCTCTCCCCCGAAACGCGGATCGACCTCATCGGCCTTGTGCCCGCTGGCCCATTCGTAGACGCGCCAAGCGTTGGTCGATCGCGGATCGCCGGCGAAGGGACTGCCGAGCGTGATCACCTGGCGCACCCGCTCCGGCATCATCTTGGCGAGCTGGCGGGCATAGAGACCGCCGAGGCTCCAGCCGACCAGGCTGATCCTGCGGCCGTGCTTGTCGCTGAGCTCCTGGACCAGATCGACCATGGCATCCTGCACGCCCTCGCGCAGGCCGTAATTGCGACCCTGACGCCAGCCGCTCACCGCATAGCCCTTGCTCGTCAAGAACGTGCGCAGCGCGCGCGTCGACGCATCGGAAGCCACGAGGCCCGGCAGCACCAGCACCGGATGTCCATCGCCGCGCGGCGCAAGGCTCAGGAGCGGTAGCGCGCCTAGGAATGCGCCGAACTCGTGGAGCGCCCGCCCCTCCAGAAACATCAGGGTACGGGACGGCGGACGCAGCGTCTGGGCAGTTGCGGTCATCGATGTTTCCCCTGGGGAGACTTCCTGGAAAGGACGCCGGCTGCGAAGCCGGCAAATTGGCATGAATTCCAATGCACCGGCTTGTCGAACGTTCCGCAGCGCAACATGAATCAGCTAGGTGGCCGGTTCCAGACATTCAAGCGGGAGAGATGCGCGGCGGCAATAGGCCCGCGCGGTAATGCTGACGGCCGTGACGCGAAAGTCACAACAATCGAAGCAGAAATTCCGCGGAGTAGAGCGCGAGACCAGCGAGACCGCCGATCAGCGAACCATTGAAACGGATGTATTGCAGGTCGCGCCCGATGTTGATCTCGATCAGCGTAATCAGCTGCGTCATATTCCACGCTTTGACCTGATCCGAGATGAAGGTGGAGACGCCGCTCTTCTGGTCGGCAACGAAGCTGCGCAGCACCCTCACCAGGCCATTGTTGATCTCGCCGCGCAGCTCGGCATCGCCGGCGAGCGCCTCGCCGGCCGCGACGAACATGCCGGCGAGATGATGCTGCAGCACCTGCGTCTCGCCGCTCGCGCTGCGCTCGATGAAGGAGCGCGTGTTGGCCCAGACGGTGCGGGCGAGTTCGGCAAGCTCGGGACGCGCGAGCAGATCGCGCTTCAAGCCGTCGATGCGATCGACATAGGCCTGATCGGTGCCGAGCCGATCGACGAAGCTCAGCACCATGCGATCGAACTCGCCGCGGAACGGATGCTTGGGATCGCTGCGCACCTCGTTGAAGAAAGCGGTGGCTGAGGCCACGATCTTGTTCACCAGAAACTTGTCGGCGCGATAGAGCCTGAGCAGGGTCGGCAACTCCGCGCGCACTTTCTCGCGGATCATCGCCATCGTTTCCTTCTGGTTCAGCGTGTCGTGCATCACACGCAGGAGATCGTCGAACAGGATCTGGTGCCGTCCCTCCGCGACGAAGCCGCGCAGCGTGCCGGCCGCGAGCGGCGCGAGGTCGATCGCCTGGAGCTGCGAGGACAGGCGGCGGATGATGAAGGTCATCAGGCCGGAGCTTTCCGTGGCGGAAACGGCCTCCGGCAACAGACGCAGCGCGAAGCGCGCGAGGTCGTCGCTGCGCTTGCGGTCGCGCAGCCAGTCCGCAACGAAGGAGCCGAAATCGATCTCCTTCAGCTTGGCCTCGACGGGGCCGGCTTCGAGGAAATGCACCTGGATGAATTCGCCGAGCTTGTCGGCGATGCGGGCCTGATTGCTCTGAATGATCGCCGTGTGCGGGATCGGCAGGCCGAGCGGCCGCTTGAACAGCGCGACCACCGCATACCAATCGGCAAGACCACCGATGGTCGCGGCTTCCGCGAAGGCTGCAACGAAGCCGAACACGGGATGCACCGGAAGAAGCCATTTCGCGACGATGAAGAGCAGAAGCGTCGCGGCCAGCACCAGCGTCGCCAGGGTTTTCACGCGGCGCAGCTCGGCCGCGCGTTCGGCATCGCCGGGGGTATCGAAGGAGAAGGTGGCGGGTGGAGTCATGACGGTTTGAGAGTACGTCATTCCGGGGCGGTCCGCAGGACCGAACTATGGTGCGCAATTGCGCACCTGAGAATCTCGAGATTCCGGGTTCGCCCTTCGGGCGCCCCGGAATGACGTGGATGTGCTTACGGCAGCTCAAACAAAAGGCCCGCCGAAGCGGGCCTCAAATTCAGTTTCTACTCAGGCACCAAATCAGGCGGTCTTGTTGTAGACCTTGGCGAAATTGTCCTGAGCGGACTTCGCACCATTGGCGGCGAGGTTGCCGAGATAGTCGGCGGTCGCCTTGGCACGCGAGACGAACACTTCGCCGCGGGAGCGGAGCAGGCTCGACTGGATCTCGACGGCTTCGCTGATCGATTTTGCCGACGCCAGCTTGTCGATGCCCGAGAAGAACGCCTCGGCGTCCTCGTAGATCGCCTGCTGGATATTGCGGCTGATCTTGCCGGCCTCGGCGACGGATTCGGCCACTGCATTCTCGACAGCGGCGGTCACCCGCTCGGAGCCGGCGAAGGCCTCCGCGGCACGGTCCTTGGCAGTGTTGGCAGTCTTCTTGACGAATTCGCGGGCGGCCTCGGGAACTTCCAGATTCTGGATGTTCTTGAAAGCGTCCTTGAAGCCCTCGAAAGCAGTGTTGGTTTCAGTGGTCATGGGGTTCTCTCCATCCTCATTGATCTGAGCTATGGGCTCACCCCGTCCTCATTGGCCCGGGGCAGCCATCTGTATGGCATAGTTAATTGTGCGATGCAACATACATATTGCGACGCACCATCACAAAAATGTGACAAGCCTCGGCAAGAGGCATCATGATGCCTCTTTAGCCACCGGACCGATGATCGGCCCGATTTGAACCGAATGTCGAGCGGGCGTTCCTAGTGCTGGACAGCGCCCGGCACCCCATACGCCTCCATCTGGGCCTGGACCTGCGCGATGTTGTGACCGAGCACGACGATGTCGTGGGTCTTGCCGTCGACATCCCGGACATGGTCGCGCAGCAGCGCCTCGGCCTTGAAGCCGAGGCTTTCGAACAGCGCGATCGCCGCCTGCTGGTCGACGGTCATCTGGACCGAGAGCTTCTCCAGGCCGGCGCCGAGCGCGAGTGCAAAGGTCTCCTGCGAGAGCGCCTTGCCCACTCCCTTGCCGCGGACATCGGGCGAGACCACCATCCGGATCTCGCCGACATGCGGCGACCAGGAATGCGGATCGCGCACCAGCGTGCCGCACCCGACCACCCTGCCCTCTCTCACCGCGAGCAGGCTCTGGATCGCGCCGCGCTCGATCTCCTTGACCCATGCCGACAGGACCTTCGGCTCGCTGATGTTGCGGGGGAGGAACAGCAGATCGTGGGTCGGCAGGCCCTTGCCGAAGGCCAGCACGGCGGCCTCGTCCGCAGGCGACATCAAGCGGATCTCGAAATCGCCGGCCTCGGTCTTGACCTGACGCGGATAGGAACGCTGCTCACTCATGTCGATCTCTTTCCCAGCCAGGAATCCAGTTTCGGCCACAGCCGCTTCACCGCGTTGGCACCCGCCACGAGAGAGACGTGACCACCCTTCAGGATCACCTCCTCCTTGTCGGCCGAGCCGACCTTGGCGATCAGATGCTTGGCGGCCTCATACGGCACGATGTGGTCGTGCTCGGCGACCGCATGCAGGATCGGCACCGTGATGTCTTCCAGACTCGCCGCCCGGCCGCCAACCGACATGGTGCCGTTGAACAGCTTGTTGTCCCACATCAGGTCCTTGGTGATGGCGCGGAAATACTCGCCCGCCAGCGGCAGCGTGTCGGTCGCCCAGCGGTCGAACATGCGGTAGGACTTGACGAACTCGTCGTTCCAGATGTTCTCCCAAAGCTGGATCTGACTCGCCGTGCGCGAGGCGGGGCGCAGCATCTCGAACGAGGACAGGATCATCTCCGGCGGCACGTTTCCCACGCTATCGACGAGACGATCGACGTCGAAATAGCGGCGGTCGGAGAAGTTCGAGAACAGTCTCATCTCGCGGAAGTCGATCGGCGTGGTGAAGCAGATCAAATTCTTCATCGGCCCGTCCTTGTGGATCGAGCCGTAGAGCAGCGACAGCACGCCGCCGAAGCAATAGCCGATGACGGAGACGTCCTGCTCGCCGGAATCGGCTTGCACGCGGCGGATGCAGTCCGGGATGAAGTCGAGGACATAGTCCTCCATGCGCAGGTTCTTCTCCTCCGGCCGCGGGGCGGTCCAGTCCAGCATATAGACGTCGTAGCCGCGCCTCAGCAGGAACTCGATGAAGCTCTGGCCGGGCACGAGGTCGAGGATATAGCCGCGATTGGTCGTCGCCATCACGATCAGCACCGGCACGCGGTAGATCTCGTCCGACATCGGCCGATAGTGGTAGAGGCTCATGGTTCCGCGCGAATGCAGCACGTCCTTCGGTGTCGAGCCGAGCGAAGGGCCCGAGGTCGAGAAATACTCGACGCCCTTGATGCTGCGCTGAATCGCGCGCTGCACCTCGGACTGGATGCGCTCCGGGATGGAGGCGAAATCAAGTCCCGTCGTCGCGTTCACTTTTGGTCTCCGCCTTCGGACGGCGGACGTTTCGTGCGCGGCGGTCGCGGAGCGGCGCCGCCCTGCTGCGCACCCGAGCTGGCCGACATCTGGCTCAGCATCGACTTGATCTCGCCGAGTTGGCCTTCAATCGACTGAAGCCGCTCCGCAATACCGGTCATCTGCTCGCGGCTCGGCAGGTTCATGGAGAGCAGATATTTCTCCATGAGATCGCCAAATTGCTTCTGAGCACCTGCAGCAACGCCGCCGGCGCGGTTCACGGCTTGCGAGAACTCGGGCGTCTCCATCGCCTTGGTCGCGAAAGAGTTGAAACCTTTCTCCATCTCGCCGACCATCTTCTGCCACAAGGCGACCGGATCGGTGATCTTGTCGGTCATCAGCGTCCTCCCATGTGGAGGGCTTTGCACCCTTCTTTTCTCGCCATACCACACCGTTGCGAGATGCCGGTCAACCGGCAAGCAGCGGGCGCGGTGTCGCGCTCGCGGCTTCTTCGCGGAACGAAACCGTGCGATACAGCAGCGACCAGCAGGAGGGACCGCGCCCGTGACCGCCCATCAGCCGCCCCACACCGTCCGCGCCAATGGCATCGACATCTGCTACGAGATCTTCGGCAATGACAATGCCGAGCCGCTGCTGTTGATCATGGGGCTCGGGGCGCAGATGATCCATTGGGACGACGGGTTCTGCGAGCAGCTCGCCGCGCGCGGCTTCCGCGTGATCCGCTTCGACAACAGGGACATCGGCAAGTCGAGCCATCTCACTGGCGGCAAGCGCCTGACCCCGCTCGAGCTGCTGAAGCTGCGTTTCCTCAGGATTCCCGTGGCCGCGACCTACAAGCTGATCGACATGGCCAAGGACACGGTCGGCTTGATGGAAGCACTCGGCATCAAGTCGGCGCATCTGGTCGGCGCCTCCATGGGCGGCATGATCGCACAGGAGGTGGCGCTGTCGTTTCCGCACCGCGTGCGTTCGCTGACTTCGATCATGTCGACCACGGGCAATCCGCGTATACCGCCGCCGACCCGCGAGGCCGCCGCAATGCTGATGGCGCCGCCGCCACGCAGCAAGGAGGAGTTCATCGTCCGCTTCGGCCAGACCTGGAAGATTTTGCGCGCCGGGTCTTTTCCGGAAGAGGAAGCGCTCGACCTCGAACGTGCCGAGCGCGTGTTCGTGCGCGGGCTCAATCCGGCCGGCGTCGGCCGGCAGCTCCGAGCCGTGCTGGCCTCCGGCAGCCGCAAGGAGCGCCTGCATAGCGTGAAGACACCGACGCTGGTGATCCACGGCACAGTCGATCCGCTGGTCCATCCCGAAGGCGGCAAGGACACGGCGGCGTCAATCCCGAATGCCAAGCTGTTGATGATCGAGGGCATGGGTCACGCCCTGCCGATGCGCTTCTGGCCCGAGATCATCGGCGCCATCGCCAAGCATGCGCACGGCGCGGCGGCGCAGGCGGCCTAAAGCGCGATGCGATTAGAATGATCGTCATCGCGCTTCAGGTTGTAGTTCAAGCATGATCTTTTCGGAAAACCGCTGCGCACTTTTCCGGATCACGCTTTAGTTCTTCCGCGCGATCCAGATCACGTGGCGCGCGCCGCCGCCTCTTCCAGTGGCGCGGACGTTGACCTCGTTGACGTCGAAGCCGGCGGTACGGAGCCGCTTGGTGAAGGCCGGGTTGGGGCCCGACGACCACACGGCGAGCACGCCGCCAGGACGCAGCGCTGTCTTCGCCGTCTTCAACCCGCTCGCGCTATAGAGGGCATCGTTGCCTTTTCGCGTCAGCCCTTCCGGCCCGTTGTCGACGTCGAGGAGAATGGCATCGAACGCCGCCCGTTGCGCGCGGATAATCTCGCCGACGTCAGTTTCGCGGATGCTCACCCTGGCATCATCGAGACTGTCGCCAAAAACCTCCGCCATCGGGCCTCGCGCCCAGGAGACGACCGCGGGCACGAGCTCGGCGACAATGATCTTCGCCTTGGTTCCGAGCACAGCGAGCGCCGCACGCAGTGTAAACCCCATGCCGAGGCCACCAATGAGAATGACGGGTTTTGCGACCTTCTCGATCTGTTTCGCCGCGAGCGTCGCGAGCGCGGCCTCCGAGCCCGACAGGCGATTGTTCATCAGCTCGTTGCTGCCGAGCTTGATGGAGAACTCCTTGCCCCGCCGCATCAGGCGAAGTTCCTCGTCGGAGCCGGGGATTTTGGCGGTGTCGATCTTTTCCCAGGGAATCATGGGAGACGTTTAACATGATTTGCTGCGCAGGCTCGTAGCCCGGGTGAGCGAAGCGACACCCGGGATCGCTGGTGCTGTGGAATCCCGGATGTCGCTTCGCTCATCCGGGCTACAAGGGTGAGCTCCGCCTATCCGCCCGCCCAGACGTCCAGCACATACCGGTTCTTCGCGCCCATCTCCTCGATCCACCGGGCACTCGCGGCCGCGTCGCTCCCGCTCTTCTCGCGATGGATTGCGGCGAGCGCCGCCTTCACATCGGGCTCCATCCTGCCGCCATCGCCGCAGACATAGATGATGGCGCCCTGCTCGATCAATGGCCAAACCTTGTCCTTCCGTGCGGCGAGCACATGCTGCACATAGGTCTTCGGTCCATCCGCGCGCGAGAATGCCGTGAAGAGCTCGGCGATGCCGCCTGCCGCCAGTGCCTTCAGCTCGTCGGCATAGAGAAAATCCTGGTCGGGATGGCGACAGCCGAAGAACAGCATGGCCGGCCCGAGGACGGCTCCCCTCGCCTTGCGCGCGGCGCGCTCCTGGAGGAAGCCGCGGAACGGCGCAAGCCCCGTACCGGGGCCGATCATGATGATCGGCACGGAGGGATCATCGGGCAGCCGGAAGCCCGCCTTGGTCTCGCGCACCGTCGCGTAGATCACATCACCCGCCCGTCGATTGGCGAGGTAGTTGGAGCAGATGCCTTTGTAGACGCCACGGCCCGAGGCGGCCGGCCCCTCGACCACGCCGACCGTGATGCTGCAACGCGCCGGATCGACCGACGGCGACGAGGAGATCGAGTAATAGCGCGGCGCCAGCAGCGAAAGCATCTCGAGGTAGACGTGGAACGGCAATTCGCAGGCGGGATATTCGAGCAGCAGATCGAACACCGATTTGCGCCTGGCCAATATCTCGCCGTGATAGCGCTCCAGCGTTTCAGGCTCCTCGCCGACGAAGCCCAGCAGCTTCGGCTTGGTCACAGGGCACCGGGTGTGCTCCGCCATGATCTGGATCTGCTTGCGCGTCGCGACCTGCTGGAGTTCGACGAACTCGCTGAGCAGACGGCCGACCGACACGGCCTCGCCGACCGGCAATTGCGCACGCCGGCCTTCGGCGACCTGCAATCTGATCTGGTCGGCGGGCAGGAAGCCGAAGCGGCGCGCCACCGAATCCACCAGCGTCGGATCGTTGCGCGGAACGACGCTAAGATGGTCGCCGACGCGGTAGGTGACGTCGGACGGCAACTGCACCTCGATGTGGCGCGTCGAGCGCTCGGACGGATGCGGGCCACTCTTGTTCTGGAGCTCGTCATTGACTAGCACCTTCATCGCCACCGCGCCGCCCTGAGCGACGATGGTGTTGACGGCGGTCACGGCCACCGGCTCGATCGCGTAGAGCGGATCGTCCTCCGCCGTGCGGGTGAAATTCCAGTCGATGCCGAACTCCTTGGTCGCGACCTGGGCCGCCGCCGGAAACCATTTCTGAAACTGGCCGTCGAGATCGCTACGCGCATCGCCCTCGCCGCGTGGATAGACCGCCCGCGCGCCATGGGCCGACAATTGCTCGTCGATGAAGCGCGGCACCGACTGGTAGGTCGCGGCCCAATCGCTGTTGCCGCAGCCGAACACGGCATAGCGCACGCCGGCAAAGGCATCCTTCGGCAGGTCGTTGCCAAGCCATTTGACGAACTGCGTCGCATTGTCGGGCGGCGCGCCGTTATAGGAAGCGCAGATAATCAACACGCCACCCTCTTGCGGCAGCTTGGCGACATAGTCGTCGAGCGGCCCGAGATGCACGGCAAAGCCGTTGATCTCGGCGAGGTCCGCCATGCGTGTCGCCAGTTCTTCGGCCGTGCCGAGATTGGAGCCGTAGAGCACCAGCATCGGCGTGTTATGGCCCGGGCGCGCAGTCGGCTGCCGCGGCGTCTTCGGAATCGCAACCGTCGCGGCAACGGGCCCGCCATAGGCGCCACGCTCGCGATCGGCGCGCGGACGCACCTTGATCTTGAAGCCCTCCGGCTTGATCGTCAGGGTTTCCTTCAGGTGCATCTGATAGCGCTGGTGGTCGATCAGCTTGAAGCGCTGGAGGATCATGCCGAGCGCGAGCGCAGCCTCGTGCATGGCGAAGCCACGGCCGATGCAGGCGCGCTGGCCGTTGCCGAACGGCTTCCAGGCATTGATCGGCCGCTTGGCCTCCGCCTCGCGGCTGAAATTCTCGGGATCGAACACGTCCGGGTTCGGCCCCCAGACAGAGGGATCGCGATGCAGCGCGGTCACCAGGATGGTGGTGAAAGTGCCCTTTCTGAGCTTGTACTTGCCGCCACTGATGGTCTCGTCCTTGAGCGGCGAGATGCCGTAGGCCGGCGCCGGCGGCCACAGCCGCAGCGCCTCTTTCAGAATCTGCGTAATATAGGTGAGCTGCGTCACCTGCTGATAGGTTGGCTTCGCATTGACATCGGGGCCGAAGACGCGATCGACCTCGTCATAGGCTTTCTTGAGAATGTCGGGGTGCTTGAGCAGCGCACAGAGCGTGTAGGACAACAGGCCGCTGGTGGTCTCGTGGCCCGCGATCAGGAACGTGTTGATCTGGTAGCGGATATTGACGTCGTCGAGCTGCTCGCCGGTCGCGCGGTCGACGCCGGTCATCATCGCGGCGAGCATGTCCTTCTTGTCGTCGATGCCCTCCGCGATCTTGCGACGCTCGGCGATGATCTCGTCGACCATCTTGTTCATGAAGGCGACGTCTTCGGCGAGCGTCTTGCGTCGCTTCTGCATCCAGAGCTGCTCGAACGGCAGGCCGCGCGTCATCATGATGGTTTCGAGCGAGCGCACCAGCGATTCGACGAAGGGATGGTAGTCGCGCCGGTAGAACGAATTGAAGCGGTAGTCGAAGCCGCACAGGCCGATCGTGTCCAGCGTCAGCGCGGTCATGTCGTGGACGACGTCGATCTCGTCATCGGCGTTGAGCCGCTCCCATTTCTGGACCAGCTGCTCGGCGATGTCGACCATGCTTCCGTGGTAGGACTGCATGGCGCGGTTGCCGAAGGGCTGGAGCAGGATGTTGTGCGCCTTGCTCCAATTCGGCTCGTTGGTGTCAGCCGTGAACAGGCCGTCGCCGCCGACCGCGCGCACGCGCCGCAGTGCACCGCGCACCGTCTTGTCGAACCGCTTCTCGTCGGAGAGCTCGTCGACGAGATCGTGGCCGGAGACGACGACGATCGGCGAGCCCATCATGTCGAGCCAGAAGATCGGACCCAGCTCCTTGGCGAGCCGCGTCAGGTGCTGCACGGGGGCGGACGAATCCAGCGACAGCATGTTGCCGACCACCGGCTTGGTCGGCGGGTGCGGGATCGGGTCCAGACGGTTCTTGGATGACATGAAAAGTGCTTCCCCCCTCGCCCTGCGTCATTCCGGGATGGTCCGAAGGACCAGGCCCGGAATCTCGAGATCCCGGGTTCGATGCTATGCATCGCCCCGGGATGACGACTGCGTCGTCACCCAAACCGCCTTCTACGCCATTCGATCAGCTTGGCGCTGACCTCTTCCGGCTTCTCCTGCTGCGTCCAATGGCCGCTGTCCTTCACGAGGTACTTCTCGAGGTCGGCGATCAGCCTTTCCATGCCGTCGGCCGCCGAGGGCGGCAGCACAGCATCGTTCTCGGCCATGATCATCAACGACGGGACGTGGATGTGATGATCCAATCCCTTCGCGCGCTCCCAATTGCGCGTAAAATTACGATACCAGTTGATGCCGCCGGTGAAGCCGGTTTTCGTGAACGTGTCGACGAACACTTTCTTCTCCTCCGCCGACAGGATCGGCGTGCGCGGATCCACCTTGGCATCATAGGCCGCGATCATCTGCGGAAACGCCAGATTGGTCTTTGACGAGGCGCCGACGCCCGCGATCGGCGGCTCCTCCGGCTTCGCCGCCGGCCGCGGCAGCGGCTTGCGCATGAAGGCGTCGAAGGTCTGCTCGACGCGGCTGCCAAAGATCCTGTCCGGCTCGCGCGCGGGGTCCTGGAATTGGACGATATACATCTGGTCGCCGAAGCGCTGACGGAACAGCGCGATCGGATCGACCGGAGCGCGGTCCCAATGCGGCGTGTTGACGCCGACAACACCGGCTACTCGCGCGGGATGCCGCAACGGCATCTGCCAGACGACGAAGCCGCCCCAGTCGTGGCCCACGAAGATCGCCTTGTCGATGTTCAGGTGATCGAGCAGCCCGACGAGATCGCCGGTCAAATGCTCCATGTCATATTCCTCGACCGCCTCGGGCCGGTCGGTCGCGCCATAGCCGCGCTGGTCCGGCGCGATGACCCGAATGCCGGCCTCGCTCAGCGCCTTGATCTGGTGGCGCCAGGAGAAGGCGAGCTCAGGCCAGCCGTGACAGAGCACGAGCGGCGGTCTGTCATCGGTCGGGCCCGCCTCGTAATAGCCCATGCGGATTCCGTTCGTCTGTGCGAACTTGAGCGGCGGCATTTCAATCATCATGGCTTCCTATTCCGCCGCGCCCTTGATGTCGGCGGCCGGCGGCGCATAGGCGGCCTCCAGCGCGGCAAACTCGCCCGGCAGCATATCGCACATCACCTGCACATGCGGAATGATGTTGGCGCCGACGATGAAACCGAAGTCGAGCTGGTCGCGATAGCTCTGCACGGTGACGTTGAGGGCCTGCCCGTGCGTCGAGATCGATACTGGGAAGATATGCAACAGCTCGGCGCCGGCGGCATAGAGCGTCTGCCGCGGCCCGGGCACGTTGGACACCGTGATGTTGGCGGCCGGCGGCAGCACGTCCGACAGGTTGGAGCGGCTGTAGAGCAGCGCCAGGATCTGCACCATGATCGGCGCGCCCAGCATGGAGATGTTGGAGACCTGCGGCATCAGGGCGCGCAAGGGATGCGACATCTCCTTGGACTTGGTCGATTGCGCGATGATGGCCTCCAGCCGCGCCTTGGGATCCTCGATGTTGGTCGCGATCGAGCAGATCATGCCGAACACCTGGTTGTTGGCCTCCGTGTTGCCTTCCTCGCGCAGCGAGATCGGCACGGCGGCGGTCAAGGATTTCGCCGGCAGCGTGCCATATTGCAGGAGGTAGCGCCGGACCACGCCGGAGGCGAGCGCCAGCACCACGTCGTTGAGCTTGCCGCCGGCCTGCTTGGCCAACGCCTTGGCGCGCGAGAGCGAGATCGACACGCCGGCAAAGCTGCGCTCCGACGAGATCGTCTTGTTGAGCATGGTCGGCGGCGACACCATGCTGGCGAGGCTCTCGCGCGACTTGGGATCGGCGACCTTGCCGAGCACGTCGGAGACGCTCTTCAGCACGGTCGGGATGTTGCCGGCGAAGCGCACCGCGCTCTCGATCTGGTACATCGCGTTGTCGAACAGGATCGAGCCGATGTCGCTCTTGCCGGTGCGCGGCAATTGCAGGTTCTTCGCGGTCTGCGAAGCGTCGAGCGGTTGAGAGAAGAGCTGCTGATACGAATCGAGCAGGTTCGCGGCGATGTCACGCGGCTCCTGAGCGGGCTTCGCTCCTGGCGTCGGCGGCTCGACCTTCCGCGGGATCGGCGAGATATCGTAGATCATGTTGGTCAGCGCAGCACCGGCGCCGCCGTCGATCGCGGCATGATGCATCTTGGAATAGAGCCCGACCTCATTGTCCTTCATGCCCTCGAACACGTAGAACTCCCAGAGCGGGCGGGCGCGGTTCAGGAGCTTGGCGTGCATCCAGCCGACGATACGTTCGAGCGTGGCGCGGTCGCGCGGTTGCGGCAGGCTGGCGCGAAAGATGTGACGGTCGATGTCGAACTGGTCGTCCTCGACCCAGGAGGGATGATCGATGTCGAGCGGCGCCTTCTCCAGCCGCGCCTTGAGGATCGGCGCGATGTGCAGGCGCGAGACGATCATCGCCTTGAAGTCTTCGAAGAAGTCGCCCTTGTAGTCGTCGGGCAGGCGGAAGATCGCCATGCTCCCGACATGCATCGGCATCTCCGGCGTTTCCAGATAGAGAAACGACGCGTCCAGCGACGACAGCTTCTTCCCGTCGGCCATGGTTCCCTCCCGCAAGATCTGACGGGCGCCTTGGACGGCGCTTCTCGTCAGGCCGATACTGCCTGTTCCGGCGGGGCATATGCAATGGCAAACGGCCCTGCCCGGTCAAATGGCCGGAATTCCCCCTCCGGTTGCGCAAGGCGATCCGCCACGGCCCACAGCGCCGCGGGGTTCACCCCGAGCCCGATGTGGCTCGCCAAATGCACCTCGATGTTCTCGGCACGCGCGGAGGGACGAAGCAGGCAGGTCCGCCAGTTCACGACGCCGTCAGCGCGCGAATAGATCGACGTCGTCGGCACCGGCAGATCGCCGGCGATCGCCTCGCGCGCTTCGGCAAAATCCTCGACCCGCTCGCCTGACAGCGCCTCGTAAAGCCGCGTGGCGTTGGTCGCCCGCACGTCGTTGGCAAAAGGGCTGCCGAGCGTGATGACGTAGCGGACCTTGTCGGGTGCCCAAAGCGCGAGATCGCGGGCATAGACGCCGCCGAGGCTCCACCCGACCAGGCTGACCTTGCGTCCGCTCTCGGCATGGATTTCGGTCAGGCGGGTGCGCAGCGAATCCCGCATCCGCCCGAGCCCGCCGAGATTGCGGCCCATCCGCCAGGCATGTGCCTCATAACCGAGCTCGCTGAGATAGCGCCGCATCGGCACCATCGAGAGGTCGCTGGCGAGAAAGCCCGGCAGCGCCAGCACCGGATGGCCGTCGCCCCTCGGCGCGCGCATCAGGAGCGGCGACAGCAGCAGGCTCGCATTCAATTCGAACAGTCCACGGGCTTCGGCCAGCAGCAGGCCGAGACCTGGCGGACGAAGCCGGCCCGACTCCAGCGGCCCGTCCGGCCCGGGCGACATTATTTCTTCTTGTCGCCGCTGCGAGAGCCGCCGAGGCCGGCCATCGTGACGAACATGTCCTGAAACCGCTCGGCGATCTTGGGATCGAAGGTGAACCAGCTCTGGATCAGGGATTCCGGCGAGACCTTCTCGATGTTGCTGAGAACCTGCTGCTGCAACTTGTCCATCACCGCCGCCTGCATCGGCGCCACGTCCGGCAGACCGAAGAACTGGCGAGCCTCGAGGGGGGTGCAGTCGATTTCGATGTTAACCTTCATGTCCCCTCCAGATGAGATTCGAGCGGCCTGTCTGAGTATCGCCGCGAGTTGTGGTGCAACGCAAGCGACCTGATGCCGGCGCGACATGCTCCGTCCGGCAATCAGCCGGCATGGTCAACCAAAGTCGAAAGACATGGTCCTCCATGCCCGGTGACACCGTCAGCATTGCTGCACAGCGGTGCAACTTGGCGCGTTCCTTGCTGGAATGGCGCTTGCACGGGTCGATAACTCTGGGCAACATGGATCAATCAGCCCCGCCGAACAATCAAAAATCACCGGCGTGGCAGTGCGGAGAGGGTCAAGAATGTCAATCGGTCAAAGTCTGTTTGCGGCGGCGCTCGCCGGTACGCTTGCGTTGGCAGTCTCGCCGGCGTCAAGCCAGACGCTACGTTATGCCAACCAGGGTGACCTGAAGTCGCTCGATCCCTACACCCTGAACGAGAGCACCACCCACGCCCATCTTGGCCACGTCTATCAGGGTCTCACCGCGCGCGACAAGGACCTCAAGATTATTCCCGCACTGGCGGAAAGCTGGGAAACGCCGGAGCCTACCCGCTGGCGCTTCCATTTGCGCAAGGGCGTGAAATTCCACAACGGCGATCCCTTCACCGCCGACGACGTGCTGTTCTCCGCCGACCGCGTCCGCAAGAAGGGGTCCAACATGCAGACCCGCCTTGCGCCCGACGTCAAGGTGGTCAAGGTCGACGACTACACCGTCGATTTCATCCTGCCCTCGCCCAATCCCATCCTGCATTCGTCGTGGGATGTCTGGTACATCATGGACAAGAAGTGGGCCGAGGCGAACAACGTCGTCGATCCGACGCCGGTGGCGGCGACCACGCCGAGCTACGCCTCGCTGCACGAGAACGGCACCGGTCCCTTCATCATCGAAAGCCATCAACCCGGCGTGAAGACGGTGTTCAAGGCCAACCCCAACTACTGGGGCAAGGTCGAAGGCAATTTGAAGGAGATCATCTTCACCCCGATCGCCTCTGACGCCACCCGCGTCGCCGCGCTGCTGTCGGGCGAAGTCGACGTCATCGAGCCGGTGCCGATCCAGGACATCTCCCGCGTCGATTCCAGCCCGAATGCCCAGGTGCTGAAGGGACCGGAGCTGCGCACGATCTTCATCGGCTTTGACCAAACTCGCGACGAGCTGCTCTATTCCAACATCAAGGGCAAGAACCCCTTCAAGGACGCCCGCGTCCGCGAAGCCTTCTACAAGGCCATCGACATCGAGCTGATCAAGACGCGCGTGATGCGCGGCCTGTCGACGCCGTCGGCTCTGATGATCGCACCTGAATTGTTCGCGCTGTCGAAGGAGTTCACGCGGCCGAAATTCGATCCTGACGGCGCCAAGAAGCTCCTGACCGAGGCCGGTTACCCCGACGGTTTCGAGGTCACCATGGACTGCCCGAACGATCGTTACGTCAACGACGCAGCGATCTGCCAGGCCGTCGTCGGCATGCTCGCGCGCATCGGCGTCAAGATCAACCTGCTGGCGCAGCCGAAGGCGCAGTACTTCGCCAAGGTGCTCAAGCAAGGCGGCTACCAGACCTCGTTCTACCTGCTGGGCTGGACGCCGAGCACCATGGATTCCCATAACGTGCTCTACGACATCATGGGCTGCCGCGACGATGCGAAATCCTCGCGCGGCGAGGCCAATCTCGGCGGCTACTGCAACAAGGAGTTCGACGCCATCACCGACAAGGTGCTGGTCGAGACCGACACCGCCAAGCGCAACCAGCTGATCAAGCAGGCCTACGAAATCGGCATGAAGGACTGGGCCTACATTCCGCTGCACCAGCAGGCGCTGGCATGGGGCGTATCGAAAAAGGTCAACCTGCCGCAGCGCGCCGACAATCTGGTCATGTTCCACTGGGCGACCAAGAAGGAATAGCGTCAGTTGAACACAAGGTCCCGGTCGCGTGAGGCGTCCGGGACCATTCCTTTTCCGGCTGGCAAAGACGTCGGCCGCACGCACACCCAAGGACAGTGGAAGGCATGCTCGCTTTCACTCTTCGCCGCGCCGTTCAGGCCATCGGCGTCATGTTCGCCGTCGGCATCATCGCGTTCTCGATGTTCCGCTTCGCCGGCGACCCCGTGAACCAGATCGTCTCGATCGACACCTCGGCGGCCGAGCGGGCGATCGTGCGCAAGTCGCTCGGCCTCGACGATCCCGTGCCGGTGCAGTTCGTGCGCTATTTCGCCGATGCCGCGCAGTTCAAGTTCGGCGTTTCCTACCAGTTCCGCCAGCCAGTCTCGGCGCTGTTGATGGAGCGTATGCCCGCGACACTGGAGCTTGCGATCTGCGCGACCGTCTTCGCGATGGTGTTCGGCATCCTGATGGGCGTCTATTCGGCGCTCAAACGCGACACCGTGCTGGCGAAACTATTCCAGGCCGTTTCGCTTGTAGGCATCTCGCTGCCGACTTTCCTGATCGGCATTCTCCTGATCTATCTGTTCGCGGTGACATTGGGCTGGTTGCCCTCGTTCGGCCGCGGCGAGGTGGTCAAGCTCGGCTGGTGGACGACGGGCCTGCTCACGCTGTCCGGGCTGAAGGCACTGATCATGCCCTCGATCACGCTCGGCCTGTTCCAGATGACCCTGATCATGCGGCTGGTGCGCGCGGAGATGCTGGAAGTGCTGCGGACCGACTATATCCGCTTCGCCCGTGCCCGGGGACTGACCACCCGTGCCATCCATTTCGGCCACGCGCTGAAGAACACGCTGATTCCGGTGATCACGGTGGCCGGACTTCAGTTTGGCTCGGTTATTGCATTTTCCATCATCACGGAAACCGTGTTCCAGTGGCCGGGCATGGGACTTCTGTTCGTCCAGGCCGTGCAAAATGTCGATATCCCGATCATGGCCGCCTACCTGCTGATGGTGTCGCTGATCTTCGTCACCATCAATCTGGTGGTCGACATTCTCTACACCGTGGTCGATCCGCGCCTGCGCTCGACCATCGGTCGCGCCGCATAAGGCAGCCCTGCATGTCCGACGCAGCCGTCTCCAATTCCGACAAGCAGGGCGCGCAGCCATCACATGCCGCCCAGAACTGGTTCAGGCGCGCGCTCGATAGCGATCTCTTCTATTCTTTCCGGCGTTCCAAGCTCACCATGGTGGCGGCGGCCATCACGGTCTTGTTCTTCCTGCTCGCGATCTTTGCATCCGTGCTCGCGGTGCAGAACCCGTTCGATCCGGCGCAGCTGCAATTGATGAATTCGCGGATCTCGCCGCTGTGGACCGCCGACGGTCAGAGCCCGTTCCTGCTCGGCACCGACGAGCAGGGTCGCGACGTGTTCTCTGCCATTCTCTATGGCATGCGCATCTCGCTGGCCGTCGGCGTCGCCGGCGTTATCTTCGCCGGCGCGCTCGGCATCGCGCTCGGCCTGATCGCCGGTTATTTCGGCGGCGCAGTCGACGGCGTGATCATGCGGATCGCCGATGTGCAACTCACCTTCCCCGCCATCCTGATCGCGCTGCTGGTCAACGGCATCGCGAAATCGATCCTCGGCAACCGGCTCGACGCCACCAGCATGCTGGTGGTGCTGGTGATCTCGATCGGCCTGAGCTTCTGGGTGGGGTACGCGCGGACGGTGCGCGGCTCCGTGATGGTCGAGAAGAACAAGGACTACGTGGCTGCCGCGCAGTTGATCGGCCTGCCTGCGCCGAAGATCATGCTGCGGCATGTGCTGCCGAACACGATGGGCCCGATCCTGGTCATCGCCACGATCAACCTCGCGCTCGCCATCATCACCGAGGCTACGCTCTCCTTCCTCGGCGTCGGTCTGCCCGACACCATGCCATCGCTCGGCACGCTGATCCGCATCGGCAACAACTATCTGTTCGCCGGCGAATGGTGGATCGTCGCCTTCCCCGGTTTTGCGCTCGCCGCCCTGATCCTCTCCATCAACCTGCTCGGCGACTGGCTGCGCGACGCGCTCAACCCGAAGCTTCGATGAGTACGCCTCGCCCATGACCGAACCCGTTCTCTCCGTGCGCAACCTCCAGGTGGAGTTCGCCTCCCGCCGAGGCACGTTGCGCGCCATCGACGACGTCTCCTTCGACATCGCCAAGGGCGAGGTGCTCGGCGTCGTCGGCGAGTCGGGCGCCGGCAAGTCCGTCACCGGCCTCTCGGTAATCGGCCTGATCGATCCGCCCGGCCGCATCGCCGGCGGCGAGATTCGTCTCGCGGGCCTGCGCATCGACAATCTGCCGCCGGAGCAGATGCGCCGTATCAGGGGCAAGCGCATCGGAATGATCTTCCAGGATCCCCTCACCTCCCTTAATCCGCTGTACAAGGTCGGCGACCAGATCGTGGAGACGATCCGGACGCACCTCAATCTGTCGGAGCAGGCGGCGCGCCGCCGCGCCATCGACCTGCTCGCCGAGGTCGGCATTCCCGCACCCGAAAAGCGGATCGACGGCTATCCGCACGAGTTCTCCGGCGGCATGCGCCAGCGCGTGGTGATTGCGCTTGCGATCTGCGCCGAGCCGGAGTTGATCATCGCGGACGAGCCGACCACCGCGCTCGACGTTTCCGTGCAGGCCCAGATCATCTCGCTGATCAAGCGGCTCGGGCGTGACCATGGCACCGCGGTGATGCTGGTGACTCACGACATGGGCGTGATCGCGGAGACCTCGGACCGCGTCGCGGTGATGTATGCCGGTCGCATCGCGGAGATCGGCCCGGTGCAGGATGTCGTGAGGAACCCGCTGCATCCCTACGCCAAGGGCCTGATGGGCGCGATCCCGACGCTTGCGGGCGAGGACAAGCGCCTCGTGCAGATTCCCGGCTCCATGCCGCGCCTGTCAGCGATCCCGCGTGGTTGCTCGTTCAATCCGCGCTGCGCCTTCGCCTTCGATCGCTGCCGCGTGGAGCGGCCGGAGCCGCTGCCGCGCGGCGCGCAATCGGTCGCGTGCCATCTCTATGACAATGTGCCGGCGGAGAGCGCGGCATGAGCGCTCCCTTCGTCCAGGCCACAAATCTGCGCCGCGTTTTCGACGTCTCGAAACCCTGGCTCAACCGCGTGCTCGAAGGTGGCCACCTCGAATACCTCAAGGCGGTGGATGGCGTCACTTTCGACATCAGAAAGGGCGAGACGTTTGCTCTGGTCGGAGAATCCGGCTCCGGCAAGACCACGGTGGCGCGGATGGTCGTTGGCCTGCTGCCGCCAAGTTCCGGCGACGTCCTGATCGACGGCGTCTCGATGACCGATCCGCGGCAGGCGCCGGCGCGGCGAAAGCTGCGCCGCCGCATCCAGATGATCTTCCAGGATCCTTATGCAAGCCTGAACCCGCGCTTCCGCGTGGATGCCATCATCTCCGAGCCGATCCGCGCCTTCGACCTGATCCAGGGCGAGCGTGACATCCAGGCCCGAATCGGCGAGCTGCTCAGCCTCGTCGGCCTGCATCCCGACGACCGACTGAAGTTTCCGCACGAGTTTTCCGGCGGCCAGCGCCAGCGCATCGCGATCGCGCGGGCGCTCGCCTCCGATGCCGAGTTCATCGTCTGCGACGAGCCGACCTCGGCGCTCGACGTCTCGGTGCAGGCGCAGATCCTCAACCTGATGCGCGACCTCCAGGATAAGTTCGGCCTGACCTACATGTTCATCAGCCACAATCTCGCCGTGGTCCGCCACATGGCGAGCCGCGTCGGCGTGATGTATCTCGGCCGCATCGTCGAGATCGCGGAAGGACGCGAGCTGTTTGCCCGCCCGCGCATGCCCTACACCAAGATGCTGCTGGGCGCGGTGCCCGATCTCGCCATGAGCGGCCGCCAGCGCATTCCGGTCAAAGGCGAGATCCCGAACCCGATCAATCCGCCCCCGGGCTGCGCCTTCAATCCGCGCTGCCCGCTCGCGTTCGATCTCTGCCGCAAGGATACCCCGGAACTGATCGACGGCGTCGCCTGCCACGCCGTCAACACCGCGCCGGTCCCGGCGTGACGCGCGCGTGCCATGCAGCCTGCGCATTTGGCGGCGGCGTGGCCCTGTGATCAATTGCGCGCGCCGGAAATAAGGTGGTGAAGTTCATGGGCAGCAATATCAATCCCGATCCGTTCACGACGAGGCCCGAGATCGAAGGCACGTTCGGGGTCGTCGCCACCACGCACTGGATTGCGACGGCCGTCGGCATGGCCATCCTGGAAAAGGGCGGGAATGCTTTCGATGCCGGCGTTGCCACCGCCTTCACGCTCCAGGTGGTCGAGCCGCATTTGAACGGTCCCGGCGGCGACGTACCCATCATCGTCCACGACGTGAAGCGCGGCCGCACCGAGGTGATCTGCGGTCAGGGCCCGGCACCCGCGCGCGCCACCATCGCACATTACAGAAGCGAAGGCCTCGACATGGTTCCCGGCACCGGCCTGCTCGCGGCCTGCGTTCCCGGCACCTTCGAATCTTGGATGATGCTGCTGCGAGACTACGGCACGATGCGCGTGCGCGACGTGCTGGAGCCGGCGATCTCGTACGCCCGCGACGGCTATCCGCTGGTCGAACGCGCCTGCGCCACGATCCAGACCGTCGAGCAGCTGTTCCGCAAGCATTGGCCGACCTCGGCCGCGGTGTATCTTCCGAACGGTGAGGTGCCGAAACCCGGCACGCTCTTCACCAACAAGACGCTGGCCGCAACCTACGCCCGCATCCTCAGCGAATCCGAGAGCGGCGGCGGCGGCCGCGACGCCGAGATCGAGCGCGCACGCAAGGCCTGGTCGCAAGGCTTCGTTGCGGAAGCCATCGACAGGTTCTGCCGGACGCAGGAGGTGATGGACGTCAGCGGCTCGCCGCATCGCGGCGTGCTCTCGGCCGACGACATGGCACGCTGGCAGCCGACGGTCGAGGCGCCGCTCACTTACGACTATGGCCGCTACACCGTCTGCAAGGCCGGCGTCTGGAGCCAGGGCCCCGTCACGCTCCAGCAGCTCGCACTGCTCAAGGGCTTTGCGCTCGACGGGCTCGATCCGACCGGGCCGGAGTTCATTCATCTCCAGATCGAATGCGCCAAGCTTGCCTTCGCCGACCGCGAGAAATTCTATGGCGATCCCAAGTTCAACGAGATTCCGATCGGGACGCTGTTGTCTGATGCCTACAATGACGAGCGGCGTAAGCTCATCACCGACAAGGCGTCGCTCGATCTCCTCCCCGGCTCGGTCGAAGGCTTTGGCGGCGAGGTCAAGCTGCGCCGCGCCGAGGGCCAGCGCGAGTCCGTCGGCGCGCTCGGTGCCGGCGAACCGACGGTCGGGCGCTTCGGCGAGGTGCGCGGCGACACCGTGCATTTCGACATCATCGACAAGGCCGGCAACATGGTATCCTCGACACCATCGGGCGGATGGCTGCAATCCTCACCGATCATTCCGGAGCTCGGCTTCTGCCTCGGCAGTCGCGCCCAGATGTTCTGGCTGGAGGAAGGCCATCCCGCCGCGCTCGCGCCGGGCAAGCGGCCACGCACGACGCTGTCGCCGACCATGGCATTGCGCGATGGCGAGCCGTACCTCGCCTGGGGCTCGCCGGGCGGCGACCAACAGGACCAGTGGATCACGCAGTTCTTCCTGCGCCACGTCCATTGCAATCTGAACCTCCAGGAGGCAATCGACGCGCCGGCCTGGCACTCCGAGCACTTCCCGATCTCGTTCTGGCCGCGCACCGCGCGCCCCGGCGTGCTCGTGGTCGAGAACCGCGTGCCGAAGGCGACGATCGAGAACCTGCGCGAGCGCGGTCATATCGTCGAGGTCGGTCCCGACTGGTCGGAAGGCCGCCTCACTGCGGCCTCGCGCGTGGGCGTGCGCCGCCGTGCCGCCGCCAATCCGCGCGGCATGCAGGGCTATGCCGCAGGACGCTGAAGGCAGCACATGACCTGGTCGATCATCGCGCGAGACCCTGCCACCGGCCAGTTTGGCATTGCGGTAGCGACCCGCTTCTTCGCCGTCGGCGCGCGCGTCCCCTACATTGCCGCCGGTGTCGGCGCCATCGCAACGCAGGCCTTCGTCAACCCCTATTACGGCATCGACGGCGTCAAGCTGTTGCGCGAAGGTTTGAACGCACACGACGTACTCGCCACCCTGCTCGCGACCGACGAAGGCCGCGAAAGCCGCCAGATCCACATCATGGATGCCAGCGGCGAGATCGCCGCGCATACAGGGCGCGATTGTGTCGACTGGTGCGGCCACATCGCAGGCAGCGGCTTCTCGATCGCGGGCAACATGCTCGCCTGCGCCGACGTGCTCGACGAGACGGCAAAGACCTACATCGCCAATGACAGCCTCCCCTTCCCGCGCCGCCTGCTCGCGGCGATGCGCGCGGGTGAAGCCGCCGGCGGGGACAAGCGCGGCAAGCAGTCCGCCGCGCTACTGATCCACGGTGAGGAGGAATGGCCGGCGCTCGACATTCGCGCCGACGATCATCCCGATCCGCTGAGCGAGCTCGAGCGGCTCGAAGAGGTCAGCCACGAGCTCTGGGTGCACTTCCGCGCCTCCATGCCGACGCGGCAGAACCCGGCCGGCAACACCGATCGCAGCGCCATCGACGCCAGCATCGCAGCAGCGCGGGCAAGGCGGTCATGAGCCCGAGCCCCCTCATCGAGATCAGGGATCTGCGCATCCGCTTTCACGGCGACGACGGCCGTATCACCCACGCCGTCGACAGCGTCGATCTCAGTGTCGCCCATGGCTCCACGCTCGGCCTCGTGGGCGAATCCGGCTGCGGCAAGAGCGTGACCTCGCTGGCCATCATGGGCCTCTTGCCGAAGCAGAGCGCGGAGATATCAGGCGCGATCCGCTTCGACGGTTTCGATCTGCTGAAGACTCCCGACCAGACGCTGCGCGACCTCCGCGGCAACCGGCTGGCGATGATCTTCCAGGAGCCGATGACCTCGCTCAACCCGAGTTTCACGATCGGCGACCAGATCATCGAAACGATCCTGCGCCATCGCGGCGGCTCGCGGAAGAGTGCGCGCGAGCGCGCAATCGAACTGCTGCGCCGCGTCCACATCCCATCGCCCGAGCGGCGCATCGACGAGTATCCGCACAAGCTCTCAGGCGGCATGCGCCAGCGCGTCATGATCGCGATGGCGCTGGCCTGCGACCCGCGCCTCCTCATCGCCGACGAGCCGACGACCGCGCTCGACGTCACCCTGCAGGCCCAGATCCTGGAATTGATGCGCGAGTTGAAAGCGGCGAGCGGCGCCGCGATCATCCTGATCACCCATGATCTCGGCGTCGTCGCCGAGGTCTGCGACGAGGTGGCGGTGATGTATGCCGGCGAGATCGTCGAACGTGCGCCGGTGGACGAGCTGTTCTCGGCGCCGCAGCATCCTTATACGGTCGGTCTGCTCGGCTCGATCCCGCGGCTCGACCATCGGGCCGAGCAGCTTGCGACGATCGAAGGCATGGTCCCGAACATGGCGCAGCCGCCCGCCGGTTGCCGCTTCGCCGCACGCTGCCCGTTCGTGCTGGATGCCTGCACCAACGCGCCGCCGCCACTGGTTGAGGTCAGCCCCGGCCACCTTTCGCGCTGCATCCGCGCTCCGCTTGAACTGTTGGTGTCGTGATGGCCTCGTTCTCCCTTCTCGTGCCCCGGGCGCAGCGCAGCACAAGCGCAGCGCGGTGGTGTGCTGCTGAACCGGGGCCCATGTGGCGGCAATCTGGGTCCCGGTTCAGCGTCGCAACACTTCGTGCTGAGCCGCGCCCGGGACACGAGATCGGTACTTGCGGGGTACAGAAGCAATGAGCGCTCTCCTCGAGGTCGAAGGCCTGGTCAAGCATTTCGTCGCCGAGCGCTCGCTGTTCGGCCGCGCATTGGCGCACGTCAAGGCCGTCGATGGCGTTTCGTTCTCGCTCGACGCCGGCAAGACGCTGGCGCTGGTCGGCGAGTCCGGTTGCGGCAAATCCACTGTCAGCCGCCTGGTCTTGCGGCTGATCGAGCCGGACGCCGGCACGGTTCGCTTCGAGGGCCGCGATCTGCTCTCGCTCGACGCCAACGGCTTGCGCGCCTTCCGGCGTAAAGCCCAGATCATCTTCCAGGATCCTTATGCCTCGCTCAATCCGCGCATGACGATCGGCCAGATCCTGACCGAGCCGCTGGCGCTGCACGATCTCGTTCCGGCACCGCGACGATCCGAGCGCGTCGCCGAGCTGCTGCGGCTGGTCGGGCTCGAGCCGCGGCTGGCACGGCGCTATCCGCATGAGTTCTCCGGCGGTCAGCGCCAGCGCATCGCCATCGCGCGCGCGCTCGCGGTCGAGCCGAAGCTGATCATCTGCGACGAGCCGGTCTCGGCGCTCGACGTCTCGATCCGCTCGCAGATCCTGAACTTGCTGCGCGAGCTGCAGGACCGGCTCGGCCTTGCCTACATTTTCGTTTCGCACGACCTGGCCGTGGTCAAGCACATCGCCGACCACGTCGCGGTGATGAATCTCGGCCAGATCGTCGAGACCGCGGAGGCGGACGCGCTGTTCGCCGCACCGCACCATCCCTACAGCCGGGCGCTGCTGTCCGCGATCCCCGTGCCTAAACCGCGGGCAAAGAGCAGCCGGATTGTGCTGCAGGGAGAGATCCCCAGCGCGCTCAATCCGCCACCGGGATGCCGCTTTCACACCCGCTGCCCTTATGTGGTCGATCGCTGCCGCAGCGAAATGCCTCGACTCGTCGCGGATGGCATCGGACATGCAACGGCCTGCCACCGAACATCGGAACTGCCCTCCTCGGAGGCGATCGTCCCAATGGACGGCGGCTTCTCGCCGGTCCTGGAAAAACTGGTCGCAGCCTTCAGCGGCGGGCCGGAAGCAGCACGCGGCGGCGGGGTTCGTTCATTGGGGGCGGCCCCCACAACGCCGTGAAACAGAGGTTGAGAACGATGAGCTTTATGCGTTTGACAATCCTGGCGTCGGCATTGCTGACGTCGCTCGCGGGCACCGCCCAGGCGCAGACCACGCTTCGCATCGGCATCGCCGAGGACCCCGACATCCTCGATCCCAGCATCGGCCGCACTTATGTCGGCCGCATCGTCTTCTCCGCGTTCTGTGACAAGCTGTTCGACATCGATGAGAAGCTCAACATCGTGCCACAGCTGGCGTTGTCCTACGAGACATCGGCCGACGGCAAGGCCATGACGATCAAGCTTCGGCCAGGCGTCAAATTCCACGACGGCGAACCGCTGGACGCGGAAGCCGCGAAATTCTCGATCGAGCGTCACATGACGCTGCCGACCTCGTTCCGCAAGTCGGAGCTCGCCAGCGTCGACCACGTCGAGGTGGTCGATCCTCTCACCATCAAGCTGGTGCTGAAGACGCCCTACTCGCCGCTGATCGCCCAGCTCACCGACCGCTCCGGCATGATGGTCTCGCCCAAGGCTGCGAAGGAGGCCGGTGACAAGTTCGGCCTGCATCCGGTCTGCGCCGGCCCCTACAAATTCGTCGAGCGCGTCCAGCAGGACCGCATGGTGTTCGAGAAATTCGCCGATTACTGGAACAAGGACAACATCCACATCGACCGCGTCGTGTTCCAGCCGATCGTCGACGCCACCGTGCGCCTTGCCAATCTGAAATCCGGCGCGCTCGACCTGATCGAACGCGTGCTCGCCACCGACATCAAGGACGTCCGCGCCGATTCCCGGCTCGTATTGTCGACCGCGCCGGAACTTGGCTATCTCGGCCTGACCATCAACATCGGTAACGACAAGAACAAGGGCCCGCTGAGCCAGTCGGCCAAAGTCCGGCAGGCGCTCGATCTGTCCATCGATCGCGAGGCGCTCAACCAGGTCGTGTTCAACGGAGAATTCACCCCGGGCAATCAATGGGTCAGCCCGACGCATCCCTATTACCAGAAGGCATTCCCGGTTCGCGGCCGCGACGTTGCCAAGGCCAAGGCGCTCCTGAAGGAAGCGGGCGTCACCCTGCCGGTGACGGTGGACTACATGATCCCGAAGGGCGCGGAGAACGAGGCCGTCGCCCAGGTCGTCCAGTCAATGGCGGCGGAAGCCGGCTTCGACATCAAGATCCGCGCGGTCGAATTTGCGACCACCTTCAAGCAGGCCCAGGCCGGCGAGTTCCAGGTCTTCCAGATCAACTGGAGCGGCCGGATCGATCCCGACGGCAATTCCTACATCTTCATGCGCAGCAAAGCGCCGCAGAATGACGGAGGCTATTCCAACCCCGAGGCCGACAAGCTGATGGAAGAGGGGCGAGCGACAGCGAACGTCGACGAGCGCAAGGCGATCTACGCCAAGCTGACCAAGATCCTGCTCGACGACCTGCCGATCATCTACATCTATCACCGCACGCTTTTGATCGCGCACACCAAGAAGCTCGAGGGTTACCGGCAGATGCCCGATGGCCTCGTGCGCGTGGTCGGGCTGAAGTTCAAGTGATAGATCTGATGACGACGATGGCGTGTCCCGGACGCGGCGCAGCGCATAAGCGCTGCTCCGCAGAGCCGGGACCCACAGCAGCAGCGAACCGCGGCCATTGGGTCCCGGTTCAGCAGCGCAACATTGCATGTTGCGCAGCGCCCGGGACACAAGCCGCACCATGCTGAACTTCCTCGCCCGCCGCATCGCGCAGATCGTGCCGACGCTGTTCTTCGTGTCGGTGCTGATCTTCTCGTTGCAGCAATTGTTGCCGGGCGATCCCGCGCTCGTGATGGCCGGCGAGGAGCGCGATCCCGCGGTGATCGAGCAGATCCGCCAGCAGTACAAGCTCGATCAGCCGGTCCCGGTCCAATATGTCTACTGGCTCAAGGGCGTCCTGACAGGCAATTTCGGCGAGTCGCTGCGCAACAAGATGCCCGTGCGCGAGCTGATCGCACAGAAACTGCCCGTGACGCTGCAGCTCGGCTCGATGGCGATCCTGATCGCGTTCTGCATCGGCATTCCCGCCGGCATCGTCTCCGCGGTGAAGAAGGGCACGGCCTGGGACTATGGCGCCAATCTGTTCGCGCTGTGGGGCATCTCGACGCCGAATTTCTGGCTCGGAATCCTTCTGATCTTCCTGTTCTCGATCAAGCTCGGCTGGCTGCCGGCCTCGGGCTACGTGCCGCTGACCCAGGACTGGCGCGCGAGTCTCGCCGCCACCATCATGCCGGCCTTCGTGCTCGGCAACGCGATTTCCGCGATCCTGATGCGACACACCCGCAGCGCCATGCTCCAGGTGCTGGAGAGCGACTATGTCCGCACCGCTCGCGCGAAGGGTCTTTCCGAGCGCTCGGTCATCCTCAAGCACGCCATGCGCAATGCGCTGACGCCGATCATCACGCTCGGCGCGCTCGAGCTCGGCACGCTGCTGTCGGGCGCGGTGCTGACCGAGCAGATCTTCTCCATTCCCGGCTTCGGCAAGCTGATCGTGGACGCCGTGTTCAATCGCGACTACGCCGTGGTGCAAGGCGTGGTGCTGGTGACGGCCACGGTTTACATCACCCTGAACCTTGTCGCCGACGTCGCCTATGTCCTCGTCAATCCGCGGCTGAGGGGCTAGGCGATGACCGACACTGCGCTGCCCGCCAGCCCCGCCGCCCAAGCCTACGAGCTGGACAGCCCGGCGCGCCGCGCCCGGCGGCGGCTGTTCAAGCGCAAGGCGGCCGTGTTCGGGCTTGTCGTGATCACGGCATTCATCCTCCTTGCGGCGCTCGCGCCACTCGTCGTTCCCTACGATCCCATCGCGACGAGCTGGAGCCTGGTGCGCAAGCCGCCGACGGCAGCGCACTGGTTCGGCACCGACGAGCTCGGCCGCGACATCCTGAGCCGCGTCGTCTACGGCGCGCGCGCCTCCCTGCTCGCAGGCCTCATCTCGGTCGCGATCGCGCTCGGCATTGGCGTGCCGCTCGGCCTTCTCGCCGGCTATCGCGGCGGCTTCACCGATGCGCTGATCAGCCGGATCACCGATGCGATGCTGGCCTGCCCGTTCCTGATCCTGGCGATCGCGCTCGCGGCATTCCTCGGGCCGAGCCTCGGCAATGCCATGATCGCGATCGGCATCTCGGCGACCCCGATCTTCATCCGCCTGACCCGCGGCCAGGTGCTCGTCGTCAAGGCCGAGGACTATGTCGAGGCCGCGCGGGCGCTCGGCAATCCGCCATGGCGGATCGCGTTCTCCCATATCCTGCCGAACATCCTGCCCGCGCTGCTGGTGCAGGCGACGCTCTCGATCGCCGCCGCCATCATCGCGGAAGCCGCCCTGTCCTTCCTCGGCCTCGGCCAGCAGCCGCCCGCGCCGTCCTGGGGCAGCATGCTCAACGCCGCGCAACGCTTCCTGACCCAGGCGCCCTGGATGGCGATCTGGCCCGGGCTTGCGATCTTTCTCGTGGTGCTGTCGCTGAACCTGCTCGGCGACGGCCTTCGCGACGCGCTCGATCCGCGGCAGCGCTAGATCACAACCTCGCGCATCACCCGCCGGCAATCCATCTCGAATTCGAGATCGACCACCGGCGGACGCGCGAAGTGCCAGGTCAGGCCGGAACGCAATGCGCCGCGACGGACCAGCTCATCGACCATCGCGTGGTGGAAGTCGTGCACGGAATAGGCCTGCACGCCGGTCGTGTCCTTCCAGCCGAAGCCGAAGGCGGCCATCCGGCTCTCCATTTGCGAGGTCGTGGTGAAGCGAACCTTTTCCCGCAAGCCTTCCGGACTGAGATCACGGTAGCGCACGGTGCGCTCGACATAGGTACCGCTGCCCTCGCGTGCCTCGGCGCCGCCGGCGATGACGAAGCTGGGTGCGTTTGATTGCGTCGGTCGCGTGAAAGAGAATGCATAGAAGGACGGCTCTGACGGCGGATCGATCTCCGGACAGACATTGCTGCGCGCCACCGGATTGATCGTGCCGTCGAAGATGCCCCACTCGGACAACGTCTTCACATAGTGCAGGTTGAACGCACGAAAGCCCTCCTCGCTGAAGGCCGCCGGCGAGCGCAGTTCGCAGGCACAGAACGCTGTCAATGGACGCCCCGCCTCCTGGATGAACTTTGCGGCCAGCGCAAATCCTTCCGCGAGCGGCACCAGGCGGTCGAACCGGACGCGCTCGATCTCAAAGCCCTCGTCCGCGGCGGCGCCGGCGGAATACTGGAACACGGATGGAATGAAACGATAATTTCCGGCGGAGAATTCGCGCGTCATAACGGACTCCTATTCCAATTGCATGCGAGTGCCCTTGGCGCCGTTGAGCAAACGCCTCAGGTGAAAACCGGCCAGCGGATCGTCGGCATGCATCCCGACCAGCGCGGCAAAGGCCGGCATGGCGGCGGCATCGCCGGCCTCCATCTTGGCAAAAGCTTCGGAATATTGCGCCGTCGCCGGGGCTTCGAATTTCGCCTGGGGCAACGGTTCGAACGCACGCAGCGGCTCGCTGCGCCCGCGCAGCATCAGGTCGCCCACCGGCCGACCATGGAAGTTCGCAGCCTCCTTGGCCACGCTGGCACTGACGCAGATGCGCGTTCCCAGATGCTTGTTGGCCGCCTCCAGCCGCGCTGCCGTATTGACGGTGTCGCCATAGGCCGTGTAGTCGAAGAAGCGGTTGCCGCCGAAATTTCCGACCAGCGCGGGGCCAGCATGCGCACCGATGCGGGTGGTCCCGAAATTCACGCCTCTCGCCTTCCAGCGCGCCGAAAAGTCCTCGGCCCAGGCGTCGAGGTCATGGGCACAGGCGACTGCACGCGTCGCATAGTCCGGCTGGTCGCCGGGTGCATTGAACAGCACCTGGATCGCATCGCCGATGATCTTGGCAACCGTCCCCTCATGAGCGAAGACAATCTCGGTCATGCCGCCGAAATATTCGTTGAGAAGCTCGCCCAGTGTCTGCGGGGCCGCGGACTCGACCAACGAAGTGAAGCCGGTGATGTCGGTGAAGAGGGTGGCGACATCGCGCCACTGCACCTCCATGCCGTCGCCATCGACATCCGCCGCCAAACGCCTTGCGATCTCCGGCGAGAAGAAACGCGACAGCGAGGCATGGGCGTGCTCTGCTTCCATCTGGCGCCGCCGCACTTCGCGCAGCATCTCCACATGACGAATGGTCTTCTCGATCGTGGTCTCCAGATCGGCGAAGTCGATCGGCTTGGTCAGGAAGTCGAACGCGCCGCGGTTCATGGCGATGCGGATATTGCTCATGTCGCCATAAGCAGAGACGATGATGGTCGACTTCTTGTCCTCGGCCTCCTGGAGCTTCGCCAGCAGCGACAGCCCGTCCATCTGCGGCATGTTGATGTCGGAAACCACCATGTCGACATGCGGGTTCAGCTCGAGCGACTCCAGTGCCTCCAGGCCGTCGCGCGCGAATATGAGAGCGAGCTTCCCATCGCGAATCTGCCTGCGGAATTTCTGCAGGATCAGCGCCTCGAGGTCAGGCTCGTCGTCGACGAAGAGGATGGTCGCAGTCATGCGGCTTGCTCGAGCCTCGTGTCGATCTCCTGCCGCAGCAGCGCGAAGTCGATCGGCTTGGTGAGAAGACCGACGGCACCGCGCTCGATCGCCTTTCGGCGCGTCTCGGCGTCGCCATAGGCCGTGATCATGATGACGGGAACGTCCGGATGCGCGGCACGCACTTTCGGCAGCATGTCGAGCCCGCTCATGCCGGGCATGTTGATATCAGACAGGATCAGGATCAGCGAGGGATCGCGAACCTCGGCGGCACGCTTCAGCGCTTCGGGGGCCGAGAGCGCGAACTCCATCTGGAAGCGGCCGGCGCGCAGGTCGCGCCGGAACTGTTGCCGAAACAGTGCCTCGACGTCGGGCTCGTCATCGACGACCAGGATGTAAACGTTCAAGACTTGCCTCCGGGTGTACTGCCAGTCGTGCTGCCTGTTGCCATCGCCCGCGGCAGGGTGATGATGAATTCGGTGAATACACCGGGCTCGGTGTTCACGTCGATCGTGCCGCCGTGCTGTTTCACGATGATATCATGGCTCATGGACAGACCGAGCCCCGTCCCCTCGCCGGCCGGCTTGGTGGTGAAGAAGGGGTTGAACATCCTCTCCTTCACCTCGGGGGGAATCCCGGTGCCGTTGTCGCGGACCCGGATTTCGACGCTGCCGCCGAGATTCTTCGTTGCCGCGCTCAAGGTGGGCGCGAAGGTGTCCCCGTCGCTCTCTTTGCGCTTGGCCGCCGCGTAGAAGCCGTTCGAGATCAGGTTGAGGAAGACGCGCGTGATCTCCTGCGGATAGACGTCGACCATGCCGGCAGCGGGATCGAACGTGCGCTGGAGCGTGACGTTGAATGCCGGCCTTTCGGCGCGCGCGCCGTGATAGGCTAGATTGAGGCTTTCCTCCACGACGGCATTGATGTCGACGGCGCGATGCTCGCCGGAGCCTTCGCGCGAATGCAGCAGCATGTTCCGGACGATGGAATCGGCGCGCTTGCCGTGCTGCACCACCTTCTCGAGGTTACCCCTGAGCATGCCGGTCAGCTCCTCGACCTCCTCCTTCGTCTTGCCGTCGAGAGCGGCGGATCGCAGCGTTTCTTTGAGCTCGTCGATCAGCTCCGTCGAAACTGCGGAGAAATTGTTGACGAAGTTGAGCGGGTTCTTGATCTCGTGAGCGATGCCGGCGGTGAGTTGGCCGAGAGATGCAAGCTTCTCGGTCTGGATCAGGCGGTTCTGCGCGGTGCGCAGATCGTTGAGGGATTGGCGGAGTTCCGCGGTGCGCTGCTCGACCTTGTTCTCAAGGTCAGCATAGGATTCCTGCAAGCGTGCACCCATGTCGTTGAACTGGTCAGCGAGCTCTTCAAGCTCGTCGCCGGTCCTGATCGAGATGCGCTGAGAGAAATCGCCGCCCCCGATCCGCTCGGCACCGCTGCGCAGGGCCTGGATCGGCACGACCATGCGGCGCGCCAGGAAGATCCCGGCGAGCACTGCGAAGATGGATGCTGCGAGCAGCACGATCGCAAGCCGCTGCAATGAAGCATAGAGCGCGGCATAGGCCTCCTCGACCGGAAGCTCGACGAACATGGTCCAATGCAGCGGCTCGATCGGGGCCGATGCGGTCAGCACCTTCTGGCCCTGGATGTTGCGCGCTTCGGAAAGCGCGCCGGCGACGGTACCGCTCCCGGCCAGCGCGGCACGTACTTGGGGGAGTCCGGACATATCGGTATTGCGCAGGACGAGGCTGATGTCGGGATGCGCGATCAGTCGTCCCTCCGGACCGACCACGTAGGCGTGTCCGTGCTCGCCGACCTTGATCTGGGACACAACGTCCCAGATCAGCTTGAGATTGACCTCCGCGATGCTGACGCCGGCATCCTTGCGGGCGCCGGCCAGCGCCAGCGTCATGTAGGGCTCGGACTCCCGGCGGAAATAAACCGGGCCGTAATAGACCTTGTGCGCGACCGCCTCGGTGAACTTCGGGTCGGCCGACAGGTCGATTCCGCTGTCGAGCGCGTCCATCGCCAGCCGCGAGACCCGCAACCGCTCCTTGCCGGTCGAATCCACCTGGGCAAGCTCGGTGATGGCAGGCACCTGGCGCAGGAGGCGCAGCGCATCGAACCGGCGCTGCTCGATCGAGCCTCCCGACCAGGGCAGTTGCGTGGTCCAGCCGAGCTGGCTCTCGATCTCCTTGACGAACTGGCCGATCTTGGCCGCGGCCGCCTCGGCCTGCTCGTGCTGGACTCTGATCAGCGAAGCCTTGTGCTCGCGATAATAGAAGAAGACCTCGAACAAGCCATTGGCGAGCAGAGCGATGGCGACGACGGCCACGAACAGCGCGACGTATTTGGTGAACAGCCGCATCCTGATTCCGCGGCCCGCCGTTCCGCCGGACGCTGCCTTGCCCTGGGCCGCGCTCGGCAGCGTCCCGGCTCGAGGTGTGTCGGAGTGGAGGGAAAGGCTCATCCCGCGAAACCTAGCAAGAAGACTGGACCTTGTCTCTCGCAAGCGCAGGAAAGGGCCTCCCCCAGGACACAACGAAAAGGGGCGGCAGCGGATGTCCGCTGCCGCCCCTGGACTGGCTTGTCTTGCAGCCTCAGGTCGGCCGCAGCACCTTGGAGTCGAGGTCGAGCTCGTTGACCTGCTTGTTCCGCTCCGAATCGGCCGCCGCGCGATGGTCGGTCGCCAGCACCACATAGACCGCCGGCAGCACGAACAGCGTGAACAGCGTGCCGATCGACATTCCGGCTACGACGACCAGACCGATCGAGAAGCGGCTGGCCGCCCCTGCGCCGGTCGCGGTCAGGAGCGGAATCAGGCCGGTGACCATGGCGGCCGTCGTCATCAGGATTGGCCGCAAGCGGATGCGGGCCGACATTTCGATGGCGGAGCGGCGGTCGAGCCGCTCCTTGACCTGGAGCTCGTTGGCGAACTCCACCATCAGGATGCCGTGCTTGGTGATCAGGCCGACCAGGGTGAGCAGACCGACCTGGGTGTAGATGTTCATGGTCGCCGCGCCGAAGAACAGCGGGATCAGCGCGCCGACGATCGCCATCGGCACCGAGATCATGATCACCAGCGGGTCGCGGAGGCTCTCGAACTGCGCGGCCAGCACCAGGAAGATGATGATCAGCGCGAAGCCGAAGGTGATCGCGAGCTGATTGCCTTCCTGCACATATTGCCGGGAGTCGGCCAGATAGTCGTGGCTGAAGCCCTGCGGCAGCTTCTTGGCCTCGCCTTCGAGGAAGTCCACCGCCGCACCGACGGTCACACCCGGCATCGGCACGGCCGAGAACGTCGCCGAATTGAGCTGATTGAAGTGAGTCAGCGAATTCGGGTCGGTCTTGGTCTCGATCGACACCACCGTCGACAGCGGCAGCTGCTGGCCGGTATTGGTCGTCACGTAGTAGCCGCCGAGCGATTCCGGCGACAGCCGCTTGGCGCGCGGCACCTGCGGGATCACCTGGTAGGACCGGCCCTCGAGATTGAAGCGGTTGATGTAGTTGCCGCCGAGCAGCACCGCGAGCGTAGCGCCGAGGTTCTGCATGCTGACGCCAAGGTCCTGCGCCTTGGTACGGTCGATGGTCACCTTCACGTTCGGCTGGTTGTAGGCGAGGTCGCTGTCGGAGACGATGAACATGCCGCTCTTGCGCGCGGCCTCCTTCAGCTTCTCCATCTGCTCATAGACGGTCTGGAACCCGGCGGTGGAGTTGATCACCATCTGGATCGGCAGGCCGCCCGGACCACCCGGCAGCGGCGGCAGGTTGAACGCGAAGGCCTGCACGCCCTCGATCTTGGAGAGCTCGGCCTGCACCAGCGGCTTGAGCTGGATCGACGAACGCGTGCGCTCGTCCCAGGGCTTGAGCAGCATGCCGGCGATGCCGCCCTGCGGGCCGTTGATGCCATTCAGCACGAAGCGCAGATCGGTCTCGGGGAATTTCTGGAACTCCTTGTCGAGCTTGTCGCCGTAGAAATCGACATAATCGATGTTGGCGTATTTCGGTGCCTTGGTCACCGCGAACACGATGCCCTGGTCTTCTTCGGGTGCCAGCTCCTTCGAGGTGTGCATGTAGAGGAAGCCGACGAGGCCGAGGATCGTGATCGCAAACAGGCCGGTGATGGCCTTGTAGTCGAGCGAGCGATCGAGCTTACGGCCGTACCAGCGCGTCATCGCACCGAAGACCCTGTTGACCAGCTTTGCGAAGCGGCCCTCCTCGGTGTTCTTCAGCAGCATCGAGCACATCATCGGCGACAATGTCAGCGCGATCACGCCCGACACGATCACTGAGCCCGCGAGGGTAAAGGCGAATTCGCGGAACAGCGAGCCGGTGAGGCCGCCGAGGAAGCCGATCGGCGCGTACACCGCCGCGAGCGTGATCGTCATGGAGATGACGGGGCCCACGATCTCGCGCGCACCTTGCAGCGAGGCCTGAACCGGTGTCTTGCCCTCCTCAAGGTGGCGATGGATGTTCTCCACCACGACGATGGCGTCGTCGACGACGAGGCCGATCGCCAGCACCATCGCGAGCAGGGTCAGGAGATTGAAGCTGAAGCCCAACGCCAGCATCAGGGTGCAGACACCGATCATCGACAGCGGAATGGTGACGACGGGAATGATGACCGAGCGAAGCGAAGCGAGGAACAGGAAGATCACCACGATCACGATGATCACCGCTTCGCCCAGCGTCTTCTCCACCTCGTCGATCGAGGACTGGATGAACTTGGTGGAGTCGTAGGCGACCTTCATCTTCATCGACGGCGGCAGATTGCGCTCGAGCTCGGGGAACAGCGCGCGCACGCCCTTGACCAGCGTCAGCGGGTTGCCCTGAGGCGTTGCCTGCACGCCGATGAAGATCGCGTGCTCGCCGTTGAAGGCAACACTGGCGTCCGTGCTCTGGGCGGCAAGCTCGACGGTGGCGATATCCTCCATCCGCACGAAGCCGCCGTCCTTGGCCTTGACGATCATCTTCTTGAACTGGTTGACGTCGGTGAGGCCGGTATTCGTCGAGACGTTCGAGACGATGAGATAGCCCTTGGTCTGGCCCGCCGCGGACTGGAAGTTGTTGGCGGTGATTGCCGCGGCGACGTCGGCCGGCGACACATTACGGCCGGCCATCTTCACGGGATCGAGCCACAGACGCATCGCGAAGGTCTGGCCGCCGAGAATGTCGGCCGAGGCGACGCCGTCGACGGTCGACAGCACCGGCTGCACCACGCGCGTCAGATAATCGGAGATCGCCGAACCGGACAGTTCCTCGGACGAGAAGCCGAGATACATCACGGCCGTGGTCTGGCCGGTTGTCTTGGTGACGATCGGATCGTTGGATTCCTTCGGGATCAGGTACTTCACCGAGTTCGTCTTCGCCAGCACCTCGGTGAGCGCCTGGTTCGGATCGAAATTCAGCTTGATGTAGACCTGAATCGTCGAAGTGCCGAGCACGGAGGACGAGGTGATGTAGTCGACGCCCTCGGCGGAGGCGACTGCCTGCTCGATCGGCGTGGTGATGAAGCCCTGGATCAGGTCCGCGGACGCGCCGGGATAGACGGTCGTGATGTTGATGACCGTGTTCGACAGCTTCGGATATTGCCGGATCGGCAGCATCATCGCCGCGCGCAGGCCGATTAGCAGGATCAGCAGGCTGACGACGACCGACAGAACCGGGCGCTTGATGAAAATATCGGTAAGGGCCATCGCGGCGATCTCGATTTCCGATCTGGATTTCTATGTCTCAAGAGACGTGATCCGGCCGGGCCGGATCACGCGAGGATGTCGTCAGTAGCGCGGCGGCTGCGCCGGGATCGGCGGAGCCGGGTCGGTCGAGATCGATACCGGCGCGCCCGATTGCAGCTTGAGCTGGCCGACGGCGACGACCTTGTCGCCCGCTTTCAGGCCCTTGAGGATTTCGACACGACCCTCGACCCGGTTGCCGGTCTGCACGAAGGTGCGCACCGCCGAGAGGCTGGACTTGCCGTCCGCTTCCTTTTTCTCGGCGATCACGAACACCGAGTCGCCGTACAGGGTGTAGTCGACCGCCGTCTCGGGCACGGTGATCACGGCCGGCTTGTCCGGCAGCACCACCGTGGTGGTCACGAACATGCCGGGCTTGAGGATCTTCTCCGGATTGGCGATCGTCGCCTGCACGCGGATGTTGCGGGTGTCGGTCGAGATCTGCGGCTCGATCGTGGTGATCTTGCCCTCGAAGGTGCGGCCCGGATAGGCGTCGACCTTGAGCCGAACGGCCTGGCCGACCTTGAGGTTGCCGGAGTCCTTTTCCGTCACCGTGAAGTTGGCCCACAGCTCGGACAGATCGGTGAGCGACACGATCGCCGTACCTGCCGTCAGATATTGGCCGACCTCGACCTTGCGCATGCCGAGATCGCCGGAGAACGGCGCGCGCACCAGCTTCTGCGAGATCAACGCCTCGGTCTTGGCGATGCCGGCCTGCGCCTGGTCGTAGGCGGCCTGCGCGGTATCGACGGTCGCCTGCGGACCGAACTGGCGCGCCGCCAGTTGCTTGGCGCGGTCAAGCGACAGCTGCGCGACGGTCGCCTGCGCCTTGTAATTGGCGAGGTCGCCCTGCTCGGGCGCGTCGAACAGCTGGACCAGCGGCGTGCCGGCCTCGACACGCGTACCCGGCTCGAACTTGATCTCCGTGACGCGGCCGTTGACGTCGGCGCTGACGTCGACCTGATGCACGGCGACGAGGCTGCCGACCGCGGTGAGCAGGTTCGGCACCACCTCGGACTTCGCTTCGGCCGCGCTGACGGCCGTCGGCGGTGGCTTGTTGTTGGCGAAGAACTGCTGGATCATCTGGCCGCGGAAATAGTTGAACCAGACGAGTCCACCGACGAGCGCGGCCAGAAGCGTGCCGACGATGATGAACCAGAGCACCGGCCGGACCGGACGCTTGGGAGCCTTGCTGTCGATCGGTTCGCCCGAAATCTTGTGTTCGGTTACGATGTTCATGTCATGCACTTTCTGCAATCGCCGCCTTGCCGGCATCCGCGGCCTGATCGCGGCCCAGATGCGAAGCAATTGCGGCGTCGTTAAGTCCTATACCCCTCAGGAGAAACTCACAGAGCTGCCGCTCCAGGTGGTTCGCCTTGCCGTAAGCGAGACAAGGCGTGGCCGGCAGCCTGGTCAGCGCCGCGGTCATCACCGCATGATGCGCAAACCAGAACAGGTTGAGCGGATCGCCAGCGTAGGGCCGCGCATCCCCGGCGGCCACGGCGCGCTCGAGCGAGCCGACAAAAGCCGCCCCAATCAGGGTCTCGATCTTGGCATATAGCAAACGCGCGAATTCGCCGTCATCCAGATGGCTCGTGGCCATGAGTCGCAGGCGCTGGGCCTCTTCCTGATCGGGACCATCGGCAATGTGCAGGAAATGCCCGACCATCCTGCGGATCACCTCGACCAGCGTGGCGGTCGATGGCTCCCGCTCGAGAAGCTCGATGAATGCCGGATCCGCTTCGCATTCGTCGCTGAGAATTTCTGCATAGAGCGCCGCCTTGGACGGGAAATGCTTGAACAGCAGCGCCTCGGAAATGGCAGCGGCGGCCGCCACGCTCTTCGTCGTGGTGCCGGTGTAGCCATGTCGGGCAAAGCAGCGCTTCGCGGCACCGAGGATCAATTGACGCCTCAGGTCGCTCGTCATACGCAATGAGCTCATGGTGGGTGAGTAAACACTCACCCACGCAGAAGTCAAGCACTATGTTGCATCGCAACCTGAGTGCGTTGCGAATTCACGGGAAATTCCCACCACCACTCGGGCTGCTTGCAGGGTGACCACCCCCTCCGACAGCAGCGCCGCTAGATCGGCTGGAAGCCGAGGTCGCCGCGGATCCGGTTGAGGATATAGGTCCCATCCCGGCTTGGGAGGATCCGCTCCAGGCTGGCGCTGTCGATCTTCACATTGGCAAAGCGCGGCCCGGCCGAAACGTCGTGGACGGCTTTGGCAAAGGCCCCGACCTCGGCCATGGTCGTGACGGCCCGGCTGTTCGCAATGCCACATGCCTTTGCGATGCCGACGAGGTCGGCGGCGGCCGAGGTGTGGCTGGTCTGCCCGCCGGTCTCGCCATAGGCCTCGTTGTCGAGCACTGCGATCGACAGATTGGGCGGCCTTTGCAGGCCGATGGTGGCAAGGCTGCCCATCCCCATCAGCATTTCACCGTCCCCGGTGATGACCAGCACCGGCAGCTTCGGCTGCGCCAGAGCGAGGCCGAGCCCGATCATCGCGGCGCCGCCCATGCCACCCCACAGGTAGAAATTGCGCGCATGGTCGCCGGCCGCACACATGTCGTTGGTGGAGGCCCCCAGGCCTCCGATCGCGACGACGTCGTTGCGGTCCGCAAGCAGCGTGGACACCACCTTGCGGCGGTCGAGGAGATTGGCCTTGCTCATTTGGTGAAAACCTTGGCGCCGATCAGGCGCTGCGACAGAAGGACGGCGGTCGGCGTGAGCGCGTTGTAGGCCTGCGCGGCGGCGGCATCGAGCACGGCGGGCACCTCGGCGGCGTTCGAGGCGCGCAGCACCTTGACGCCGGAGAGCTCGAACACGCCCTGCGTGGTCGATCCCATCGGCACCTGCCACGGATTGAACTCGCCCCACTCGCCGCGCATAGTCACCAGCGTGAGGAACGGAAAGCGCAGGATCGGGATCAGCGACAGCATGTTGATGCAATTGCCGACGCCGCTCGATTGCATCAGCAGCACGCCACGCTGTCCGCCGGCCCAGGCGCCGGCGAGCAGCGCCACCCCCTCCTCCTCCGTCGTCAGCGGAATGCCGCGCATGGTGGAGGAGTCCAGCACGCGCTGGATCAGCCTGGAATGACCGGCGTCGGGCACATAAGGCACCTGCCGGACGTCGAAGCGCTGCAATGTTGCGAAGATATCGTCGGGCCAGTTCGGGGCCGTGTCGGCAGCGTCAGCGCGTGCGTGCATTTTCCTGTCCGGTCGGCTAGCAAGGTGCAAAGACTGTAGACGTATGCATGCGCCGACCAGAACAACAAAAACGGCATATCGGCTTTAACCGGCGAGTATAGCGGGATGAACGCAGATGCGAAGGCGCTGGCGGCCAGCTTCGACCTCGAGAAGCTGACGCCGGAGTTCTACGACAACCCCTATCCGACTTATCGTGCACTGCGGGAGAACGAGCCGGTCAAGCGCCTGCCGAACGGCACCGTGTTCCTGACCCGCTACGACGACCTCGTCACCACCTACAAGAACACAAAATCCTTCAGCTCGGACAAGAAGCGCGAGTTCGCGCCGAAATACGGCGACACCCCGCTTTACGAGCACCACACCACCAGTCTCGTCTTCAACGATCCGCCATCCCATACCCGTGTGCGCCGCCTGATCATGGGCGCGCTGTCGCCGCGGGCGATCGCGAGCATGGAGGGCGACCTCATCAAGCTGGTCGACGGCCTGCTCGACGCCATCGCCGCCAAGGGCTCTTGCGAGCTGATCGAGGATTTCGCCGCCTCCATTCCCATCGAGGTGATCGGCAATCTGCTCGACGTTCCCCATGACGAGCGCACGCCGCTGCGCGACTGGTCGCTGGCGATCCTGGGCGCGCTCGAACCCGTGGTGTCGCCCGAAGCCGCGGCGCGCGGCAACAAGGCGGTGACGGATTTCCTCGCCTATCTCGAAACGCTGGTGGCGCGGCGGCGCGCCAAGCCGGGCAATCCCGAGCGCGACGTGCTGACGCGGCTGATCCAGGGAGAGGAGAACGGCGAGCGGCTCACCGAGAAGGAGCTGCTGCACAATTGCATCTTCCTGCTCAATGCCGGCCATGAGACCACCACCAATTTGATCGGCAACGGCCTCGTGGCGCTGGCCCGTCATTCCGACCAGAAGCAGCGGCTGATCGACAACCCCGACATGATCAAGACCGCCGTCGAAGAGATGCTGCGCTATGAAAGCTCGAACCAGCTCGGCAATCGCATGACCACGGAGCGTGTCGAGCTCGGCGGCGTCGTGCTCGATGCCGCCACGTCGGTGACGCTGTGCATCGGTGCGGCCAACCGCGATCCCGCGCAGTTTCCAGACCCGGAACGCTTCGACATCGCACGCACGCCGAACCGGCACCTCGCCTTCGCCACCGGCGCGCATCAATGCGCCGGCATGGCGCTGGCGCGGCTGGAAGGCGCCATCGCGATCTCGCGCTTCCTGGCGCGCTTCCCGAACTATGCCGTGAGCGGGCAGCCGGTCCGGGGCGGACGGGTGCGGTTCCGCGGCTTCTTGAGCGTGCCCTGCGCGATCGGCTGAGGCCTCCAAGCAAAAATGACGAAAACAACCCCATGCACAGGAGAGGCCGGGTCGACGAACGACACCTTGCGGATCCGCAGAACTATCGGACGTTTCAGGCAAATCGGGCTGCGCCACGCCATCGGCGCATGAAGGCTTCCAAGCCGGCCGGCGAATACCCAAATCAAGCTGAAGACCACCGGTGCAGTCAGTTGAGGACCCCGCGCGCAGCAATGGAGTGACGACAGATGAGCTCGTCGGTCATTGATTTCATCGCAACGGAAGCACGGTTTGGCGCCCATAATTACGAGCCGATCGGGGTCGTCTTGTCGCGCGGCGAAGGTGTCTGGGTCTGGGATACCGAAGGCAACCGCTATCTCGATTGCCTCTCGGCCTATTCGGCGGTCAGCCAGGGCCACTGCCACCCCAAGATCCTGGCGGCGATGGTCGAACAGGCGCACAGGCTGACGCTCACCTCGAGGGCCTTCCACAACGACCAGCTCGCCCTGTTCTACGAGGAGATCGCCGCGCTCACCGGCTCCCACAAGGTGCTGCCGATGAACAGCGGCGCCGAGGCGGTCGAAAGCGCGATCAAGGCGGTTCGCAAATGGGGCTATGAGGTGAAGGGTGTGCCGGACGGTGCGGCCGAGATCATCGTCTGCGCCAACAATTTCCACGGACGCACGCTTGGCATCGTCGGCTTTTCAACCGACCCCGAGACACGCACACATTTCGGGCCGTTCGCGCCGGGTTTCAGGATCATCCCGTTCGGCGACGCCGCGGCGTTGCAAGACGCCATTACCCCAAACACCGTCGCCTTTCTGGTCGAGCCGATCCAGGGCGAAGCCGGTGTCATCATTCCTCCGGCCGGCTATTTCACTGAGGTGCGCCAGCTCTGCACCGCCAACAACGTGATGCTGGTGCTCGACGAGATCCAGACCGGGCTCGGCCGCACCGGCAAGCTGCTGGCCGAGCAGCACGAGGGAATCGAGGCTGACGTGACGCTGCTCGGCAAGGCCCTGTCCGGCGGTTTCTATCCGGTGTCGGCCGTGCTCTCGAACAACGACGTGCTCGGGACTTTGAGACCCGGGCAGCATGGTTCGACCTTCGGCGGCAACCCGCTTGCCTGCGCGGTGGCGCGTGCGGCAATGCGCGTGCTGGTCGAGGAAGGCATGATCGAGAACGCGGCCACGCAGGGCGCGCGCTTTCTGAAAGGCTTGAAAGACATTCGTGCCAATACGATCCGCGAGGTTCGCGGGCGCGGCTTGATGCTGGCGGTCGAGCTGCATCCCGAGGCCGGCCGCGCTCGCCGCTACTGCGAGGCGCTTCAGGGCAAGGGCATCCTCGCCAAGGATACCCACGAGCAAACGATCCGCATCGCCCCGCCGCTGGTGATCACAAGCGACCAGGTCGACTGGGCGCTGGAGCGGCTCGCCACCACCCTGACGCAGGATTTCTCTTGAGACTGCCTGCGTCGGAAGATCGCAATGGCGGCCGTGGCCAACAACGAACGATTCCCCCAGCCGTGCGTTGAATGTCGTGGGCGATTACGAGCTGGGAGCCACAATCATGCTTCCGCGTGGCGTTTGCCTTACGGCTGTTCTAGTTGGTGCCTCGATGCTGGGGGCGAGCGTCATCGCGTTCGCCCAAGGACCCGGACAGGGACATGGAAGGGGCGGGCCACCGGGTCCAGCCGCAGCGCCGGCAGCACGGCCAGCAGCACCACCGGCCATGGCCCGCCCGGCGGCACCGCCAGCGATGGCACGTCCCGCCGCGCCGGCATCCCATCCTCCTTCCATGCCGCAGCGACCGGCCATGGCGCCACGTCCGGCACCACATGTCGCCTCGCCGCCACCGCGGCCGGCCCCACATGTCGCTGCGCCACCGCGAGCCGCCCCGCACGTGGCGGCGCCACGGCCTGAAGTCCATCGCCCGCCGGCAGCACCGCAACGTCCGGCCATGGCACCGCGGCCGACGCCGCACATCGCCGCCCCCTCGCGCCCGAGCGCGCCGCCCATAAGCGAGCGGCTGTCGCGACGGGAGCAGATCGAACAGCGTGCGCAGCAGCATCAGCAGCAGATCCAGCAGCGCCAGCAGGTGGTGCAGCAGCGACAGCGCGAGACGCTGTCGCGCCAAACGACGGAGCGCCAGACCCGCATCGATCGTCTGCAGCAGCGCGTTCAGCAATTGCAATCGCAAAAGGTGGAAGGCGCGCGAGCGCAACGCGAGCAGCAACGGATGCTCCAGACCCAGAACCGCTTGCTCGGTCGTGAGCAGCGCGCGCAGCAACTCGACCTGGCGCGCCAGCAGCGGCTCGGACTGCAGGCTCCGGCCGGGCGCGCCGCGGCGACTGCGGCCGCCGTGCAGGCTGCCGAGCGCGGGCGGTTCGCGGCGCGCTTCCGCGAGCATGCCACTCCGCAGACCCAGGCGGCCCTCCTCGCTCGCCAGAGCGGCTGGGCGCCCCGGCAAGCCTGGCGTCACCGTCATCCCGCGGTGTTCGTGGCATGGCTTGGGCCAGTGTTCTGGCCTTACGCTTATTCCGACATCTTCAACTACACGTTCTGGTCCTATGCCTACGAGCCCGGCTATTGGGCCTACGCCTATGACGATTTCGTCGATACCGTGTTCTGGGGTGGTGATAGCCCTTATTCCGCCTATGCCAGCACCAACCCGTATGACTATCCGCAAGCCCGCGGCGACCGCGCCCGTCCACGCGCCAGCGTGAGCCGACAAACGCTCGAGCAATTGTGCGGCGCACCGGACAAGGGCGTGACCGCTTGGCCGCTTGCCGATATCGCGCGCGCGGTGCAGCCGACATCGGAGCAACGCGCACTGCTCGACGAATTGAAGATCGCGGCGGCCAACGCTGCCGGCGTGTTCAAGGACTCCTGCGCGGAGACCTATGCACTGACACCCCCTGGCCGCCTGCGCGCGATGATGAACCGCATCGGCGCGACCCTGGAGGCCGTCAAGATCGTGCGACCGGCACTGGAGAATTTCTACAACTCGCTCAGTGACGAACAGCAGGCCCGCTTCAACGCGCTCGGCCCCAATGTCGGCGACCGCTCATCCCAGCAGCAGGAAGCGAGTAGCGAGAGCTGCGGCGATCCGAAGTCCAGCCTGACCCAGCTGCCGATCCAGAGGATCGAGGCTGTGCTGCACCCTGCAGGCAAGCAGAAGGAGGCGCTCGACCGTCTCAGCGATGTGACGGCCAAGGGCGTTGAAGCCTTGCAGGCGGCCTGTCCGAACGATGTGCCCCTGACGCCGGTTGGACGGCTCGAAGCGATGCAGCGTAGGCTTGAAGCCATGCTGACGGCCGCCAAGCTGGTCGAACCTGCGCTGGACGAGTTCTACGCCACGCTGAGCAGCGAGCAGAAGGCGCGTTTCAACACCTTACAACAGGTCGCAAGCCCGTGAGGGCACCGCGCCTGACCTGGAGCACGATGAAATTTGGCTCGGTCGGTTGTTCCAGGTTCACCTCTCCCCAGCGGGGAGAGGTGCTAGCATCGATTCAACCCAAACTCATACCGCATTAGACCACCGTCTTGTGCCGCGCGATGCAGGTGCGCAGCACCTCGTTCATCGGCTTGCCCCACCAGTCGTTGGAGAAGATCTCGATCTCGGAATAGCCGGCAAAGCCCTGCGCTTCGACCGCTTGACGCACCGATTTGATATCGATGACGCCGTCGCCCATCATGCCGCGGTCGTTGAGGATGTCTTTTGTCGGCACCAGCCAGTCGCAGACGTGGAACGCGAGCAGGCGATCCTTGCCGGCACGCGCGATCTGGCTCATCAGCTCCGGGTCCCACCAGATGTGATAGACGTCGAGCGCGACGCCGAGCATGCCGCTGCGATCAGGGTCGAGCCGGTCGCAAATGTCGAGCGCGTGCTTCGTGGTGTTCACGCAGGCGCGGTCGGCGGCATAGGCCGGATGCAATGGCTCGATCGCCAGTGGCAGCTTCGCCTGTCGGGCGTAGTCGAGCATCTCGGCGAGCGCTTCCTCGACCTGTCCGCGCGCCGCCGCGATGTCCTTCGAGGCTTCGCTGCCCGGCCGCGAGTATTGCGGAAGGCCGCCGACCACGAGGACGATGCAGGGCGCGCCCAGCGCCTTGGCTTCATCGACGCAGCGCCTGTTGTCGTCCCGCACCTCGCCCCGGCGCGAGGCGTCCGAGGTGAACATGCCGCCGCGGCAATAGCCCGACAGCTCGAGGCCGGCCTCGCGCACGGCGCGCGCGGCGCGCTCGAGACCGACGGCAGCGACCTGGTCGCGCCAGGGATCGATGGCGCGGATGCCGTGCCTGGCACAGGCCTCGATGATCGCGACGAGGTCACCCTGCTTGCGGACGGTCGCCGTGTTCAGCGACAGCCAGCGGTGGTCGGACGAGAAATCGCGCATCAGGACTCCAGTCCGTGCGAGGCGAGCACCGTCTTCATCCGCCGCGTCGCCAACTCCGGATTGGAAAGCAAACCGGCCTGATCGGCCAGACGAAACAGCTCGGCCAGATGCAGCATCGATCGCGCGCTCTCCTGGCCCCCGACCATGGTGAAATGGTCCTGATGGCCGTTGAGGTACGCCATGAACACGACGCCCGTCTTGTAGAAGCGCGTCGGCGCCTTGAAGATGTGACGCGACAGCGGCACGGTCGGCCCGAGCACGTCGTGGAAGCCGGTCTCGTCGCCGGCCGCCAGCCGCGACAACGCGTAGGACGCCGCCGGCGCGATCGCATCGAAGATGCCGAGCAGCGCATGCGAGAAGCCCTGCTCGTCGCCGGCGATCAGCTCGGCGTAATTGAAGTCGTCGCCGGTATACATCTTGATGCGCTTGTCGAGACGACGGCGCATGTCGATCTCGCGCTGCTTGTCGAGCAGCGAAACCTTGACGCCGTCGACCTTGGCTGCGTTGCCGTTGATGATGGCGACCGCCGTGTCCATCGCCTTGTCGAGATCCCTAGTGCCCCAATAGCCCGTCAGCGCGGGATCGAACATGTCCCCGAGCCAGTGAATGATCACGGGCTCGCGAACCTGCGACAGCACGCGGTCATAGACCTTGGCATAGTCGTCGGCGTTGCGGCCAAGCCTGGCCAGTGCGCGCGACGCCATCAGGATGATGCGACCGCCGACCTTCTCGACTGCCGAGATCTGCTCCTCGTAAGCACGGATGACGTCGTCAAGGCTCTTGGCATCCTCGACCGCGAGATGGTCCGTGCCGGCCCCGGAGAACACCAGCGCGTTGCGACGCTTGGCGGCGCCGACCGAGCGCGTGATCAGCTCCAGCGACGTCGGCCAGTCCAGCCCCATGCCGCGCTGCGCAGTGTCCATGGCTTCGGCAACGCCAAGGCCGAGATCCCAGACGTGCTCGCGGAAGGCGATGGTCTTGTCCCAGTCGACGGCGACCGAGAGCCAGGGATCGTTGTCAGCGAAGGGATCGGCGACGGTGTGCACGGCGGAGAAGGCGATGCGGTTTAGCGGTCCCTCGAGCTTTGCGGGAAACGTGCGCGAGGCCGCGAGCCGGTAGGTCTCGATCGAGCGATCGGCCTTCGGCAGCTTCAACGACAATGACGACATCGGCAGGACGGGTTTGTTCATTGTTCCACCCTCAGGCCTTGATTGGGGCGACGTCGATCCAGCGCCGCTCCTTCCAGCTCTTCAGCGCGCATTCGGCGAGCTGCACGCCCTTGGCGCCTTCGAGCAGCGTGAACTTGTAGGGCGCATCCTCGTAGACGTGGCGGATGAACATCTCCCACTGCTCCTTGAAGCCGTTGTCGTAGGTGACGTTGTCGGGCAGCTTCTGCCAGTCGCCGTAGAAATCGTGCAGCCGCTTCTCGTCGGGATTCCACACCGGCCGGGGCGTCGCCTGCCGCGCCTGGATCATGCAATCGGTAAGGCCTGCGACCGCCGAGCCGTGCGTGCCGTCGACCTGGAAGGTGACGAGGTCGTCACGATAGACGCGCGTCACCCAGGACATGTTGATGTGAGCGATGATGCCGCCCTCGAGCTGGAACGTGGCGTAGGCGGAATCGTCCGCGGTCGCCTTGTACTTCTTGCCCTGCTCGTCGTAGCGCTCGGGGATGTCGGTGTTGCCGATGCAGACCACGCTCTGGACGTTGCCGAACAGGTTGTCGAGCACGTAGCGCCAGTGGCAGACCATGTCCAGGATGATGCCGCCGCCGTCCTCGTCGCGGTAATTCCAGGACGGCCGCTGCGCCTCCTGCCAGCCGCCTTCGAACACCCAATAGCCGAACTCACCGCGCACCGAGAGGATGCGGCCGAAGAAGCCTGAATCTCGCAGGAAGGCGATCTTCTTCAGGCCCGGCAGGAACAGCTTATCCTGGACCGTGCCGTGCTTGACTCCCTTGGAATTGGCGAGCTTGACCACTTCGAGCGCTTCTTCGAAGTTCGTGGCGATCGGCTTCTCGCAATAGACGTGCTTGCCCGCATTGATGGCTTGCGTCAGCAGACCGGGGCGCGCCTGCGTGGTCGCGGCGTCGAAGAACATGGTATCGTTCTTGTCGGCGAGCGCCGCATCGAGGTCGGTGGTCCAGCGTGTGATGTTGAAGCGCTTGGCAAGCGCCTCGACTTTCTCGGCGCTGCGGCTGACCAGGATCGGATCGGGCATGACGCGGTCGCCGTTCTTCAGGCGGACGCCACCCTGGTCGCGGATCGCGACGATCGAGCGGATCAGATGCTGGTTGAGCCCCATGCGGCCGGTGACGCCGTTCATGATGAGGCCGAGGCGTTGGGTGGTCATGCCAATTGCTCCTGAAGTGATGTTGGCCGTGCAAGCGGGCGCAGTGCCGACCAGTCCGGATGGACGGAGGTCGCAAAACCCGTTGCGTGAAGCGATCCCGTCAGGAGATCGCCGTTGTGGATGGAGAGCCGGATGCCCTGCCCGGCGTCGGCATAGAGATCGGAATGCGCGGCGGAGAAGGCCTGGGCTTCGGCGGTAGGCGTGTCGCCGAAACCGTCGACATAGTGGTGGCCGTTGCGTTCGGCGTGGGTGACGCCGATGAAGGCACCGAGCGCGAGGTCCTGCTGCACGGCAAGACCAGCCTGGCAGGTCAGGTCTTCACCGGTGATGAAGAACGTTTCGCCTTCCGCGCTCCATTTCGCTGCGCGCGTGGCATTGACGATGGATTTGTAGAGTCCCTTGCAGGATTTTGACGAGATGCCGCGATAGCCGAGGGCCCGGGCGGCCGGAAAAGCATCGTAGGAATCGTCGGCTTCGTCGATGATGAAGCCGTGGGCGGCCAGCGAGCCGAGCGGCGACTGCCGCGTGATGTCGCGCGGCATTGGCTGTTCGACATAAAGCAATCGCGCCGCGATCTGGCGCAGCGCGGCGTCATGATCAAGCCGGTCGATCAGCGCTCGCAACGCGGCGAGGTCGGCGTACTGCTCGTTGGCGTCGAGCGTCAGCTTGTAGTCATACCCCAGCGTATCGAGCTCCTTGCCGATCCGGGCAAGCCGCGCCGCGTCGGCCGCGGGATCGCCCGACAGCTTGAGCTTGAAATAGCGCGCACCCGCGTTCTCCCGCGGGTCGGCAACGCCGCCCTCGCCTTCTACGGGATCGTCAAGACCGACGGTGTGCCTGATGGCAACACGCTCCAGCGGCGCCCGGCCGCGGAGGAACGTGGCGATGTCCGCCCCCACAAGGTCAGGCGAGAGTCGCGCGTCCATGCCGGCGATGTTGCCGGCCATCCCGTCGAAGAAATTGGTTTCAACGCCTCGCAGCAGCGCATCGAGGATCGCCTTGTCGATCTCGGCCGGCCCGTAAGCAGCGGCGAGCGCCGGAATGTTCTTCTTCGCGCAGGTCGCGATCTGCGCCCCGATGCACGAGGCATGCAGATCGAACGCGGTCTGGTATCCGGTCCGCGCCAGGTAGAGACCGCGCGCGATCTCCAGCGAGCGGCGCAAGCCGTCCACCGTCTGCGCCGGCGACAGCTCCGGCCGCTTGTCGAACCATTTGGGCACCAGCAGCTCGGCGCTGGCGCCCGCCGCAACGCCCCTGCCCTCGACCTCGATCTCGACCCGCACGAACAGCTGCGGCGTCGCGTTGATCGTGATTGCGCCGAAGCGGAACGGCCGCGCGAACTGCACCGGACGTTCGAAGAAGGCGATGTCTCGCAGCTTCAGGCGGGGTGACATGGTGTTAGTTGGCTCCCGAGATGCGGCAGTGCACCTCTCCCGCTTGCGGGAGAGGTCGGCGCAAAGCGCCGGGTGAGGGCTTTCTCCTCTGGGGGGTTCTCGCGAGCGGAGACACCCTCTCCCCAACCCTCCCCCGCAGGCGGGGGAGGGAGCGCACCGTTCGTGCGGTTGAGGACACAAGAAATCCCATCAGACCTAGTCCAATGCACCTTGCGAGAAGAAATGCTTGCGGATGCGCTGCACGAGCTCGGTGAAGACGGGATCGGCCATCACGTCGAGCGAGCGCGGGCGCGGCAGCGGCACGTCGTAGATCGCGGCGATCGCGCCGGGGCGCTCGGTCATGACCAGCACGCGGTCGGCGAGGAACACGGCCTCGGGAATCGAATGCGTGATCAGCAGCACCGTCTTCTTCGTCTCGCGCTGGATCCGCATCAATTCGACATTCATGCGTTCGCGCGTCAACGCATCGAGCGCGCCGAACGGCTCGTCCATCAGCATGATCCTGGGATCGTGCACCAGCGCGCGGCAGATCGAGGCACGCTGCTGCATGCCGCCGGAGAGCTGCCAGGGCAGCTTCTTCTCGAAACCTTCGAGTCCTACCAGCTTCAGGAGCGCCTTGGCGCGTTCGAGATATTTTTGCCGGGGCAGCCGCTTCATGTCGATCGGCAGCATCACGTTGGACAGGATGTTGCGCCATGGCAGGAGCAGCGCGTTCTGGAAGACGATGCCGACATTGCCATGCGGCGCCGTCACCTTCTCGCCCTCGACCAGGATCTCGCCCGTCGTGGGCGGCAGCAGGCCCGAGATCAGCTTGAGCAGCGTGGACTTGCCGCAGCCGGATGGGCCGACCACGACGAAGAACTCACCGTCGTTGATATGGAAGTCGAGCGGCCGCAGCGACGGCACGTCGCCGTCGCGTGTCCGATAGGTCTTCGACACGCCTGACAGCTTGATGCCCGACGCATCGCCCGCCCGGTCGTTCACCAGTCTCAGATGCGCGGCCGGTGTGCTGACATCGATTGGTTTGGTCGCAGGACTCATCGCAGCCCTCTCCACCCGTCGTCCCTGCGAACGCAGGGACCCATACGCCGTGCCGGCGCGTTCGGGCACGCGGGGAGAGACCTTCCGCACCAATTGAGGCCGGTGGTTATGGGTCCCTGCGTTCGCAGGGACGACAGCGAAGAATGATCGCTCACGTGCCACTCTTCGGCAGATAATCATTGGTGTAGAAGGCCTTCGGGTTCTCCTTGGCCTTGGCGTCGAGGCCGCCATATTCGACCAGCAGATTGACGGTCTCGGTCATGTTCTGATCGGTGACCTGGAACGGCCGCTTGCCCTTGGTCTCCGCGGTCCGGTAGAGCGGAATGGTCAGCTCGAAGCCTTGCGTCAGCGTGTCGATCTTGCCGCCCTTGGGGTTGGCATCGAGGATCGCCTGCGCCGCGGCCTTCGGCTCCTTCTCGGCGGCTTCGACCGCTTTCGTCGTCGCCGACATGAAGCGGCGGACGAGATCGGCATTGGCCTTCACATAGTCGGAATTGGCGATGATGCCCGACGACACCATGTTGATGCCGTAGTCGGCGAACTTGATCGGGTAGACGTCCTTGCCGGTGGCGTCCTTGATCTTCATCGACTGGTCCATGACGTAGCCGAGCAAAAGGTCGGCCTGGCCATTGATGACGGCGTTGAGCTTGGTCTGGCCGTCGCCGGCAACGGTCTTGAAATCGCTCTCCTTCAGGCCGGTCTTTTTCAGGAACAGCGGCCAGATCTGGGTCATGGAATCAGCGGGCGTGATCGCCACCGTCTTGCCCTTGATATCCTCGGGCTTCCTGATGTTCTTGTCGACGAAACCCATCGCGGACATCGGGCTGGTCTGCAGCAGCACGCCGGTCGCAACCACGGGCGCGCCCTTGATCGCGGCGCGCATCATGGTGGGGACGTCGACATAGCCGAAATCAGCGGTCTTGGCGGCGACGGCCTGCGTGGTCGCAGCCGAGCCGCGGCCTTCCTGGATTTCGAGGTCGATGCCTTCGGCGGCATAAATGCCCATGGCCTTGCCGTAATAGAATGGTGCGTGCTCGCCATAGACGTACCAGTTGAGCATCAGCACGACCTTGTCGGCCGCCTGCGCCGGCATGGCCGCGAAGGTCATCAGCACCGCCGAGACAGCCCCAATCAAGCGCTTCATCGTCAATCTCCCTTGCCCTTGTTGCGTCGGCCGTTGGTGGCCGTTCGTTGCTTCATTTCAGAGCCGAAAATACTCAAGCGGCGAAAATCACGTCCTCGCGCTGGCTGACATGCCAGGGAATGACCAGCTTCTCGATCCGGTCCACGATCCAGAACAGGACCACGCCGAGCAGCGCGAGGATCACCAGCGCCGCGAACATCGTCGGCAGGTCGAACGTGCCGATCGAGCGCTGCATCACGTAGCCTAAGCCGGAATTGGAGCCGACGAACTCGCCGACGACGGCGCCGACCACGGCGAGCGTCACCGACACTTTGAGGCCGGAGAAGATCGCCGGCAGCGCATGCGGCAGGTTCACCGCGCGGAACACCTGGAAACGGCTGCCCTGCATGGCGCGGGCGAGATCGACCATGTCAGGATCGACCGACTTGAAGCCCTGCACCGCCGAGACCACCACGGGGAAAAAGCCGAGCAGGAACGCGGAGATCACCTTTGGAATGATGCCGAAGCCGAACCAGACCACGAACAGCGGCGCGATCGCGATCTTGGGCACCGACTGCGAGAACACCAGCAGCGGATAGACGTAGCTCTCCACCGTCCTGGAGCCTGCGATCAGCATCGCCACGGGAATGCCGAACAGTGCCGAGAGCAGGAAGCCGCAGACGGTCGCATAGGTGGTCGGCCATGACTGGCGCAGCAGTTCCGGCCATTCGGTGCGAAGCACCGCGACGACATCGAGCGGCGACGGGATCTGATAGGCGGGAATCCTGAAGATTCGGATCGCGAGATCCCAGGCGACCACGATGAAGACCAGGAACAGAAACGGCCGAACCCAGGCCGCGTTCAGCATCTTGGACACCGCGTTTTGCGGCTTCGGCTCGGCCAATTTTCACTCCCGGCATCTTCTTCGCTGTGCGCAGAAATTAACCCGTTGGATAAATACTGTCCAGCGCTTTCCCTGTGACGTTTTGCGCCGGGGTTCCGGCAGCGGAAGCCACGCGAGGGGATGTGAGTGCATGGCAGCGTGGCAGGATCGTCGCGCCCGATCTCCGGTGTCATTCCCCGCGAAAGCGGGGAATCCAGTACGCCGCGGCTTGTCCGCATCCCACCAGCGTCTCTGGAATACTGGATCGCCCGATCAAGTCGGGCGATGACAGCGGAGATTGGGAAAAACAGCGACTACGCCGTCTGCACCACCGCGCTGCGCGACTTCGGCGCCTTGGCAATCTCGAACAGTGCCACGGATTGCCCTGTCAGCGCGGCGAGCACGAGGCCGACCATATGCGCCAGCCGTTCGTCCTTGGCCTTCTTGTCCAGGAGATCGCGGCCGAAGATCACGCTGAGCGTCGCCGAGTTGGAGAGATAGAAGAAGCTCAGCGCCGCGATCGAGATGTAGAGTTGCACCGGATCGACGGCGACCTGGAAGTCGCCGCTGTCGACACCGCGCCGCACCACGGTGCGGATCATCTCGACGAAGGGTGAATGCATCGACTTGACCTTGGTCGATTTCTTCAGGTGTTTTGCGCGCGCGAGGTTCTCGGTCTGGAGCAAAGACAGGAATTCGGGATTGCGCAGGAAGTAATTCCAGGTGAACTCGATCAGGCGGCGGATCGCCTCGGGCGGATCGAGATGCTCGAGATCGAGCCCCCGCTCCTCGCTGCGGATCTTGTCATAGGCGCCTTCGAGCACCGCGAGATAGAGTTCGTCCTTGTTGCCGACGTGATAGTACAGCATGCGCTTGTTCGCGCCGGCCTTTGCCGCGATGCGGTCGACGCGCGCGCCGGCGAGCCCATGGGCGGAAAACTCCTGCTTGGCGGCTTCGAGAATGCGCAGCCGCATCCCCTCGGGGTCGCGCTGCCATTTCAGAGTTCGCTTTGCCTTCGCCAAACCGGGTGCTCGCTGGAGGTGCTCTCAGGCCAGCGTGTAACACGCGGGCGGGCGTTTGAGAACGATCTCGTGCCCCAGACGCAATTTCGTAGGGTGGGCAAAGGCGCACTTGCGCCGTGCCCACGCCTTCTCATCAAGCCGCCAAGACGTGGGCACGCTTCGCTTTGCCCACCTACGGGAGTCTTCGACGGAGGAGAGAGCGACGTCCCTCACTCCACCGGCTTCGGCGAGCGCTCCAGCAGCACGGTCTGAATCCCGCAGGTCCCGTTCCGCACCGTCATGATCCGCGTGCCCGGCTTGCGGCCGTTGCGGACTTCGCTGACGTCGAGGCCGGCAGCGATCAGGCGGGCACGAGTGGCGTCGATGTCGGCGACCCGCCAGCTCAGGCCCCAGAGCCGGTCATGCGTGAGGTCACCGCCGGCGACGGGCCGGCGCACCACCTCGACAATGAGGTCGCCGCAGCGGAAAAACATCAGCTGGCCCCAGTCCTGGTGCGAGCGGTCGAGCGCGAGATCGAGCCCGAGCCGGGCGCCGTAGAGCGCGGCGGCGCGCTCGGAATCCTCGGTGGTGATGACGACGTGGTCGAGCGCGTCGATCGGCGCGATGTCGGTCGCGACCGACTTCGGACGCTCGTCGGCCAGTTCGAGGAAGAACATGCGCACGCCGCGCGTGAGCTCCGTGGCGGCACGCGTGCGCTTCCAGTGCAGCACGGCATCGCTGACCGCATCGCTGCTTTCGACCTCCGCAACCGGGTCCGGCCTCAGGGCCACCCGCTCCAGCCGCCGGTGCATCTTGCCGATGTCCGCGACCCGAAAGCACAGGCTGGCGAGCATGCCCTCCTGGTCCTCGAGCAGTGCGCGCATGCGGTCGGCGGTGACGCTGAAGCCGCTCGGCGCCATCAGCTCGATCGTCATGTTGTCGAGGGTGAACAGCACCCGGTCAGCGCCCTCGCCGGAGTTCTGCCAGGCCGGCGCGCGGGCGAGCAGCGTCTGATAGGCCGCCTTGGCCGCACCGATATCGCTCACCAGAACGACGATGTGATCGAGGCCGGTGATCATCCTGCACCCTTAAATCGACTTGGAACCCGTGGACCGACAGACGGCGTTTGTCCGGGCTTGGCATTGGCCCGACATGGTCGTATTCCGGCACCATGCTGACCTCAAGCGCTTCGGGCGGCAGTTTTGCGAATAATTTCAGCGTCCCTCCGGAGCGGAACCGGTGCTAGAGTAATCCCGCCGGCCGGGACCACAAGCGCATCACGGACAAGCAATGCAGGCTCTCTTCATCGGACAGACCTATATCGACGTCGTCTTCATCACCGACCACATGCCGACCGGCGACGAGAAGCATGTGGCCTCGGACTACGCGGTCTCCTTCGGCGGCAATGCGGTGACGGCGGCCTTCTGCTGCGCCAAGCTCGGCATCGTGCCGGATCTCATCGCCACGGCGGCCAATGACTGGCTGGGGCGCATGTTCCAGGACATGTGCGCCAAGTATGGTATCTCGCTGCATGGGCGCAAGGTCAACCAGTCCTCGCTCTCCTTCATCATGCCCAAGGACGGCAAGCGCGCCATCGTCCGCTGCCGCGACGACGAGCATATCCATCCGTTCCCGATGCTCAATCTCGGCGGCTGCCGCGCGCTGCATGTCGACGGCCACCAGCCGGACGCCGCGATCCACTACGCCAAGGTGTGCCGCGAGACGGGCATACTGACCTCGCTCGACGGCGGCGGCCTGCGCACCAACACACATGAGCTGCTCGAATATATCGACGTCGCCATCGTCGCCGAACGCCTGTGCGAACAGATGGACCTGACGCCGGAGAAGATGCTCGACTACCTCAAGGGCCGCGGCTGCAGGATCGGCGGCGTCACCATGGGCGAGAAGGGCCTGCTCTGGTACGACGAGACAGGAACGGTGCAAGTAATGCCGGCGATGCCGATCCCGCGCGAGCGCGTCATCGACACCAACGGCGCCGGCGACGTCTTCCACGGCGCCTATGTCTATTCCTACCTCGCCCATCCCGGCAAAAGCTGGCGCGAGCATTTCGATTTCGCGCGCGCCGCCTCGACCTTCAAGATCCAGCGCCTCGGCAACGAGGCCGGCCTGCCGACACTCGTCGACATCGCCAAGGTCAGGCACGAGTTCGAGGTCAGGGTCTAGCGGTCGCTGAGGTCTCTCTTATGGGGCGCGTCTTCGTCGCCGGCAGCATCAACATGGATGTCGTGGCGACCGCCGATCGCCATCCCAGGGTCGGCGAGACCGTCGCCGGCCGCCAGGTGCTGTATTTTCCAGGCGGCAAGGGTGCCAACCAGGCGGTCGCGGCGTCACGGCTTGGCGCGCGGACCACGCTGATCGGGCGGCTGGGGAAGGATTCATTCGGAGGCGAGCTGAAGGCCTTTCTCGGCGAGCAGGGCATCGATCTCGGTTACGTCCAGGAGACGGCGGAGGCGCACACCGGCACGGCCATCATCACGGTGGCGGAGGCCGACAACACCATCGTCGTCATTCCCGGGGCGAACGGGCTGGTCGGCGCCGACGACGTCGAGGTCGTGCCGCTGCTGGCGGGCGACGTCGCCGTCAGCCAGTTCGAGATTCCGCTGCCGGCCATCGCCGCGTTCTTCCGGCGCGCCCGTGCCGCCGGAGCCACGACGCTGCTCAACCCGGCACCGGCGCAGGCCATGTCCCGCGAGCTGCTCGCGCTCGTCGACATCCTCGTGCTGAACGAGACCGAGCTCGGCTTCCTCGCAGGCAGCGGGCTCTCCGAAAGCGACGAGGCGACAAGGATCATTGCCGTGGCGCGGCGGCTTCAGGCGCGCGCGGACCAGACCATCTGCGTCACGCTCGGCAAGCGCGGCGTGCTCGCGCTGGCGGGGCGCGAGCAGATTGCGGTGCCCGGCCGTGCCGTGAAGGCGCTCGACACGACGGGCGCCGGCGATTGCTTTGTCGGCGCGCTGGCCGCGCAACTGGCCGACGATGTGCCCTTGCGCGCCGCCCTCGCCTTCGCCAATGCCGCCGCCTCGATCAGCGTGCAGCGGATGGGCGCCGGGCCGTCGATGCCGACGGCCGCCGAGGTCACGGCGGTTTTGCCGCGCTAAGCGCTCACGCCAGCGCGCTCTTCAGGTCGAAGCTCTCGTCCGCGGCCTGCTCCGGCGTGATCGAGCGATCCATGCTCTGCAAGCGGCGGCCGAACATATGGTCGCCGGCGCGGTTGATGGATTCGATGCCGAGCAGCTTGTCGCCCTTGTAGCAGAACGCCGAGAACGCCTTCTTGGCGGGATCACCGCGCAGCACGACGCGGTCGTAGCCGGTGGTGAGCCCTGCGATCTGGAGCTTGTCGTCGCCCTGGTCGCTCCAGAACCAGGGATGGCTGTCGTAGGGCTTCTTGTCGCCTGTCAGCCGCGCCGCGAGGCAGCGGGCGTGATCGGTGGCGTTCTGCACCGATTCCAGCCGCAGCGATCCGCCGAAGCGCGGGCTTGCGAACAGCGCGCAATCGCCGATCGCCGAGATGTCAGGATCGGCCGTCGCAAGATATTCGTCGACGATGATGCCGGCCGCGACCGGTAGCCCCGCCTCGGCCGCGAGCTCGATGTTCGGCAGCACGCCGACTCCGACCACGACGAGATCGGCCGGCAGATGCCGTCCGTCGCTCAAGGAGACGCCGGTGACCTTGCCGTCCTCCGCCTCGATCGAGGTGGCCTGCACGCCGAGATGGATGCGGATGCCGGCCTCGCGATGGCGGTCCTGGAAATATTCCGAGACCTCGGCGGTCACTGCGCGCGCCATCACGCGCGGGGCGAGCTCGAGCACATCGACTTCGAGGCCCTTGATCCGCGCGGTGGAGGCGAATTCGAGGCCGATGAAGCCGGCGCCGATGATCACCGCACGTGACTTCGACGGCATGATCTTGCGCAGCGCCTCGCTGTCGTCGAGGATGCGCAAATATCTCACGTCGGGCAGGTTGGCATTGGGCAGGTCGAGCAGGCGATTGCGCGCGCCGGTCGCCAGCACGAGGTGGCCGTAGGACAGCGTCTCACCGGATCCGAGATGCACCTTGTGCCCCGCGCGGTCGATCGAGGCGGCGCGGCCCGCGATCAGCTCGATCTTCTGGTCCTGATAGAATTTCTCGGGCCGGAACATCAGGCTCTCCGGTCCGGCAGAGCCCTTGATGTAGGCCTTCGACAGTGGCGGGCGCTGATAGGGCAGATGCGCCTCGTCGTTGACCAGGCAGATGCGCTCCGAAAAGCCGGCCTGGCGCAGCGATGCCGCGACCTGATAGCCGCCATGGCCTGCGCCGACGATGATCACCGGACCGCCCGTCATTGGACAGCCCATTTCCGGAAGACACGAGCGTAACCCATGCCGTCTCCTCTCTCGCTTCTCTCGCTGATTTTGGTTTGCTGGCCTTAGGAGGAGCCGGCGCTCGTGTCCGTTCCCTGGCGAAGGCGAGCCCATTTGAGCCTATCGTTCCGCCCCGCGCAAGAGCGGCGGCTGGGGATTGTCACCCCTCGCCTTCTGCGATTTAGTTCGAGCCTCGACCTCCTGCCGGGGATTTTCCAGATGACTGCTCCCGTCTCAAAGCCCGATGATCCCGCGCTGCTGCGGATCGACGGCCCGATCGCGACCATCACGCTGAACCGCCCTGCTGCGTTCAACGCGATCAACCTTGCGATTGCCCAGAAGCTCGAACAGCTCGCGGCCTATATCGAAGCCGCGGACGACATCCGCGTCGTCGTCCTCGAAGGCGAAGGCCGCGCGTTTTGCGCCGGCGGCGATCTGCAGACGATCGGAGCCGCCGCCGAAGCCGGCACGGTGACGCCCGTCGTCGGCGAGCTGCTCAAGCACTATCATGCCTTCATCGAGATCGTCAGGCGCATGCCGAAGATCTCGCTGTCCAGCGTGCACGGCTCGGCCGCCGGCGCCGGCATGGGCCTCGCCTTCGTCACCGACCTCTGCATCGCCGCCGACGACGCCAGGTTCACGCCCGCCTATGCCAAGATCGGGGTGTCGCCGGACGGCGGCTCGACCGTCGGCATCGTCGGTACGGTGGGCTCGCGCCGGGCGCTGCAGATCTTTCTCGCCGAGGACAATTTTACCGCGCAGCAGGCCTATGAATGGGGCCTCGTCGCCAAGACCGTTCCCGCAACCGAGCTGAAAGCGGCGACGCGGCAGCTTGCCGAACGGCTGGCGCAGAACCCGCCGGCCGCGATCGCCGGCACCAAGCAGCTGGTCTACCAGGCCGCGACCACGCCGGTGAAGCAGCAGCTCGATGCCGAGGAGCACAAGATCATCATGGCGATGAACACGGAGGCGTTCCGCACCGCCGTGAAGAAGTTCACGAGCAAGTCGAAGTGACGAGGCCCGCGCGCACGTTCTACGGCCTCCGTCACGGTGCGACCGACTGGAATCGCGAGGGGCGATTCCAGGGCCGCACCGACAATCCGCTGAACGACGATGGCCTGCGACAAGCGCGCGAGGCCGCGCACGTGCTGCGCGGCGTCGGCATCAGCCGCATCGTCGCAAGCCCCCTGGTACGCGCGGCGCGGACGGCCGAGATCATCGCGGACGTGATCGCGGTGCCGCTCGCGATCGACGACGGCATCATCGAGTACGATTTCGGCAGCTTTGAAGGCCTCCCCGTCCGCGACCTCATGATCAAGCACGGCGTCAAATCCGCGACGGGTCTCGTGTCGATCCTGCCGGCCGACGGCGAAAGCTGGGACGCCATGGCCGGACGGTCGCTGGCCTGCGTCTCGGGGTGGCTCGCGCGCCATCCCGACGACAATCTCCTGTTCGTCTGCCACGACGCCGTGATGCAAGCCATGGCAAACGCACTATGTGGCAGCTATTTCAAGAACAGCCACGGCACGCCGTTCCGCTACCTGCACGAAGACGCGCAGTGGCGGATCGAGCAGGTCGCCATCTAGGACAGATGCAGCCTGTCTCCGCCGGCAATTTGAAGCAGCCGATCCGAGCGTTCGTTCGCGCGCCCGATCAACGCTTCTCCGTCTGCTTCCCGGTCCTCTGCATGAAGTCGAAGTCGCAGCCCTCGTCGGCCTGCATGATGGTCTCGTTGAACAGCCAGGCGTAGCCGCGCCGCGTTTCCTCGGGGACGGCGGCCGGCTTCAGCGCGGCGCGTCGCCGCTCCAGCTCGGCGACATCGACCAGCAGCTCGATGCTGCGCTTTTCCACATCGAGGCGGATCATGTCGCCGTTCTGCACCAGCGCCAGCGGGCCGCCGACGGCGGATTCCGGCGTGATATGCAGCACGATGGTGCCGAACGCGGTGCCGCTCATGCGCGCATCCGAAATGCGCACCATGTCCTTGGTGCCGCCGCGCGCGAGCTTCTTCGGGATCGGCAGATAGCCGGCTTCCGGCATGCCCGGCGCGCCTTTCGGGCCGGCATTGCGCAGCACCAGTACGTCGTCGGCGGTGACGTCGAGATCGGGATCGTCGACCCGCAAGGTCATGTCCTCGACCGATTCGAAAACGACTGCCCGCCCGGTGTGCCGCAACAGTTTCGGGCTCGCGGCCGACTGCTTGATGACGGCGCCGCGCGGTGCGAGATTGCCGTGCAGGATGGCGAGGCCGCCTTCCTTCTTGATCGGATTGTCACGCGAACGGATCGCGTCCTGCCCAGGCACGTCCTCTGCATTCGCCACGACATCGCGCAGCGTCTGGCCCGAGATGGTCCTGGCGTCGAGATCGACGAGATCGCCGAGCTGCGCCAGCAATTTCGGCACGCCGCCGGCGTGATGGAAATGCTCCATGTAATGCTCGCCGGACGGCTTGAGATCGACCAGCACCGGCACCTCGCGGCCGATCTGATCGAACACTTCGAGATCGAGCCGGTGCGGCGAGCGATGCGCCATCGCGGTCAGATGGATCAGGCCATTGGTCGAGCCGCCGATCGCCTGGAGGACGACCTGCGCATTCCTGAAAGAGGCCGGCGTCAGCAACTCGCTGGGCTTCGGCCCCTTCGTCTTCGCCATCTCGGCGGCCACCTTGCCGCTCGCCTCGGCGAGACGGAAGCGCTCGGCATGCGGCGCCGGGATCGTTGCGCTCATCGGTAGCGACAGGCCCATGGCTTCGATCATGCAGGCCATGGTCGAGGCCGTGCCCATCACCATGCAGGTGCCGACCGACGGCGCGAGGCGCCCGTTCACCGCCTCGATCTCGACGTCGTCCATGTCGCCGGCGCGATATTTCGCCCATAGACGGCGGCAATCGGTGCAGGCGCCCAGCACCTCGCCCTTGTGATGGCCGACCACCATGGGCCCCACCGGGATCACCACCGTCGGCAGATCCGCGCTGATCGCAGCCATCACCTGCGCCGGCAGCGTCTTGTCGCAGCCGCCGATCACGATCACCGAATCCATCGGCTGGGCGCGGATCATCTCCTCGGTGTCCATCGCCATCAGATTGCGCAGGTACATCGAGGTCGGATGCGCAAAGCTCTCGGCGATCGAGATGGTCGGAAACACGAACGGCATCGCGCCCGACAGCATCACGCCGCGCTTGGCGGCTTCGATGATGTCAGGGACATTGCCGTGGCAGGGATTGTAGTCGCTATAGGTGTTGGTGATGCCGACGATCGGGCGCTCCAGCGCGTCGTCGGAGTAGCCCATCGCCTTGATGAACGCCTTGCGCAGGAACAGCGAGAAGCCGGCATCGCCGTAGCTGGTCAAACCCTTGCGCAAGCCGCTCGTCATCAGGTCGCTCCCTTCAGCTTTGTCGCCGTGGTAAGGCCAGCCCCCTGATTGTCAATAAGCCGAGTTGCAGCCCTGACGCTTGGTGGCCGGGGCCCTCCTCGAGCGAGCATGCCACAGCACGGCTCGTCGCAGGTTCAACTTCCGAAGGTGATCCTGCATCTGGTTTGCCGATTTCGACGCTCCCCGAACGAGTGTGGAGTGCTCCGGCTTTCCGACCTCTCTGGCGCGGATTCGGTGGAACTCGACGCAGCTCCAATTCTCATGGTGCAAGCAGCCTGAACCTCGTGGCCACCAGCACAGCTGCGCACCTTCAGATTTCCCTCGCTCTCTGGCCTCGAACGCAACTAAGAACGATTAGCAAGTAGTTGCATTCCCGGCAATTCTATGGGATCTTCTTGCGAATGACTTGCAATCGCAGGGCGCTTGCGCGCGAACCCACAGCCCCCTGCGTCGATTAGTGCCCTGGTTTGCGTGGGTTGGTGGACTGTTGTGGTGAGAAAATCGAGATTCCCGAGCGCAATGGCAGCGGCAGCCATCGTCGCCGGTCATCTGGCGAGCTCCGCTTCCGCTGACGAGGGCGCACGCGGCCTCGCCTATGCCGCTCCCTGGCCCGGCTCCGCACCCGGCCTCGGCGTCGACAAGCTGGCGGGCGGGTTGCCGTCGACCCATGCGGAGATCGACACCGAGCACATCTTCGGTTTCAGCATGGGATCCGACATCGGCAAGCCCGGGGAAATCGAAGTGGAATTCGAAAATGTCGGCGCGTTCGGCAAGCGCTCCGGCACCTACGCGGCCTGGGCCAATCTCAATCAGGTCAAGTACACGGTCTCGGACAATTTCCGGATCGCACCGGGATTTGCTCTGAGCGGACAGCGCATCAACGGCGTTCCGGGACTTGCCGATCATTCGGATGTCGCTTTCGGCGGCGCCGCGCTCGAACTGCGCTACAAGCTGGTCGATCGCGCCGTCGCACCCTTTGGGCTCACCCTCCACGCACAGCCCGGCTGGAGCCGGATCGACGACGCCAGCGGCGTGCATATCCAGCAATATGGCGCAGAGTTTGCCGCGCTGTTCGATCGCGAGCTGGTCAAGGACAGGCTGTTTGCGGCCTTCAACGTCTGGTACGGGACCGGCGGAACCCGCGAGATCGTCACCAATCTTTGGCGACACGATTCCGAGATGCAGCTGCAGGCAGCGATCTCGTACGCAGTGCAGCCCGAGCTCGTGCTCGGCCTCGGCGTTCGCTACGCGCGGGCGTATGACGGCGGCGCACTCGACCGCTTCGTAGGCGATGCGGTCTTCGCCGGCCCGACCTTCTCCTACACCATCTCGAAGGAAGTCGGCATCTCCGGCACCTGGCAGATGCAAGTTACAGGCAGCGCGGTCGGCGACAGCCGCAGCCTCAACCTGGAGCAGTTCGAGCGGCACCAGGCGCTACTGCGTCTCAACCTGCATTTCTGATGTCCGCGCCCGACACAGTCACGTCCGCTGCTTCCGCAACGCCACGTCCCGGGGCATGTCGGCCAGGCGCGCCCTCAGGCGCGGTACTGCAAAATCGAGAAAGGCTCGCAGTTTGGCCGGCATGAAGCGGTTGGGCGAATAGACGAAGTTGACCGGCTGCGGCGGCGGCTGAAAGTCCTGCAGAAGCGCGACCAGCTCTCCGGACCGCAGCGGGTCGGCGACGAGGTATGAGAACGCGACGGTGACTCCTATGCCTGCGCGCGCGGCATCGAAGGCCGATTCGAGATTGCTCGCAATGAAGCGCGACCGCACCGGGACAGCATACTCGGTCTGCCCTCGTTTGAACCTCCAGATGTTCGGCGACTGAAGCGGAGGATAGCTGATGCAGTCATGCGCAGAGAGATCGTCGGGGGACTTCGGTATCCCGCGCAATTCCAAATAGGCCGGACTGGCGCAGGCCACGCGGCGAATTTCTCCCGCTCGCACGGCGATCAGGCCGCTGTCGGCGAGATCCCCGACGCGAAGCGCGACGTCAATGTGCTCGTCCAGGAGATTGAGCGTCCGGTCCTGCAGGTTGAGCTGAACGTCCACTTCCGGGAATGCCGCAAGGAACTCGGCCAGAATTGGCTGCAGGCACAGGCGACCGAGTGCGACGAGCGTCGTGACGCTCAGATCTCCGCGCGGCGTGGTGTATTCGCCGGAGGCAACGCGCTCGGCCTCGGCGAGATCGGCGAGAATTCGCTTGGCCGCGGCGATGTAGGAGCGCCCGGCGTCGGTGGGAACGAGGACGCGGCTCGATCGGTGAAAGAGCTTGGTGCGCAGGTGCTCCTCGAGCTCCGACACCTTCCGGCTCACCGTTGCCAGCGGCATTTTCTGACGGCGTGCGGCGGCGGACAGGCTGCCGGCCTCCGCCACCGCCAAAACCACCGACATGCTTTCGAGACGATCCATGGGAAACTTCCATATTCTGGAAGGATACATCCCGATTTTGCCAGATACCCGTCATTTCCGGAAGCACCTATTCCTCTCCGCACCGAAACGGAGAGACGAAAATGACCCAGACCAGAAAAGGCATTGCCCTCATCACCGGTGCTTCGACCGGAATCGGCGCGATCTACGCCGACCGCCTGGCGAAGCGCGACCACGACCTCATCCTCGTTGCGCGCAACAGGCAGCGGCTCGCATCGCTGGCGCGCAGGCTCGCCAACGAAAGCGGCGGCAAGGTAGAGACGGTGCAAGCCGATCTCACCTCCGCGTCCGACCTGCGCCATGTCGAGCAACTCCTCAGAACCGAGCCCGGCATCTCGGTGCTGGTCAACAACGCCGGCGTCGGCGCCTCAGCCCCGCTGATCGCCTCCGACATCGACAAGATGGAGGACATGATCCGCCTCAACGTCGGCGCGCTCACGCGCCTGACCCACGCGGCGGTCCCCGGATTCATCGACCGCGGCCACGGTACAATCATCAACATCGCTTCCATCGCCGCGATCGCGCCGGAACTGCTGAACGGCGTCTACGGCGGCTCGAAAGCGTTCGTGCTCGCCTTCACCCAGTCACTCGTTCACGAGCTCGCCGGCAAGGGCATCCGCGTGCAAGCCGTGCTGCCGGGCGCCACTGCGACCGAGTTCTGGGATGTCGCCGGTACACCGGTTCACCAACTGCCCGCCGAGATCGTCATGTCGGCCGACGACATGGTCGACGCGGCGCTCGCGGGTCTCGACCTCGGCGAGGTCGTGACGATCCCGGCGCTGGCCGACAATTCCGCATGGGATCGCCACGAGAGCACGCGGCTCGCCATGACGAACAAGCTCTCGAGCGCCATTCCCGCCCCTCGCTACAACCTGCACACGCACGTGAATGCGTGAGCGATACCCAGCATCAAAACGGAGACAACCATGTCACGCATCATCAGCCACCCGTCCACCTCACCCATCGCGCTGAGCCGCACCATCAGCTGGCGCGATCAGACTGAACGCCTGCTCGCCTACGCCGAACCGGTCAGCCGGATCGGTCTCTATGCATCGCTTGCAATCATCTATGCCTGGTTCGGCGGGATGAAGTTCACCGATTACGAAGCGCAGGGGCTGGTGCCTCTGGTGGAAAACAGCCCGCTGTTGCGCTGGTTCTACGCGCTGTTTTCGGTCCGCGGCTTCTCCACTTTTCTCGGTTTCGTCGAACTGAGCATCGGGTCTTTGATCGCGCTTCGGCTGGCAAGCCCGATCTATTCCACAGCCGGCGGCCTTCTCTCGGCCGGACTGTTCGTCACGACGCTGAGCTTCATGATCTCGACGCCTGGCGTCGTCGTGCCGGAGCTCGGGGCGCCCGCGATCACCGTCGCTCCGGGACAGTTCCTGCTGAAGGACGTCGGCCTCTTGGCTGCTTCCTTCTGGGTGTTCACGGACTCGCTGAAGGCCGTCATCCGCAGGTGAGGACTCGCGTCACAGCGCAACAGACACGAATTCGAAAACAGGAGACCCTCCATGAAAGTGCCATTCATCTTCGGGGCGGCTTTCGCTGCCATTGCGGGTGCGGCGCCCAGCGCCGCCCACGGCATCGGCGAAACGGTCACGCCGCACTTCGAGCAATCGATCCCCAATATCCCGGGCAAGTCAGTCGTCGCCCTGGTTGTGAAATACGCACCTGGCGGAGCGTCGCCTTCGCACATCCACGCCAAGTCGGCCTTCATCTTCGGCTACGTGCTGTCAGGCGCAATCGAATCTCAGGTGAACGACGGACCCAAACGGGTCTACCGCACCGGTGAGAGCTTTTACGAGCCGCCGGGCTCCCGTCATCCCGTCAGCCGCAATGCGAGCCGGTCCAAACCCGCAAGCCTGCTCGCAGTGTTCGTCGTCGACAGCAGCGAGAAGGATCTGACCACTGCCGTGCAGCAGAATCATCATCAAGGAGAGAAACATGAGTAAGCGTCTCGACTACAACCAGATCGCGCCGGCAGGCATCAAGGCGCTCGGCGGCGTCTACGGCTACGTCCTGCAGAGCCGGCTCTCCGCCACGCTGATCGAGCTGGTTTATCTGCGGATCTCGCAGATCAACAATTGCGCCTACTGCCTGGACATGCACACGCGCGACCTGCTCAAGAAGGGAGAGAACGTCGAGAAGATCGCGTTGCTGCAGGCCTGGCGCGAGGCCGGCAATCTCTTCGACGAACGCGAACAGGCTGCCCTGGCATGGGCGGAAACGGTGACGCGGGTTGCCGAGACCGGCGTCCCTAACGAGGCATACCAGGCCGCACGCGCCGTATTCGAGGAGCGTGAGCTTGTGGACCTCACGATCGCCATCAGCCTGATGAATGCCTACAACCGCATGGCCATCAGCTTTCGCGCAACACCCGCCGCAGCGGCCGCCGCCTGATCGACACCCGCGCAACGTCGCGCACAACCGAAAGGCCATTCACATGAAGAGATATGGAATCATCGTTGCGGCGGCGCTGATCGCCGCAACCAGCCTGACTTCGCTCGCCGCCCGATCCGAAGAGCCACGGCTGGGAGACATCAAGCGCACACATCTCATGAAGGAAGCTCTGAGCGTCCCCGGACGCGAGGTCGTCCAGGTCCGCGTCGATTTTCCTCCGGGCGTTGTCGCCGTCAGGCACAGTCACCCGGGCGAAGAGCTCGTCTATATGATCGAAGGCGAGCTGGAATATCGGCTCGACGGCAGGCCGCCGGTGATCCTGAAGGCCGGCGAGGTGCTGCTCATTCCTCACGGCGTACATCATGCGGTGACGAACGTCGGCAACGGCAACGCGGCGGAGCTTGCGACCTACATTGTCGAGACAGGCAAGCCGCTGTTGACGCTCGGCAGGTGAGCAGCTTTTAACGCTTGGTCCAGTCGATCACGCCGCCTGGGTCGGCATCGAACTCCATGCTGCAGAAGGTGCCGCCCTGGAAATAATCGCCGACGGGATCCGGCTTGAGCTTGGCCTGCTCCGCCATCGCGTGGTCACGGAAATCTTCGGCGCGGCCGGTCGGGCGATAGCCGAGCTCGTAGGCGCGGTGATTGTCCCACCAGGCACGCTCGTTGAAAGAGGCGCCGTAAAAGACCTCGAAATGGATGTCGGGATGTTCGAGCCCGATGCGGCAGAGCTGCACCAGATCATCGGGCTTGAGCCAGATCGCGAGCCGGCGCTGGTCGAGCGGCATGTCGCCGAAATTGCCGATGCGCAGGCAAGTCACCTTCAGGCCATGCTTGTCGGCGTAGAGCGCGCCGACGGCCTCGCCGAACACCTTGCTGACGCCGTAGCGGCTGTCGGGCCGCGCAGTGACCTCGGTGCCGATCCTGTGGTGGCGCGGATAGAAGCCGACGGCGTGATTCGACGAGGCGAACACCACGCGCTTGACGCCCTTGCGGTAGGCCGCCTCGAACAGATTGTAGCCGCCGATGATGTTGGCCTGGAGGATTTGATCCCAGCTGCCTTCGACCGAATAGCCGCCGAAATGGAGGATGCCGTCGACGCCCTCGCAAATCGCTTCGCATTGCGCGAGATCGGCGAGGTCGGCGGCCTTAAATTTCTCGTTCGCGCCGAGATCGGCCGGCGGCTTGATGTCGGAGAGCAGCAGATCCGGATAGATCGGCGGCAGCAGTTTCCGCAGGCTGGTGCCGATTCCGCCCGAAGCTCCCGTCATCAAGATGCGCGGCATGTCTTCCCTCGCCTGTGCTGACCGATTTGCGGTCACATGTCTCTAATGATAGCAGGTTTGTCCAGAGGGAACGAAACGAGAGAACCGACATGAATGAGGCATCGTCCCACACCCAGGAACGGCCAGGCTGGCGGCCGGCCAGCTACTATCCCGATCCAGCCATTCACGCACTCGATCCTCGCTTCGAAAAATACTGGCTGAAATTGTCGGCGGTGGAGCGGCTCGCGACCGGGCTGCGCTGGGCCGAGGGGCCGGTGTGGTTCGGCGACGGGCGCTATCTCCTGTGCAGCGACATCCCGAACCAGCGCATCATCAAATGGGAGGAGGAGACCGGTGCGGTCAGCGTGTTCCGCAAGCCCTCCAATTTCGCCAATGGCAACACGCGCGACCGCCAGGGCCGGCTCGTCACCTGCGAGCATGGCGGGCGGCGCGTGGTGCGCACCGAATATGACGGCAGCATCACCGTGCTGATGGATCAATTCAACGGCAAGCGGTTGAACTCGCCGAACGATGTCGTCGTCAAATCGGACGGCTCGATCTGGTTCACCGATCCGACCTTCGGCCTGCTCGGCAATTACGAGGGCTACACGGCAGAACCCGAGATCGAGCCGAACGTCTATCGGCTCGATCCCGCAACCGGCAAGGCGACCATCGTGGCCGAGGGTGTGCTCGGGCCAAACGGACTGTGCTTCTCGCCGGACGAGAAGATTTTGTATGTCGTGGAATCGCGCGGCGTGCCGAACCGCAAGATCCTCGCCTATGACGTCTCGCCTGACGGCACCACGATTTCCAACAAGCGCGTCCACATCGATGCAGGTCCCGGCACGCCCGACGGCATGCGCTGCGACATCGACGGCAATCTCTGGTGCGGCTGGGGCATGGGCGATCCCGAGCTCGACGGCGTCGTGGTGTTCGCGCCCGACGGAGTCATGATCGGCCGCATCGCGCTGCCCGAACGCTGCGCCAATCTCTGCTTCGGCGGCGTCAAGCGCAACCGCCTGTTCATGGCGGCGAGCCAGTCGATCTACGCGCTGTATGTGAATACGCAGGGCGCTGTGGGAGGATAGGCTCCACAGCGCGCCCACGACCTACCGCCCCTACCCTTTCTTCTCCTGAGCCGCTGCGGTCTGCTTGACGAGCGCCTCTTCGAAGGCCTTCTCCAGCGATGCCGCATAGACCTTGAACTCGCCGGGATCGACGAACGGATTGGGTCCGCCGTCGGCGAGCTTGGCGCGCTTCTCGGCCATCTTGTACATCTCGGGATGAGGAGCCAGCAGGATGTCGACCTTCATGTCCTTGGCGCGCGCAAAGGTCTTGCGATAGTCGTCAACGATGCCGGAATAGGTCGGGTTGCCGACAAGCCGGTTCAGCGCGACCGTGCCGCTGCAGAAGATCAGCACCGAGCGTGTTGCATCGCCATCCTTCACCGAGAATGCCCAGCTGGTGCAGCCCGGCGAATGGCCGGGCGTCTCGCGCGCCGTTAGCGTAACGCTGCCGACCGCAACGGTGTCGCCCTCACGCACCGTTCGGTCCACTTTCACCGGCGGAAAGTCGAGCGCCTTCTCCTCCTGCGCACCCGGATAATAGCCGCCTTCGAGCAACGGCTTGTCGGCCTCGCCCGCGACCATCTGCGCGCCGCTCGCCTGCTTCAACTCGGCAAAGCCACCGGTGTGGTCGATATGGGCGTGGGTGTTGATGAGATACTTGATGTCGCTGATCTTGAAGCCGAGCTTCTCGATGCTCGTCCTGATCTGCGACGTCGATTCCGGCATCACGGTATCGACCAGAATATGCCCCTGGGGCGATGTGATCAGGTAGGACGCAAGTCCGTTGGTGCCGACATAGTAGACGCTGTCGATGATCTTGAACGGCTCGGTCGGTTCGTTCCATTTCGCCCTGAGCGTGTTGAGCAGATCCTTCACCGTCTGGGCCTGCGCAGCGCCTGACAGCGGCAGCAGCGCAACGAATGCGATGATCAATTTTCGCACGTTCCGTCCCTTTGCTTTTCTTGATTTGACGGGCTGTTGTCGCAGTGAAGCGGCCGGTCTCTGAGCAAAGAATGCCGGCTTCCTTGGAAGCCGGCATTCCCTGTAGTGCAAGCGTCGTATGAACTACGCCGCGTTGAAGCCGGCGACGGCCTTCACTTCGAGGAAATCCTCGAGACCGAACTTGCCCCACTCGCGACCGTTGCCGGACTGCTTGTAGCCGCCGAACGGCGCGGTGCGGTCGTTGGGCACGCCCTGGAGATTGACGTTGCCGGCGCGGATCTGGCGGCCGACGCGCTTGGCGTCCTCGACCGACGGACCGTAGACGTAGCCGGCGAGACCATAGGGCGTGTCGTTGGCGATCTGCACCGCGTCGGCTTCGTCCTTGGCGCCGATGATGGTCAGCACCGGTCCGAATATTTCTTCGCGCGCGATCGTCATGTCGGGCGTGACATCGGCGAAGATAGTCGGACGGACATAGAAGCCCTTGTTGACGCCCTCGGGCAGGCCCGGGCCGCCGGCGACGAGGGTTGCGCCCTCGTCGATGCCTTTCTTGATCAGGCCCTGGATCTTGTCCCACTGGCCGCGATTGACCACGGGTCCGATGGTGGTGCCTTCGGCGCGGGGATCGCCGGCCTTGGTCTTGTCGGCCACCGCCTTCGCGATCGCGGCGACTTCCTTCATCTTGGACAGCGGCACGATCATGCGCGAGGGCGCGTTGCAGGACTGGCCGGAGTTGTTGAACATGTGCATCACGCCGCCGGTCACCGCCTTCGTGAGGTCGGCGCCTTCGAGGATGACGTTCGGCGACTTGCCGCCGAGCTCCTGGCTGACGCGCTTCACGGTCGGCGCCGCGCGCTTGGCGACGTCGATGCCGGCGCGGGTCGAGCCGGTGAAGGAGATCATGTCGATGTCGGGATGCTCGCTCATGGCGGCGCCGACCTCGGGGCCGAGACCGTTGACGAGGTTGAACACGCCTTTGGGCACACCGGCTTCATGGAGGATTTCCGCGAAGATCAGCGCCGAGGTCGGCGTGAACTCGCTGGGCTTCAGGATCATGGTGCAGCCGGCGGCGAGCGCGGGCGCGACCTTGCAGGCGATCTGGTTCAGCGGCCAGTTCCAGGGCGTGATCATGCCGACCACGCCGATCGGCTCGCGCAGCACCATGGCGGTGCCGACCGGCTCCTCGAAATGATAGTTCTTGAGCACGTCGAGCGTGGTCATGAGATGGCCGAGGCCGGCGCCGGCCTGGAGCTTTTCCGCCATCGGCAGCGGCGCGCCCATCTCGTCGGAGACAGCAGCGCCGATCTCCTTGAGACGGCCCTTGTAGACCTCGATGACCTTCGACAGCAGCGCAACGCGCTCCTCGCGGCTGGTCTGGGAGAAGGTGGCAAAGGCGCGCTTGGCGGCGGCGACGGCCTTGTCCACGTCGGCCTTGGAGCCCAGCGCAACCTCGTACATCGCCTCTTCCGTCGCCGGATTGACCACGGCGGTGGACTTCTTGACGGCGGGATCGACCCAGGCGCCGTCGATGTAGAATTGCATGCGATTGACCATCGTTAACCTCTTCTTGGGGCTTGGAGGGGGCGTTTCGGCAGGCATCCTTGCACGAAAGCGCCGGCAATTGAACCCGCCATATGCGGGGCCAGCGTTGCGGCGAGCGGAGGCTATATGAGCCGATGGCGGGAACGTGGCAAGATTCTCTCAGCAGTCATTCCGGGGCGATGCGAAGCATCGAACCCGGAATCTCGAGATTCCGGGTTCGGCTCTCCGAGCCGCCCCGGAATGACACCGTGGTTACCTCGACTACACCGCCATCTTCCGGTGCAGCACCGGCGCACCGGTGGTGAGGCTTTCGGCCGCATCGATGATGGCGTTGGCGTCGATGCCGTAGTGCCGATAAAGGTCCGCGATGCTGCCGGTCTGGCCGAACTGCTCGACGCCGAGCGCCTCGACGCGGTGGCCGCGGACGCTGCCGAGCCAGCCGAGCGCGGCAGGATGGCCGTCGATCACGGTCACGATGCCGCAGTCGCGCGGCAGCGGCGCCAGCAGTTTCTCGATGTGGCTGAGATGCTGGACGCCGCGGCGGTCGCGCCGCAATTTCCGCGCGGCGGTCCAACCAGCGTGGAGACGATCCGCCGAGGTGATCGCGAGCAGGCCGACGTCGCGGCGGCTCTCGCCGATGAAGCCGGTGGCCTCGATCGCTTCCGGCGCGACTGCGCCGGTATAGGCGATCACGACTTCGGCATTCGGGCCCGGCTTGCGTAGCCAATAGGCGCCGTCGGTGATGCCCTGCCCCAGTTCCGGCGTCATGATACGCTGCGCCTGCTCGATGCTGCGCGTGGAAAGCCGCAAATAAACCGAGCCGCCCTCGCCCGCCTCGCGCTGCATGTGCTCAAAACCGAACGCCATGATCACCGCGAGCTCGTCGACAAAGGCCGGCTCGAATGAAGCCAGGCCATCCTGCGCCATGCCGATCAGCGGCGTCGCGATCGACTGGTGCGCGCCGCCCTCCGGCGCGAGCGTGATGCCGGACGGCGTCGCCGCCACCATGAAGCGGGCATCCTGATAGCAGGCATAGTTCAGCGCATCGAGGCCGCGCTCGATGAAGGGATCGTAGAGCGTGCCGACCGGCAGCAGCCGCTCGCCGTTGATCTGGTGCGACAGGCCGAGCGCGGAGAGCATGATGAACAGGTTCATCTCGGCAATGCCGAGCTCGAGATGCTGGCCCTTGGGCGAGGCGTCCCAGTTGTAGGTCGAAGGAATTTTCTCGCTGCGGAATAAGTCCGCCTTCTCGGCGCGCGCGAACAGCCCGCGGCGGTTGACCCAGGGGCCGAGATTGGTCGAGACGGTGACGTCGGGCGAGGTCGTCACGATTCGCCTCGCCAGCTCGCTGTCGCTGCGCGCGATCTCGTTGAGCACGAGGCCAAAGCCCTGCTGGGTCGACATCTGCGGCGACGGCTTGAAGGCGAGTTGCTGGGGTACATCGACGACGGGAGCCGTCAGCCGGCGGCCGTCCTGGTTGAACGGCACCCGCGCAAGGAAAGCTTCGAGTTCGGATGCATCCTGCGGCAGCCCTTCGAACTTATCCCATTCGTGTCCGGGCCGGATGTTCTGGCTGTCGCGGTACTTCTCCATCTGCGCGACGGTCATCAGGCCGGCGTGGTTGTCCTTGTGGCCCTGGAACGGCAGGCCGACGCCCTTGATGGTGTAGGCGATGAAGCAGACCGGGCGATCATGATCGATCGAGTCGAACGCCTCGAGCATGCTCGCCATGTCATGGCCGCCGAGATTCGACATCAGCGCGAGCAGCTCCTCGTCGCTGCGCCTGTCGATCAGCTTCGTGATCGGGCCCTGGTCGCCGATCTCGTCGTGCAGATGCTTGCGGAAGGCCGCGCCGCCCTGGAAGCATAGCGCCGCGTAGAGCGCGTTCGGGCAGTTGTCGATCCAGCGCTTCAAGGCTTCGCCGCCTGCTTCCGCAAAGGCCTCGCGCATCAGCCGGCCGTACTTCACGATCACCACGTCCCAGCCGAAATTGCGGAACATGGTCTCGAACTTTTCCCAGAGCCCTTCGCGGACGACGGCGTCGAGCGACTGCCTGTTGTAGTCGACCACCCACCAGGTGTTGCGCAGGCCGTGTTTCCAGCCCTCTGCCAGAGCCTCGAAGATGTTGCCCTCGTCCATCTCGGCGTCGCCGACGAGGGCGATCATCCGGCCTTCGCGGCGGTCCTTCATCCAGCCATGCGCCTTGACGTAGTCTTGCACCAGCGAAGAGAACAGCGTCTGCGCGACGCCGAGGCCGACCGAGCCGGTGGAGAAATCGACGTCGTCGACGTCCTTGGTCCGCGAAGGATAGGACTGCGCGCCCCTGAAGCCGCGAAAATTCTCCAGCTTCTCACGGGTCTGGCGGCCGAACAGATACTGGATGGCGTGGAACACCGGGCTCGCATGCGGCTTCACCGCGATGCGGTCCTCGGGGCGCAGCACATGGAAGTACAGCGCGGACATGATGGTCGCCAGCGAGGCGGAGGAGGCCTGGTGGCCGCCGACCTTGAGGCCGTCCGCATTGGCGCGGATGTGGTTGGCGTGGTGAATGGTCCAGGACGACAGCCACAGCGCCTTGCGGGCGAGCGCGGTCAGGATGTCGAGGCGGGCGGGATCAACGGGCATGGCGATGCTCCGGGAAATAAGCACCGATCATACGCCTGCGGGCCGCGCCAAACTTCTCAATTTTTCGCACCATACTGGCCAAGATTGGGATATTTTACCAATCAGATGCCTTCTGACCCAGGTTACATCCCAATGCCAGAGCTCGACGCCATCGACCGAAAAATCCTCAGCCATCTCCAGAACGACAGCCGGATGACCATGCAGGAGCTCGCCGACAAGGTCGGGCTCTCGGTCTCGCCCTGCCACCGCCGGGTCAAGCTCTTGGAGGAGCGCGGCGTGATCTCGCGCTATATCGCGACCGTGGACCAGAAGGCGCTGGGGTTGCATGTCAGCGTCTTCATCTCGATCAAGCTGGCGCGCCAGAAGGAGGAGGACCTCAACCGCTTCGCCCGCGCGATCTCGAAATGGGACGAGGTCCTGGAGTGCTACCTGATGACCGGCAACCGCGACTACCTCTTACGCGTTGTCGCAGCCGACCTCGCCTCCTACGAGACGTTCCTCAAGACCAAGCTCACCCGGCTCGACGGCATCGCCTCCATCGAGTCGAGCTTTGCGCTCAGCCAGGTGAAGTATTCGATCGCGCTGCCGGTGTGACCTGCGTCGGCGGGATCGCATGTCACATGGACGCAACAAACCCCGCCGATGGTCGTTGTGACGGGTATCCGAGCCGAGAGAAGGACCATGACCGCATTCGATCGAAAATCCGAGATCTCCAAGCGCGAGCGCATCATCCAGGAAATGGCCGATGATCTCGACGAGGAATTGGAGATGGAGCTGGATGATACCCGTCTCGACGAGCTCCTTGACGAGGCCGGAACGCTGAGACCGACGGTCGATCGCAGGCTCTATTTCCGGGAACTGCTTCGCCTGCAGGGCGAGCTCGTCAAGCTCCAGGACTGGGTGCAGAGCGAGAAGAAAAAGGTCGTGGTGCTGTTCGAGGGCCGCGACTCCGCCGGCAAGGGCGGCGTGATCAAGCGCATCACCCAGCGACTCAATCCCCGCATCTGCCGCGTCGCGGCGCTTCCGGCGCCGAACGAGCGCGAGCGCACGCAATGGTACTTCCAGCGCTACGTCGCGCACCTGCCGGCCGGCGGCGAGATCGTGCTGTTCGACCGTAGCTGGTACAACCGCGCCGGCGTCGAGCGCGTGATGGGCTTCTGCTCGGAGGACGAATATCAGGAGTTCTTCAAGTCAGTGCCGGAATTCGAGCGCATGCTGATCCGCTGCGGCATCATCCTGGTCAAGTACTGGTTCTCGATCACCGACGACGAGCAACAGTTCCGCTTCACCATGCGGATCAAGGATCCCTTGAAGCAGTGGAAGCTGAGCCCAATGGACGTCGAGTCCCGCAGTCGCTGGGAGGCGTACACCAAGGCCAAGGAGACGATGCTGGAGCACACGCATCTCCCGGATAGCCCATGGTGGATCGTCGATGCCGTGGACAAGAAACGCGCCCGGCTCAACTGCATCGCGCATCTACTGACTCAGATTCCGTACCAGGAGGTCGCGCGGGCTCCGGTGATGCTGCCGGCGCGCGTGCGCAACCCCGACTATCAGCGAGGCCCGGTCCCGCCGGAAATGTACGTGCCGGCGAAATATTGACGAAGTCTCATAAGGTGGGCAAAGCCTAGCGTGCCCACCTTAGCGAGCGCGGCGTCTGAAGGTGGGCACGGCGCAAGAGCGCCTTTACCCGCCTCACAAGACTACGACACTCCTACCGCCATGGCTGCACGATGATCTTGGTGTGCATCTCGGGATTGGCGAGATCGGCGAACGCCTTGGCGACTCCGTCGATGCCGACCTCGGCGGTCACCATTGCAGCGGCATCCACCTGCCCTTCCGCGATCAGGCGCAGTGAGCTTGCGAATTCGTCCGGCGTGTAGCCGACCACGTATTGCACGCTCAGTTCCTTCATGATGCCGAGCATGGGCTCGCTTCTGTCGGTCTCCATGCAGACGCCGACCACCACGATCCTGGCGTCGCGCGGCGCGCCTTCGAACACCTGTTGCAACAGCCCGGGCACGCCGACGCATTCGAAGATGATCGCCGGCTTCAGCGCCGGCAGCATGGCCTGGAACGGTGGCCGCGCCGCTTTCTCGGCCTCCGACATCTGCGCGTGCTCGGCCCAGGTCGCATAGGGCTGTGATACCTTGGGATCGACGACGACGTCCGCGCCGAGCTGTGCGGCGAGCGCGCGCCGGGCCGGCGAATAGTCCGCGGCGACGATCGGGTGCAGGCCCCTAAGCTTCAGCGCGGCGATCACCGCGAGCCCGACCGGGCCGCAGCCGATCACGAGCGGCACCTCGCCGCCGCTGATATTGGCTTTCGCCACGGCGTGGACACCGACCGCCAGCGGCTCGGTGAGCGCGGCATGCTCCGGCGCAAGACCGTTGGGCACTTCAAGCAGCAGCGCTTCGCTCAGCAGCATCGCCTCGGCGTAGCCGCCGATATTGTCGTTGGAATAGCCGATGCCTTCGATACCCTGCGGCGTCAGCAGCGCCGGCAGCGAGCAGACGCGGGTGCCGGACTTGAGCTTGCGTTCGGTGCCGGTGCCGTAGTCGACGATTTCGCAGCAGAACTCGTGGCCGAACACGACGTCACGGGAGAGATCCATCGGCTTGCGCCCGACCTTCCGTGCCATCTCCACCATGCGATGGGCGTGTTGGCGCGCGTGCAGATCGGAGCCGCAGATGCCGCAGGCGAGCGTCTTGACCAGGACCTGGCCGGGGCCCGGTTTCGGCTCGGCGATCCGGTCGACGACGATCTCTCCGTTCCTGAAAATCGCGGCCCGCATCCGGCTCCTCCCGTATTGTTTGGAGCGCTGATACCACGAAGCACGAGGGGCGAACTTGCGTCAGGCGTTCGGCGAACGCTCTTCCAGCACCAGGAGCTGGGCGCGACGGACACGCTCGCGATGAGCGATGTAGAGGCCGCTGGCGACGATGAAGGCCGCGCCGGTGATGGTCCAGATGTCGGGCACTTCGCCGAAGATGAAGAAGCCCAAAATACTGACCCAGAGCAGCTGCGTATAGGAGAAGGGCGCAAGCACCGAGGCATCGCCGTAGCGATAGGCGAGGACGACGATCCACTGACCTGCGGTCGAGGCGACACCGATGAAGATGCCGAGCGCGACCGCGGTCCAGGATGGCGTGACCCAGACGAACGGCACCAGCGCGGTCAGGATCGCAAGGCCCGTCAGCGAGGAATAGGCCATGGTGGTGACGACGGCTTCCCGCCCGCTCATCATGCGCGTCAGGATCAACGTGCCGGCCCAGCATGCCGCCGAGACCAACGGAAAGAATGCGGCGGGGTGAAACGCGCTGGTGCCCGGGCGCAGGATAATCAGCACGCCAATGAGGCCGAGCGCGGTCGCGAGCCAGCGGCGCATGCCGACCTTCTCGCCGAGGAAGACGATCGAGAGCGCAGTAACGAACAGCGGCGCGACGAAGCCGGTGGCGGATGCCTCCGCGATCGGCAGGAAGCCGAGGCCCGTGATGAAGAACAGCGAGGAGCCAAGCAGCGCCGCCCCGCGCATCACGTGCAGGCCGGGACGCTTGGTGCGCATCGCATAGAGCGGCGATGCGGGCAGCATCACCGGCGTGAACAGCAGCGTGAAGGTGAGGAAGCGGATCCAGGTGATCTCGATCGAGGGCAAGCTCGTCGACAGATATTTCGCGGTGACGTCGGAGCAGCCGAGGAACACCGTCGAGAGCAGGATCAGTGCGATGCCTCTGAAGGGATGATCGACGCGCGCGGGTGCGCGGCGACCGACATGCTTCCTCTCGGGCATGGACATGGAAATACTATCGAGCCTTGCGGCTGCGGCTGGCGGCGGGGTCACGGCTGGAACTCGGGAAAAATGCGAATCGAGCGCCCTAAAAAACGACAAATGCGCCGCGTTCACAACTTCCGAAAACAGGATGCCGATATGCGCAGGCCGCCGCGCGCGTCAATGCTCCGTTAATATTGCCCGTTGTGCATTACAGCATGGGCAGGCCGCGCGGCTTTGGCCCGCGCGGAAACGCCGCATCAAGCGCCGCAACCTCGTCTTTCGTCAGCACGAGATCGCCCGCGGCTGCATTTTCGCCAGCATGTTCCGCGGACGAGGCCTTCGGGATCGCGAACACCGTAGTCGCACGGGTGAGGAAGCTCAGTGCGACCTGACGCGGCGTCGCGCTACGCGCCTCCGCGATGCGCGCCAGCACCGCGCCGCCCTTGCTGCTGCTCGCCGGGAAATCGTCGTGCCCGAACGGCGAGTAGGCAACGACGGCGACACCGTGCCGCTCGCACCACGGGATCACCGCATGCTCGATCGCGCGCTCCTTCAGATGATAGAGCACCTGGTTGCACGCGATCCGGCCCTCGCCCGCAACGTCGAGAATTTCGTCGAGATCGTCCGCGTCGAAATTGGAGACGCCCCAGGATTTGATCTTGCCTGATGTCACCAGTTCCTCGAACGCAGCGACGGTGTCCTCCAGTGGATAAGAGCCGCGCCAATGCAAAAGATAGCAGTCGAGCCGGTCGGTCTTGAGCCGCTTCAGCGAGCGCTCGCAAGCAGTGATGGTTCCGCGGCGCGAGGCGTTGCTCGGCAGCACTTTTGAAACGAGGAACACCTCGTCGCGCCGGCTCGCGATCGCATCCGCGATGACGAGCTCGGCATCGCCATACATCTCGGCGGTGTCGACATGGGTCATGCCGAGATCGAGCCCGCGCTGAAGCGCCGCGATCGCGCGCTTGCGGTCGCCGTGATCGAGATACCAGGTGCCCTGCCCGATGACGGAGACGTTGGCGCCGGTCTGGCCGAAGGGATGTGTGTTCATGTTTACTCCTTCAGATGCTCTACAGCATGATCCGGAAAAGTGTGTAGCGGTTTTCCGAAAAGATCATGCTCAAACAATGACCCAAAGCGCGATGACGATTCATCCAATCGCATCGCGCTTTAGAGATCACTGATGTCGGCAACCAGCACGCTGCCCGTCGCCGACTCCGTGATATAGAGCCGATCCTTCTTCGCGCCACCGATCGCGACATTGGTGCAGTTCGGCCCCGCGCAGGATTTGATCCGCGCGATCAGTTCGCCGTTGGGCGCGAACGCGAAGACGTGGCCGAGCGAGGCGTGGCCGACGAACAGGCGGCCCATGGCATCCATGGTCATGCCGTCAGGACCGCTCGTGCCGAACAGCGAGCAGAAGCGGCCGACCTTGGACACGCTGCCGTCCTTCATGAAGGGCAACCGCCACACCGCGTTGTCGCGCGTCATCGCGACGAACAGCACGGTTTCGGTCGGGTCGAGCACGAGTCCATTCGGGCTGATGCCGGTGTCGATCAGGCAATCGAGCCTGCCGCTCGACGCGAGACGATAGACCCGGCCGCTGGGGTCGTGCAGCCCGGTCTGGCCCTGATCGGTGAAATAGACGTCGCCATTGCTGGCGAGGTGGAGATCGTTGCAGCCGCGGAACGATTCCGAATTGCGCGCAGTCAGCACCGGCTTGATCCGCCCGGCCTTTGCATCGAGCTCCATGATGCCGTGCATGTAATCGGCGACCAGGATGCGGCCGTCGGATGCGATCTTCAGCCCGTTCGGCCAGCCCTCGTATTCGATGACCTGCGACCACTCGCCGTCACGCGCGATACGGAAGACGCGGCCGAACGGAATGTCGACGATGTAGAGGTTGCCGTCGGCATCGAACGACGGCCCTTCGATGAAGCTGTCGGTGGCAGCGCCCGGCCGGTTGGCGTCGGCCCAATCGGTCCGCTCGCCCTTGCGGCGGAACTTGTCGGGCATGGCGGAGAAGACTTTTGTCTCGATCAGGCGGGGCGGCGTTTCCAGGTACATCATTGTTGTTGTAATTGCTGAGGGGAGCGCGGCAGCATAGGGCACAATCGACGGCGCGTCGATTGGCGTGGGCGGCATGGCGCCTCGCCCTCATTGTCATTCCCCGCGAAAGCGGGGAATCCGGTACGCCGCGGCCTCACCGCTTAATCATAAGTGTCTCGGCGTACTGGATCGCCCGGTCAAGCCGGGCGATGACATCGGAATATTCGGCGACGCCCCAGAAAAGCAGCCCTACCCCGCCGCGCCAGCGACCTTCACCTGCTTTGCCGGCACCGCCTCGGTCGTCGCGATCAGGCGCTTCATCTCGGGGATGCAGGAGCCGCAATTGGTGCCGGCCTTGAGCTTGGCGCCGATCTCGGCGGCGGTGCGTGCGCCGCCAGCGATGGTGTCGCAGATGGTGCCGCGGCCGACACCGAAGCAGGCGCAGACGATCGGGCCGGTCGAAGCGGCGCCCTCTATCGACTTGCCGGACAGCAGCATGCGGCGCTGCTCGTCGGTCACCTGGTCGGCGGCGAATGCGCTTTTCACCACCTCCCAATCGCCGGCATCGTGCGCAGGTCCGACGAACAGGCAGGTCTCGATGCGGTCGCCTGCGAACGAGGCGGCGCGATAGACCCCGCCGCCGAAGTCGCGGTACTCGGCAACGTCCGCGCCCGCGACGATCTCGAGCCAGGCGGGCCAGCGCGAAAGATCGCCGTTGTCCGCAAAGAGATAGCCGAAGCCGCCGGCGACCGTGACGCGGGTCCACAACAGGTTCTCCGGCAGGTCGATCTGCTTTCGCGACAGCGCGAAGCCGCGGAAGACGAATTCGTAAGGAGCGATCGCGGCCGGTGTCGCCTTCGCCTCCGGCTGGCCCGAGAACGGATCGGTGAACGACTGCACCAGCGCGCCAATGCGGCCGTGCGAGGTGTTCGTCGCGCTCCAGTGGATCGGCACGAACAGGGTGCCGCGCTGCTGCCGTTCGCTGACGACGGCCTTCAGGATGCACTGGCCATAATCGCTGGTGATGCGGGCATAACCGTCATGGGCAATGCCGTATTTGCTGGCGTCATCGGGATGAATCTCGACGAAGGGCTCCGGCAAATGCGCGCCCAGCCGCTGGCTGAGCCCCGTGCGTGTCATGGTGTGCCACTGGTCGCGGATGCGCCCGGTGTTGAGCCGCAAGGGGCGCGACGGACCGGTCTCGCCGCGCAGTGCCGGCACCTCCGGCGCGACGAAGCGTCCCTTGCCGTCATTGGTGAAGAACCCGCCGCTCGCAAAGAAGCGCTCGCCGGGTGTCTGCCCGTCGCGCGCGGGCCATTGCACCGGCTGCAAGGCGTCGAACGCTTCGTCGGACACCGAACTCAGCGCGCCGATATCGAAATCGCGGCTGCCATTGTTCTCGAAGGCCGAGAGTGCGGCGTGCTCGCGGAAGATATCGGCGGCGGATTTGTAGTTGAAGCTGTCGCCGAAACCGAAACGTTTTGCGATCTCGCTGAGAATCCACCAATCGGGGCGCGCCTCGCCCGGCGCCGGCAGGAAGGCCCGCTGGCGCGAGATGCGCCGCTCGGAATTGGTCACCGTGCCCGACTTCTCGCCCCAGGCCAGCGCCGGCAGCAGCACATGCGGACCGGCCTCGACCGTGTCGTTGGAGAGCACGTTCTCGGAGACCACGAACAGCTCGAGCTTCTTCAGGGCATCGCGGACCATGTCGGCATCCGGCAGCGACACCGCCGGGTTGGTGCCCATCACCCACAGCGCCTTGACCTCGCCGCGGTTGATGGCCTCGAACAATTGCACCGCCTTCAGCCCCTCATGGGTGGCGATGCGCGGCGCCTTCCAGAACCGCCTGACACGATCGATGTCGGGCGGCGTGAAACCCATATGGGCGGCAAGCATGTTGGCGAGGCCGCCGACCTCGCGACCGCCCATCGCATTGGGCTGGCCGGTGAGCGAGAACGGCGAGGCACCGGGCTTGCCGATGCGCCCCGTCGCAAGATGGCAGTTCAGGATGGCGTTGACCTTGTCGGTACCCTGCGCCGACTGGTTGACGCCTTGCGAATAGAGCGTGACGACCTTCTCGGTGTCACGGAACATCCTGAAGAAGGTGGCGACGTCCTGCTCGGAGAGGCCCGTGGCAAGCGCCGTCGCAGTGACACTGCCTGCGATGTTGCGCGCACGCGCCAGCGCGTCGTCGTATCCGCTGGTATTCTGAGCGATGTAGTCCCGATCGAGCGCGCCATTGTCGGCGAGATGAACGAAGAGGCCGGAGAACAGCGCCGTGTCGGTGCCGGGCTTGAGGCCGAGGAAGAGATCGACATCGCCGGCGGTGTCGGTACGGCGCGGGTCGATCACGATCATGCGCGCGCCACGCTCCTGCCGGTTCTTCAGCATTCGCTGGAACAGCACGGGATGGCACCAGGCCGCATTCGAGCCGACGAAGACGAGCAGGTCGGCCTGGTCGAGATCCTCGTAGCAGCCGGGCACGGTGTCGGCGCCGAAAGCACGGCGGTGACCGGCGACCGAGGAGGACATGCAGAGCCGCGAATTGGTGTCGACATTCGCCGTGCCGACAAATCCCTTCATCAGCTTGTTGGCGACGTAATAGTCCTCGGTGAGGAGCTGGCCGGAGAGATAGAAGGCGACCGCGTCGGCGCCGTCGCGCGCCACGATGTGCTGCATGCGATGGGCGACATGATCGAGCGCATCGCTCCAGGCAACGCGCTCCAGCACGCCCTTGCAACGGATCATCGGGTAGAGCAGCCGGCTTTCGAGCCCGACGGTCTCGCCGAGCGCTGAGCCCTTTGAGCATAGCCGGCCGAAATTGGCGGGGTGGTCGGGATCACCGGCGATAGCCGCCCCGCCCTTGCCGTCGGGTGTCGCCAGCACGCCGCAGCCGACACCACAATAGGGGCACGTCGTCTTGGTGGTGCGGAGCGCGGGATCGATCGCCGTCATCGTCAAACAGCCTTGTCAAGCAGCCTTGGAGGGGTGCGCCAGCGCGCGGCCGAACATCATGTCTGTACGGATCGCCGCGACCTTGTCGCGATTGCGGATCAGCTCGAGATACCAGAGCGCATCGACGGTATCGCCGATCAGCACGGCGCCGGTGAGCCGGCCGTCGGCAATCACGAGCTTCTTGTAGGTGCCGCGGCTGCGGTCCGACAGCACGAGGCTCTCGCTGCCATCCCCGCCCATGAAGTCGCCGGCGGAGAACACGCTGACGCCGGAGACCTTCAGATTGGTCGAGACCACGCTGCCCTGATAGGCGGCGGGGCGGCCGGCAAGATGCCGCGCCAGCACGCGCGCCTGCTCGTAAGCGGGTTCGACAAGACCATAGCAGGTGCCGCGATGCTCGGCGCATTCGCCGAGCGCGAAGATGTCGGGCGAGGAGGTCTGCATGACGTCGTTGACGACGATGCCGCGATTGACCGCGATGCCCGCATCCTTCGCCAGCACGACGTTCGGCTTGATGCCGGCAGCGAAAATCACGGCGTCGGCCTCGATGCGGCTGCCGTCGGCAAGCTCGACGGCCTCGACATGACCGTCGCCATGGATGCACTTCGTGCTGGCGTTGAGCAGGATGCGGATGCCCTTGCGCTCGACCAGCGTCTTGAGGAGGTCGGCGGCGGGCGCATCGAGCTGGCGCTCCATCAGCCGGTCCATCAGATGCAGCAGCGTCACGGGGGCACCGGCCTTGGCGAGGCCGTAGGCCGCCTCCAGCCCGAGCAAGCCGCCGCCGACCACGACGACGCGCTTCTTCGCCGCGGCCAGCGTCAGCAGCAGGTCGACGTCGCGGGTGTCGCGAAAGGTGTGCACGCCGGAGAGATCGGCACCCGGCACGTTGAGCCGCAGCGGCGTCGAGCCGGTGGCGAGGACGAGCCTGGAGTACTCCATGCTCTCCTCGCCTTCGATCTTCAGCTCGCGGCGGCCGGTGTCGATCTCGGTGACGCGATAGCCGTAGCGCACCGTGACGCCGCGATGGCGCCACCACTCGGCCGGCCGCAGTTCGATCTCGTGCGAGCCGGTCTCGCCGGCCAGCACGGAGGAGAGCAGCACGCGGTTGTAAGCGAGCCGCGGCTCTTCGCCGATCACGGCGACCGCGTAGCGGCCGAGCGCGGTCTTCGCGAGCTCGTCGACCAGACGCGCGGCCGCCATGCCGTTACCGACGATGACCAGCGGTTCACTCACGAGGCATCTCCTATTCGGCGGCCTGCGCTTGTGCGCCATAGGCCTCGGATATCATGTAGCCGGACAGCACGCCGTAGGCGTCGGTCCAGGCCTTGGCGAGTTCGGGCGTCCAGGCTTCGCCGAGACCCTTCTCCAGGGTCCACAGCAAGGTCGCGCCGACCACAGGGTAGTGCTCGGCCTTGGCGCCGTAGGCGACGTGGCGCTTGGCGAGGGCGGAGGCCGCGGGAAGAATCGACTCCAGGTTCGACAGGCCGCCGACCACGGCAGCGAGCATGCCCATCAGCTTCTTGCGCTGCTCCGTCATGTCCTCGGGAAACATCGCGCGCACGGACGGCGCCACCTCGAACAGGCGATCGTAGAACAGCACCGCGGCCTGCTCCGATATCGGCGCGACCTTGGCGAAGCTCTGCTGAATGAGGGCGATCTGCTCTGGCGTCATGATGTTCTCCTGTCTGTTTCGGTCTGCCTTCGTCCGCGCCGTTGCGGAAAAAGTTCATGGGTCAAACGTCATCAGAGAGACTTCTCCCCGCGTACGGGGAGAAGCGACATTCGTGCCAAGTGCTCGCGCTCACACACGTGCTTCGGCGAGGCTTGGCGCGCCTTCACCCTGCGGGCTGCGACGCAGGTAGAACCACCAGGTGAGAGCTAGGCAGGAGGCGTAGAAGGCGAGATAGACCGCGAGCGCGAGCTGCGGCCCGCCGGTCATGGCGATCGACTTGCCGAAGCCGCTCGGGATCAGATAGCCGCCGACGGCACCGATCGCGCCGATGAAGCCGACCGCCGCGCCGCTTTCGATGCTCGCGGTCTTCAGCGCGGCCGCACGCGCGACATCGCCCTTGCCGCGCACCTTGAACAGATTCTCCTCGCGGAAGATCGAGGGGATCATGCGGTAGGTCGAGCCGTTGCCGATGCCCGTCGTCACGAACAGGATCAGGAACATCGACAGAAAGCCGATGAAATCCTTCTGCCCGACGAAGTAGAGCACGCCGACCGTGGCGCCCGCCATCGCGATGAAATTCCAGAAGGTGATGATGGAGCCGCCGACCCGGTCTGCGAGCCAGCCGCCGAGCGGACGCGACAACGAGCCGACCAGCGGGCCCAGGAAGGCGATCGAGATCGTCACGGCGGGGAATTGCGTCTTGATCAGAAGCGGGAACGCCGCGGAGTAGCCGATGAAGGACCCGAACGTGCCGATATAGAGATACGCCATGATCCAGGTGTGCTTGCGCTTGACGATCGCAAGCTGGTTCTTCACCGACGATTTCGCCGTGGTGAGATTGTTCATGAAGAACACCGCGCCGAACACCGCGATCGCGATCGGCAGCACCCACATGAGTCCGGCATTCTGCAGGAAGACGCCGTCGACGGGCGTTGCCTGGAACAGGTTGAAGACGGCGAGCGTCATCAGGATCGGGGTCAGGAGCTGTACGCTGGAGACACCGATATTGCCGCCGGCCGCGTTGAGTCCGAGCGCCCATCCCTTCATCCGGTCGGGGAAGAAGAAGGAGATGTTGGTCATGCTGGAGGCGAAATTGCCGCCGCCGAGACCCGCGGTCGAGGCGATCAGCAGCATCAGCCAGAACGGCGTGTCAGGCTGGCTCACGAAATAGGCAAGCGACAAGGTCGGAATGAACAGGATCGCCGCGCTGAAGATGGTCCAGTTGCGGCCGCCGAAGGTCGTCACTGCGAAGGTGTAGGGAAAGCGCATCAAGGCGCCGATCAGCCCCGGCACGGCGACGAGCTGGAACAGCTGGTCGGTGGTGTAGTGGAAGCCCGCCTGCGGCAGCTTGGTCGTGACGATGCTCCAGATCAGCCAGACCGAGAAGCCGATATGTTCGGCTACGATCGACCAGATCAGGTTCCGCCGCGCGATCGTCTTGCCGGTCGCGTTCCAGAACGCCTCATCTTCGGGGCGCCAGTCAGAAATCCAAGTGGGACTCTTCGTCATTGCATATCCCTTCCAGTCTCACCGCTGCGTCGTTGCAGGCTCAGCCTCCGGCCACGGAGGCGCGCTCCGAGGCTTCACCCCGGTGGCGAGTTCACGATGCTGATTGATGATGTTGAGGGACGTCGTCGTTGGCGTCGCGCAAAGACGCTTCAATTTCCGTGCCAGTTGCGCGCATCCTGGAAACGCAGGGATTTCAGGGTGTTGTTCGTGTCGCCCGAAATATTCGCAGGGCTTTCTCGCACGCCAAATTTGCGATTCGCTCAATCCTTGTGCGACGCACAAGGATTGAGCGGGGTGTCGATTATTTGGGCGCGTGCATGTCGTTGCGCTAAACTCTTCGCTTACGCGGCCTCGACGAAGCGGTGACGCTCGTAGAGGAATTCGAGCACGCGCTGGCGGCACTTCAGATAGGTGGCGTTGGTCGCGAGCTCGAGCCGCTTGCGCGGCCGCGCCAGCGGCACCTCCAGCACCTCGCCGATGCGCGCGCTCGGCCCGTTCGTCATCATCACGATGCGGTCGGACAACAGCACGGCCTCGTCGACGTCGTGGGTGATCATCAGAATGGTGTTGCCGAGCTTCTGATGCAGCGCCATGACCGAGTCCTGCAAGTGGGCGCGGGTCAGCGCGTCGAGCGCGCCGAAGGGCTCATCCAGCAGCAGCACCTTCGGCTCCATGGCGAGCGCCCGCGCGATGCCGACGCGCTGCTTCATGCCGCCGGAGATTTCGGAAGGACGCTTGTCCCTGGCATGAGCCATCTGCACGAGGTTGAGATTGTGCATCACCCAGGCGTCGCGCTCGGCGCGGGACTTGGTCTTGGCGAAGACCTTGTCGACGCCGAGCCTGACGTTCTCGTAGACGGTCAGCCACGGCAGCAGGCTGTGATTCTGGAACACCACGGCGCGATCGGGCCCCGGCGAGTTCACCTCGCGGTTTTCCAGCAGCACGCCGCCCGTGGTGGCGCCGGTCAGCCCTGCGATGATGTTGAGCAGGGTCGACTTGCCGCAGCCGGAATGGCCGATGATTGAAACGTACTCGCCCTTCTCGATCGTGAGGTTGATGTCCTTCAGCACCTCCGTGGTGGCGGCGCCGCGGGTAAAGACCTTGTCGATGTGGTCGAGCTTCAGATAGGTGGTCATGTTGCCCTCTCCTCTCAGCTCTGCGCGGTGCCGCGGGTGACGAACTTGCCGAGGCCCGCGATCAGGCGGTCCAGCACGAAGCCGACGATGCCGACATAGAACAGCGCCAGGACGATCTCGCTGATATGCGAGGAGTTCCAGGCGTCCCAGATGAAGAAGCCGATGCCGACGCCGCCGATCAGCATTTCCGCAGCGACGATCGCAAGCCACGACAGGCCGATGCCGATGCGAAGGCCGGTGAAGATGTAGGGCGCGGCCGCCGGGATCATGATCTTTGCGAAGAACTCGAGCGGATTGAGCTGCACGACGGCCGCGACGTTGCGGTAGTCCTGCGGGATGTTGCGGATGCCGACAGCGGTGTTGATGATGATCGGCCAGATCGAGGTGATGAAGATGACGAAGATCGCGGAGGGCTGGCCGTCGCGGAACGCCGCGAGCGACAACGGCAGCCAGGCGAGCGGCGGAATGGTGCGCAGCACCTGGAACAACGGATCGAGCCCGCGCATCGCCCAGACCGACTGCCCGACCAGCACCCCGAGCGCGATGCCTGCGATCGCCGAGAGCGAGTAGCCGAAGGCGACGCGCTGGAGACTGGCGGAAAGATGCCAGAACAGGCCCTTGTCGATGCCGCCATGGTCGAAGAACGGATCGAGGATCAGCTCCTTGGTGTCCGTGAACACCTTCGACGGCGGCGGCAGCGCCGAGCCGGCGCGGCGGCAGACCAGCTCCCACACCAGCGTGAGCAGCGCGATCACGACCAGCGGCGGGATCACGCGCGCGGCCGTCTCCCGTGCCATGCGTGCGTAAGCTTCACTGCGAGGCGGACGCTTCGGCGTCATCGTAACGACCGGCGCGGCACCGACCGCAGGCATCGCGGTCTCAATTTCGATCTTGGCGGCAGGCATGTTCATCGCAATATCTCTCCGGCTCCAAAAAACGATGCGGCCACCCGAAGGCGGCCGCTGGCTCCATCAGACTTCGACGCGCTTGATCGCAAGCGACTTCAGATAGGCGGCCGGATTTTCCGGATCGAACACCTTGCCGTCGAAGAAGGTCTCCTTGCCGCGCGAGGTGGAGGTCGGAATGTCGGCAGCCGCGACGCCGAGGGTCTTGGCCGCGTCCTTCCAGAGGTCCTCGCGGTTGACCTTGGCAATCAGCGCCTTGGTGTCGAAGTTCGGCTCGTACTTGCCCCAGCGGATGTCCTCGGTGAGGAACCAGAGATCGTGGCTCTGGAACGGATAGGAGGCATGGTCGCGCCAGTACTTCATGATGTGCGGGGAGTTCTCGACCACCTTGCCGGGGATGCCGTAGTCGAACTTGCCGGCGCTGCGGTCGAGCACGTCCTCGACCGGGCAGTTCATCCACTGCCGCTTGCCCATGATGGCGGCGAGCTCGGCCTTGTTCTCGGCCTTGTCGGCCCATTGCTGGGCTTCCATCACCGCCATCAGCAGCGCCTTCGCCGCCTTTGGATATTTGTCGACGAAGGCGGCGCGCATGCCGAAGGACTTCTCCGGATGCTTGTTCCAGAGCTCGCCGGTATTGACCGCGGTATAGCCGATCTTCTGATGGATCAGCTGCAGGTTCCAGGGCTCGCCGACGCAGAAGCAGTCCATGGTGCCGACCTTCATGTTGGCCACCATCTGCGGCGGCGGCACCACGATGGTCTCGATGTCCTTGTCGGGATCGATGCCGCCGGCGGCGAGCCAATAGCGGATCCAGAGATCGTGGGTGCCGCCGGGGAAGGTCATCGCGGCCTTCACGGCCTTGCCGGAGGCCTTCTTCTTCTCCAGCGCGGCCTTGAACGGCGCGGCATCGACGCCGAGCTTCAGGTCGGCATATTCGTTCGCGACGGAGATGCACTGGCTGTCGAGGTTGAGCCGCGCCAGGATGTACATCGGCGTCGGCTGGTTGTTCTGCGTCACCTTGCCGGCCGAGATCAGATACGGCATCGGGGTGAGGATATGCGCGCCGTCGATGCCGTTGCCTTCGGAGCCGAGCACGAGGTTGTCGCGCGTCGTGCCCCAGGACGCCTGCTTCTGCACGTCGGTGTCGGGCATGCCGTATTTGGCGAACAGCCCCTTGTCCTTGGCGACGAAGAGCGGGCCGGCATCGCTGAGCGCAATGAAGCCGAGCTTGGCGCCCTTGACCTCGGGGCCCGCGTCCTGCGCGAAGGCGCCGGCAGGGAAATTCAGTTTTGCGGCCGCGAGAAGTGCGGCGGTCGAGCCGGTGGCCTTCAACAATTGACGGCGGCTGAGGCCGGTCGTTTCCGAGGGCCGGCGGGTGCGCTTGGTCATAGGCTGTGTCGTCCTTTGCGTCTGTGCGGAATGATTTGCGACTGTGCGCGCGAGCGGCCCGTCCGTCCGGTGGCGCCGACTTTGGCGCATGCGAACGCGCGACGGGGGAACCCCCGTCTGGTGGCGTCAGCAAATCGGATGAGAATTCTCGCGGGACGGCTTCAATGGCGTCGATTGGAACCATTCAAGCTTCATGCCAAGCCCGGCGTTATGAAAAGAACAAACGAATCAATTTGTTATAGCGGCAGCGCCAGACTGTCGCAGGTCGGTTCCGCACCCAAAATTTGCGATCTGCACATTGCTTGTGCGGCGCACAAAGCTTGTGCAATAGCTTAAGGAAGTGGCCGAGGCGGCGTCAGAATCAGATCGGTCAGAGCGGCATCGCATTGAAATCACTTGGTATTTTTGACGCCCGCGCCGGCACGCAACTTGCATTTCTTTCGCCGTCAACGAAGACTGCGGCTCGCCGCATTGATGCAGCCTCTGGCGGCTGCATCCCGGAAGCTCACCTGCTTCGCGGCCCTCCCGGCTCAAAGTCCTCGTGACGCGATTCCCAAAGCTTCCAGATTTTCCATAGCCCTCGTGCGCGGCAGGCCAGCCCGCACGGCCGATGACGTTCAGCCGCGCTCTCCGGAGCGTGTCGATCTCACTTACGAAGCAAAAGGAACCATTGATGTCGTATCTCGCGCCTTCGGAATTCGTCACCAAGATGGTGGATGCGGGCGAGTCCAAGATCTTCATGTCCACCCGGGATACCATCATCCGAGCCTATATGGCGGGCGCCATCCTGGCGCTGGCGGCCTGGTTCGCCGTGACGATCAACGTCAACACGGGCCAGCCGCTGATCGGCGCGCTGCTGTTTCCGGTCGGCTTCGTCATGCTCTATCTGCTGGGCTTCGATCTCCTCACCGGCGTCTTCGTGCTTTCCCCGCTCGCCCTGATCGACAAGCGTCCGGGCGTCACCCTTGGCGGCGTGCTGCGCAATTGGGGCCTCGTGTTCGTCGGCAACTTCGCCGGCGCCTTTACGGTGGCCTTCATGATGGCTTTCGTCACGACCTTCGGCTTCACCCAGGCGCCGGACAAGGTCGGCGCCGCCATCGGCAATATCGGCGAAGGGCGAACCCTCGGCTACGCCGCGCACGGCGCGGCAGGCATGGCGACGCTGTTCTTGCGCGGCATGCTCTGCAACTGGATGGTCTCGACCGGCGTCGTCGGCGCCATGATCTCGACCTCGGTCCCGGGCAAGGTCATCGCGATGTGGATGCCGATCCTGGTGTTCTTCTACATGGTGTTCGAGCATTCCGTCGTGAACATGTTCCTGTTCCCGTCCGGGCTACTGCTCGGCGCGAAGTTCTCGATCATGGATTATCTGATCTGGAACGAGATCCCGACCGTGCTCGGCAACCTCGTCGGCGGCCTCGCCTTCACCGGCATGACGCTCTATGCCACGCACGTCATGACCCTGCCGAAGCGCCAGGCCACCAAGGTTGCGAAGCCCCGCGTTGCGGCCTGATCGAATCCGTCTCGACAGAGGAGCCTCGCCCGATCAGGGTGAGGCTCCCCTTTGCCGGTGATGACGATGCCCCGCGGACTCCTGATTTCGGTCGGCCAGCATTCCGACAAGGGCCGCAAGCCCATCAACCAGGACTTTCACGGCGTCCTGATTCCGGAAGAGCCGCTGCTCAGCCTGAAAGGCATCGCGGCCGTCCTCGCCGACGGCATCTCCTCCAGCACGGTGAGCCAGATCGCCAGCGAGTCGGCGGTCAAGAGCTTCCTGATGGACTATTATTGCACGTCGGAATCCTGGACGGTGAAGACCTCCGCCCGCCGCGTGCTGGACGCGACCAATTCCTGGCTGCATGCGCAGACGCGCAAGAGCCAATATGCCTATGACCGGGACAAGGGCTATGTCTGCACCCTCAGCGCCATGGTCATCAAGGCGACCACCGCGCACATCTTTCATGTCGGCGATTGCCGCGTCTACCGCCTCGCCGGCAAGACGCTCGAGCAGCTGACCGACGATCACCGCATCATCGTGTCTTCGGAGCAGACCTATCTCGGCCGCGCGCTCGGCATCAATCCGCAGCTCGAGATCGACTATCAGGCCTTCGAGGTCGAGGCCGGCGACATCTTTCTGCTGGCAACCGACGGCGCCTATGAATTTGTCGATGCACGCTTTGTCACGAGCGCGATCACCGAGCATGCGGGCAATCTCGACCACGCGGCAAAATCCATCGTCGAGGAAGCCTACCGGCGCGGCAGCGACGACAACATCACCGTCCAGATCCTGCGCATCGATGCGGTGCCGGAGGAAACGGGCGTTTTCGATCGGACCTCGACGCTGCCCCTGCCTCCCCTGCTGGAGCCGCGGGCGATGTTCGATGGCTATCGGATCATCCGGGAAATCCATGGCAGCAGCCGCAGCCACATCTATCTCGCCGTCGACGCGGCGACCGAAGAACCGGTCGCACTCAAGATTCCCTCGATCGATCTGCGCGGCAACCAGGCCTATTTGAAGCGCTTCCTTATGGAGGAATGGATCGCGCGACGGATCGACAGCCCATACGTGCTGAAACCCAGGTCGCGATCGGAGCGTCGCAGCTATCTGTATGTCGCCACCGAGTTCGTCGAGGGGCAAACGCTAAGGCAATGGATGCTCGACAACCCCCGCCCCGATCTGGAGACGGTCCGCAGGATCGTCGAGCAGATCGCCGCGGGGCTTCGCGCCTTCCACCGAATGGAGATGCTGCACCAGGACCTCAGGCCCGACAATGTCCTGATCGACAAGACCGGCACCGCCAAGATCATCGACTTCGGATCGGTCAGGGTCGCAGGGGTCGCCGAAGCGACGCCCAACATGGACGCGGAGGAAATTCTCGGCACCGTTCAATATACGGCACCGGAGTATTTCCTCGGTGAGGGCGGATCGCCCCGGTCCGACATGTTTTCACTGGCCGCCATTTGCTACCAGATGCTCACCGGACATCTGCCTTACGGCGCCCAGCTTGCCAAGATCCGGGGAAAATCGGACGCATGGAAATTGAGATATCGTCCGGCGATCGATGCCGAACGAGGCATCCCGGGCTGGATCGACGGCGCGCTCAGGAAAGCGCTGCATCCCGATCCCTACAAGCGCCACGAAGACATCTCCGAGTTCTTGTTCGAGCTCAGAAACCCAAATCCGGCCTATCTCGCCACGCGGACAACGCCTCTGTTGGAGCGCAATCCGCTGCTGTTCTGGAAGCTGACCACCGCGATCCTGGCCTGCACCGTCGTGGCCCTGCTCGCCGCCCTTCGGCTGCGATAGCCGAACGAGATCGTCAGGCCGGCTCTGCCGCTTTCGTCCCCAGCGGCTTCGGCGCCATGCCGCCGCCCGGCTTGAGGTGGAATTCGTACGTCATCAGGTGCCACGGTCCGGCCGCCTTGGTGCCGTCGGGCATCTCAAGGTCGTTGCGCGGCTCGACCTTGGCGATCAGGTCATCCTTGACCCCGAACACCACGTCGGAATCCAGATATTTGTCGCCACCGATGAAGACGTGGGTGATCAGCGGCTCATAGCCCTTCGCATTGACCAGGAAGTGCACATGCGCCGGGCGCATCGGATGACGCTTGGTTTGCACGATCATCTCGCCGACCGGGCCGTCGGTTGGGATCGGGTAGCTGCACGGCAGGATGGTGCGGAAGAAGAAGCGGCCGTCGCTGTCCGTGATGAAACGCGCCCGCGCCGAGGCGCCGATCTCGTCATAGTTCGGCTTCTGGGAATCGTAGAAGCCGTCGTCATCGGCATGCCAGACATCGACGGGAACGCCCGCGAGCGGCTTGCCGTTGAGATCGGTGACGCGGCTCTGCACGAACATCTTCTCGCCGGTGAGATTGTGCGGCGAGATGTCGGTGCCGTGCGCGGTCACCTTGTGCTCGCCGACATAGAACGGACCGAGCACCGTGGTCTCTGTCGCGCCCTCGCGGTCGCGGTGGTTGACGGCGTCGACCAGCATGGAGACGCCGAGCACGTCGGACAACAGGATGAACTCCTGGCGCGTGTCGGTGCATTTCTGCCCCGTCCGGGTCAGGAAATCGATGGCGTATTCCCATTCCTCGAAGGTCAGGCCGGTCTTGCTCACGTAATCGTGCAGCGACTTCACCAATTCCTGCAGCAGGAATTTTGCCCGCGTATCAGGCGTCTGGTCGAAGCTCCGAACGACGGCTTCGGTGAGTTCGGTCTCGTTGAACTGGGTCATGATGCGTTGCCCTCGCGTTTTTCTCGTTGGCCCGGGCGGGCTCCCTGGAGGCGTTCCGCCGCCGAGCCTACACCAGTCGGCCCGGCCGCGTTAAGCGCAACCGACTTGGAATGGAGCCGCCATTTCGGTATCAACTTTCCGACAAAACGCCCCGGAGGAACTGATGCTCGCCCCCACCCCCGCCTCGCCCGAATCCGTCGGCCTGTCCAAGGCTGCGCTCGACCGCGTCGATGCGCATCTGAAGAACCGGTACATCGATGCCGGCCGTTTCCCCGGCACGCAGCTCCTGGTCTATCGCCGCGGCAAGATCGCTCACAGCTCGGTGCAGGGCTTTGCCGACGTCGAACGCAAGGCGCCGGTGAAGGACGACACCATCTACCGCATCTATTCCATGACCAAGCCGCTCACCAGCGTCGCCTTCATGATGCTGGTGGAGGAAGGCCTCGTCGCGATCGACGAGCCCGTCGCCAAGTACATTCCGGAATGGAAGGATCTCGGCGTGTTCGTCGCCGGCACCTACCCGGCCTTCCTGACCCGGCCGCCGTCGCGGCCGATGCTGATCGTCGACCTGCTGCGCCACACCTCCGGCCTGACCTACGGCTTCCAGCAGCGCTCCAATGTCGATGCCGCCTATCGCAGTGAGAAGATCGGCGAGGTCGAGAAGTCAGGCACGCTCCAGACCATGATCGAGGGATTGGCAAAGATCCCGCTGGAATTCTCGCCGGGCGAATCCTGGAACTACTCCGTCTCAACCGACGTGATCGGCTACCTCGTCGGGAAGATCTCGGGGATGCCTTTCGAGCAGTTTCTCAAGCAGCGGATTCTCGATCCGCTCGGCATGACCGACACCGGTTTCCACGTGCCGGCCTCGAAGGCGCATCGCTTCGCCGCCTGCTACTCGGCGGACCCCGGCGGCGGCATGACCTTCCACGCCGGCCAGCGTCGCGAGGGCCTCACGCTGCAGGACGATCCGACGACGAGCTCGTTCCTGTCACCGCCCTCCTTCATCTCCGGCGGCGGCGGGCTGTGCTCGACGGTCGCCGACTATCTCACCTTCTGCCGCGCCCTGCTCAATGGTGGTGAGCTCGGTGGTGTCAGGCTGATCGGGCCGAAGACGCTGGCGCTGATGACGATGAACCACATCCCGGGCGGACGCGCGCTTCCGGAGGTGTCGCGCTCGCTGTTCTCCGAAGCCACCTATAACGGCATCGGCTTCGGCCTCGGCTTCGCCGTCACCATGCGCCCGGCGGAGACGCTGATCGCCGGCAGCCCTGGCGAATACAATTGGGGCGGCGCGGCCACGACCTCGTTCTGGATCGATCCGGCCGAGGAGCTGATCACCATCTTCATGACGCAGGTGCTGCCGTCGAGCGCCTATCCGATCCGCCGCGAGCTGCGCAGCATGGTCTACGCGGCCATCACCGAGAGCAATCTGTAACCGGTGGAATCGATCCCGCGGCCGTCCGCCGCGGGATCGCACTCTCAGAAGCTCATTTGCCGACGCTCATTTCAGCATCTCCGGCACGATCAGACGCGGCAGGAACAGCGACACGCTGGGCCAGACGATGACCGCCGCCAGCACGAGCAGCATCGGTATCAGCATGATCACCGTGTCCTTCAGGGCATAGCGCAGCCGCACACCGGCGATCGAGCAGGCAATCATCAGACACAGGCCGTAGGGTGGCGTCACCAGCCCGAAGGCGAGCGATACGATGGAAATGATCGCGAACTGGACCGGATGGAGATCGACGGACTTGGCGAGCGGCTCCAGCACGGTGCCGACGATGATGATCGCCGGGATGGCGTCGAGGAAGCAGCCCACCACCAGAAAGCAGAAGGAAATGAAGAAGCCGGCCGCAACGGCGCCCATGCCCCAAGTCGAGACGTTGGCCAGCAGCTCTTGCGGGATCTTGTAGTAGGCGAGCAGCCAGCCGAACGCACTTGCGGTGCCGACACAAAACAGCGCCACGCCGGCAAGGCGCCCGGTGTCGAGCAAGGCCTTGTACAATTCGCGTGGACCCGTCTCGCGGTAGAAGAATGTCGAGAGCGCTACGGAATAGAGCACCGCGACGCAGGCGGACTCGGTCGCGGTGAACCAGCCGAGCAGAATACCCCCGACGACGATGAACGGCGTCATCAGCGCCGGTATCGACCGCCAGATAGCGGATCGCATCTCGACCCAGGTCGATTTCGGATAGGTGGGGTAGCCGCGGCGCACGGCATAGACGTGCACCGTCGCCATCTGCGCGCCCGCGATCAGCAGGCCCGGCACGATGCCGGCCAGATACATCGCCGCAATCGAGGTCGAGATCAGCCCGCCCCACACGATCATCAGGATCGACGGCGGAATGATGACTGCAAGCACCGCCGACACCGCGGTGATGGCGATGGAGAACGAAAGGTCGTAGCCTTCCTTGTTCTGCGCATCGATGAAGATCTTGGACTGGCTCGCCGCATCGGCGGTGGAGGAGCCCGAGATACCGGCAAAGAACACCGACAGCACGACGTTGATCTGCGCCAGGGATCCCGGCCAGTGCCCGACCATCGAGCGCGACAGCGTCACGAGGCGATCGGTGATGCCGCCGATGCTCATCAGGTTCGCCGTCAGCAGGAAGAACGGCACCGCGAGCAGGATGAATGAATTGTACGCATTGAAGGTCTCCTGCGCGAGCGTCATCAGCGACAGGCGCGGCTCGATCAGCAGGATCGGCACGCAGGCAAGACCGAGCGCGAAAGCGACCGGCACGCGCGCGATGAGCAGGCCGACGAAGACCCCGAACAGCACCATCGCAGCCTGTCCGGCAGAAAGTACAGTGCCGCTCATCTCTGTGCCCCGACCAGAACGCGCATTTCATCGATGATCTGTTCACCCGCAAAGACGATCCACGTCAGACCGGCCACCGGCCAGGCGACGTGGATCAGCCAGAGCGGCAGATCGGCCAATTCCGACGTTCTGTTCCAGGCAAAACGGGTGAACTCTATGCCGGCGGTTACGAACACCAGCGCCAGCGCCAGCACGCCGAGTCGCGCGAGTATCCGCACCGCGGCCTCCGACCGCCGCGACAGGTCGGGCCATACGTCGACCTCGAAATGCTGCGCCTCCCGGATGCCCACCATGGCGCCAATCATGATCGTCCAGATGAACAGGAAGCGCGCCATTTCCTCCGTCCAGATGTAGGACGGAATGAACGGCGTGTAGCGTGAGATGATTTGCAGCGTGACCGGAACAACGAGGATGCCGACGCAGGCGGCCAGCAGGAATTCCAGCAATTTCGCATAGGCCGCGGTGACGCGACGCCACAGCGACGGTGTGGACGGGACGGGCATGTCGGACATTGGGGCTCCGTACGGCGCTCATCCGCCAGGTCCGGGCAGGAAGCGGGGCCTGCCCGGACGATCGCCGGCGGACAGAGCGACCTCAGACGACGTTGATCTTCTCGAAAATGCCTTCCGCGCCAATTTCCTTGGCGTAGGTGGCCATCACGGGATCGGCGAGCTTCTTCATGGCGTCCCGCTCTTCGAATGGAACGCGCTTGAGCTTGCCGGCCTTTTCGAGCGTGTCGAGCTTGACGACCTCTTCGCTCGACTCCAGCTGGCGCCCGTAATCGCCGGCCTCCTTGCCGGCCTTCATGATCGCGTCCTGCAGATCCTTCGGCAAGGTCTTCAGCGTCTTCACCGAGAAGCAGATCGGCCGGATCGATACGGCGTGCTGGGTCAGGTTGAGATGCGGGGCGACTTCGTAGAACTTCATCGCCTCGACGCCGGCCGCCTCGTTCTCGCCGGCCGAGATCACGCCGTTCTGGATCGCGTTGTAGATTTCGTTATAGGCGATCACGGTCGGGCTCATGCCGACGGCCGCAAACGTCTTCGACCAGATCGGCGCGCCCTGCACGCGGACCTTGAGTCCCTTGAGGTCGGCGAGGTTCTTGAGCGGCTTGTTGGCGAAGATGTTGCGGATGCCGCCGCCGGCATAACCGATCAGAACGACGTCGGCCTTCGCCGCAACCTCGTCGGCGACCGGCGCCAGGATGTTGGCTTCGACGACCTTGTTCATGTGCTCGATGCCCTTGAACACGAAGGGCGCATCGATGAACGGGGCCGCCTTGGCGAAGGTCGACATGTGAGCCGGCGAGACGATGCCGTAATCGACCGCCTTGCCCTGCGACATGTACTCGAAATACTGCTTCTCGAGGCCGAGCGAGGAGTTCTTGTGCAGGGTGAAGTTGACGGGCTTGCCGTAGTATTTCTTCACCAGCTCCTCGAACCGGATCAGCGCCCGGTTGAAGGCATGGTCGTCATTGAACTGGACCGCGCCGTTCAGCGTGACCGGGGCTTGCGCCCTGAGGATTGACGGCATGCCGAGCGTAGCCGCCGCAGTGGTCGCACCGATACCAGCGAGAAATGACCTTCGCTTCATCGTCTCCCCTCCCTTTGAGGCTCCGCCCCTGTCGCCGGGGCGTGAGCGCAGCCGCTATGCGGCTTGCATTCATGGAGCGTATGAAAAACTACGGCGGGACGGAAGTCATTTCGCTTAGGCTGGACGTCCTCTTCGTCGCGGAGCTCCGCCGGTGCCGCCTGCTGCACTGCCGCGATCGCGAAGATCTGACGCCACTCCAGACTGCGTCACAGCGTCTGTCGCGGGATCGCTCCGGACGCGAAAATCGTGGCACCGGGCAAGTACTGCCCTTATGGTCCTCCCAAAATCATGATCCGGCGCCGCTGCGCTGGAACCGGGACGCCCACGCTTGTCAAAGCTTACCCTGCCGGTCCGGCTCGCCCTCCTGGTCGCGGGAACGATGTTGCCGCTGATCGTCTTTGCCGTCGGCCTCGCCTATTCCAACTATCGCCAGGATCGCAGCGAGGCAACGCGCCGGGTGCTGGAGACCGTGCGAAGCATGCGCCTCGTGCTCGACTCCGAGGTGCAGCGGATGACGGGCGGCTTGCAGGTGCTCGCGCTCGGCGATTCCCTGCAAAGCGGCGATTTCGACGGCTTCCGCCGGCTGGCGGTCGAATTCACGAGCCAGTATGGCGGCGACAGCGTCCTGCTGCTGGCCGACAGATCCGGCCAGCAGCTGTTTTCGACCGTGACGACGGAAGCAGCGAGCCTGCCGCCGCGCAACAATCGAGAGATCGTCGAGCGGGTGTTTGCAAGCAAGGCGCCGCAATATTCCGACCTGTTCGTCGGTTCGACCGAGAAACGGCCGATCGTGACCGTGGAAGTTCCCGTGCTTCGCAATGGCGAAGTGGCCTATGCGCTCTCCTTCAGTCCGCCGATCGCGATATTCCAGAAACTGGTCGAGCAGCAGCGGCCAAACGATCAATGGACGGTGTCGCTGCTGGATACCAAGGCTCGCGTGTTCGCGCGTACACCCAACCCTGCCGAGACGTTCGGCAAGCAGGCTTCCGGCGCACTCTACGATGCGATGTCACACACACCGGAGGCCGCGCTTTCGACCGTTTCGCTCGACGGCGTCGCGTTGTCCTCCGCCTTCACCAGATCGCAGCTGACCGGCTGGACGGTCGTGGCCGGCGTCAGCGAGAGCTCGCTGGTCGCGCCGCTCTGGCGCGACATCGCGATCACCAGCCTGATCGGCGGCATCCTGCTGCTGGTGGGCCTCACCTTTGCAGTCAGGATGGCGACCACGATCGCACGCGGCGAGATGCTGCACAATCTCCTGATCGAGGAGCTCAACCATCGCGTCAAGAACACGCTGGCCCTGATGCAGGCGATCGCGGTGCAGACCTTCCGCAGCGCCAGCCGGGACGAGCGGACCAAGTTCGAGGGACGGCTCGGCGCGCTGGCCGAGGCGCATAATCTCCTGAGCCAGGAGAAATGGGCGGGCTCGGAGCTCCGGGACGTGATCGCCCGCGCGCTCCAGCCGTTCCTGCTGAGCAATCACGACCGCATCCGCATGGCCGGCCCGGCCGTGCCGCTGTCGCCACGGCTCGCCGTGGTGCTGTCGATGATCGTGCACGAGATCGCCACCAACGCCGCGAAATACGGTGCGCTGTCCAACGAGACCGGCCGGGTGACGCTGGACTGGGAAGTCATCGCTGATGCGCCGAAGCCGCGACTGCGGCTGATATGGACCGAGACCGGCGGGCCGCCGGTGACTGCGCCGGTGCAGCGCGGCTTCGGCTCGCGCCTGATCGAGCGCAGCGCGCGCGACCAGCTCGACGGTGAGGCAACCGTCGACTTCCTGCCGCGCGGCGTGGTCTGCACGGTGATCTGCACGCTGGACGAGGCGCCCTGATCCACGGCCTCCCCCAGCGCATATCGCAACGCAGCACGGTCATGCTGCGACAATTGCGCTTGCCCGCACCCAATCATCCGATGTTAAACATCGGATGATTGTGAAGCCGCCGGGCGTGGCAGCCAACGACAAATGAACCGGCCGCGACAGGCCGGACGGGAGAAACGTACGAGTGGCAAGAGCGCGCCCGAGCCCCGTCGACAAACTGGTCAAGCCCGGCCGCATTCGCGCCGTGCTGACGACGCTCGGCCGCGAGATCGCCCAGGATCTCATTCCCGTCGGGACGACCCTTCCGCCGGAGCCTGAACTCGAAACCCGCTTCGGCGTCGGGCGCGGCGTGGTGCGCGAGGCCATCAAGACGCTTGCCGCCAAGGGCCTCGTCAGCGTGCGACCGCGCCACGGCACGCAGGTGCTGCCGCGCCACGAATGGAGCCTGCTCGACCGCGACGTGCTGAGCTGGCTCGTCGGCCAGGACGAGCCCGACCGCGACCTCCTGCTGGCGATCCAGGAGGTGCGCTCGATCATCGAGCCTGCAGCCGCAGCTCTCGCCGCAGAACGCGCCACCCGGAACGACCGCTGGCGGATCGACACGGCCCTGGCCGCGATGCAGAGTGCAAAGGACCAGGCCAGCGCCCTCGCCGCTGACAAGGCATTCCATCTTGCCATCCTGGACGCGACCCACAACCCGGTCCTCCAGGGCTTTCGCGGCGCGATCGATACCATCCTGAGCACCGTCTTCACCGTCGCCGTCGTCAGCACCGGCGGCTGGTTCAGGGATAACCTGCCGAACCACGTGGCGGCGGCGCGAGCCATCGAGAGCGGCAACCCGGAGAAGGCGCGCGCCGCGATGGAACGCCTGCTGGGCTACACCCGATTGAAGCTTTCGAACCGGAAGACGGCCATCGCCGCGGCGACCCGTAAAACGGTCGGATCGGCCGTGCGCTCGCCCAAGAAAACGAACCTCAAGAACAAGAGAAAACGCCATGGACCGTGACACGAAGGGCTCGGCCCAGATCCTCGCTCCGCCGGGAATCGTAAGGCTCGCACACCGACGGAGATATGCCATCGCGCGAGACGTGGTTACGATGGCGGAAAGATCAGCGTGAAATGCCGGCACAGGCATAGCTGAGCCAGGGAGGTCAAATGCAGGTGACGGGCAGTCTGAAGGGGCGATCGTCGCGGCTGATGCGCAGCGTCAATTCGCTGGCGGGAGCCGCGATGTTCGTCGCGCCGCTGCTTGCGCTGGTCGCGATCTGGGCCATCGTCGTGCCACTGTTCAACGTCAATCCGCGCGTGTTTCCCTCGGTCGGTGCGGTCGGCGCGGCCGCGCTGGACTCGATCCGCGACGGCACGTTGTTCGCCCATGTCGGCGCGAGCCTCTTGCGTGTCGGCCTGGGCACGCTGATCGGGATCGCAACCGCCGTGCCGCTCGGCATCGCCATGGGCGTCAGCCCGACGGTTGCGGCCTTCCTGACGCCGCTGTTCCGCTTCTTCTCAGTGCTCGCCGGCATTGCCTGGATCCCGATCGCGACGCTGTGGTTCGGCTACGGCTTCGGCGCGATCGTCTTCGTGATCTTCAACGCCGTGTTCTTCGTCGTCGCCTACAACACCCTGCTCGGCGTCAGGACCATCCCACACACGCTGCGCAATGCCGCCGCCTCGCTCGGCGCCGGCCGCTGGGCGCTGCTGACTGAAGTGCTGCTGCCGGGCGCGCTCCCCAACATCGTCACCGGCATTCGGACGGGCCTTGGCTTCGCCTGGCGCGGGCTGATCGCCGCCGAGATGATCGCGACCAATGTCGGGCTCGGCTACATGCTGTTCGTCGCGCGCGACTTCTACCGCACCGAGGTGATCGTGTTCGGCATGATCGTGATCGGCGTTCTCTGGCTTCTGATCGACCGCCTGCTGCTGGTCCCGCTGGAACGCGCGACCATCGAGCGCTGGGGCATGGTGAGGCGCGCATGAATCTGATGCTGCAAATCTGGGCCGGCTATACGCGCCTGACGCGGCGCTGGCCGGGGCTCGCCGCGATCATTCCCTTCATCCCGGTGCTGGCGTTATGGACCGCGGTGAGCGAGGCCGGCTTGTTTCCGCGCGCGTTCTTCCCGGGCCCGGCCGACGTCATGCGCACATTCTTCACCCTCACCTACAAGGGCATCCTGCCCGACTATCTCCAGGACAGCCTGATCCGGCTCGCGACCGGCGCCGCGGTCGGCATGGCGCTCGGCATTCCACTGGGGGTCCTGATCGGCACCAGCCGCTGGGCGCACCGCATCTGCTGGCCGGTGCTGCTGTTCTTCCAGGCCATCGGCGACATCGCCTGGCTGCCAATCCTCTTGATCTGGTTCGGCTTCGGATTGACGACGATGACCTTCGTCATCGTCTACACCGTGCTGTTCCCGGTCGTGCTCAACACCGTGCTCGGCGTCGAATCCGTGCCGCGCGACCTCGCGCGCGCCGCCCTGAGCCTCGGGGCCTCGCGCGCGCGCGTGCTGTGGGAGGTGACGCTGCCGGGCGCGCTGCCCAACATCATCACGGGCCTGCGCAACGGGCTCGGCTATGGCTGGCGCGCGCTGATCGCAGTCGAGATGATCGTCGGCACGTCGGGCATCGGCTTCATGATGTTCGACGCCCGCCGCGCCGGCTCGACCGTCGAGATCCTGCTCGGCATGATCATTCTCGGATTGCTCTGGTACATCGTGGACGCCTGGATCCTCGCGCCGCTCGAGCGCGCGACCGGCCAGCGTTGGGGATTGGTGACATCATGAAGACGCTCTCGCTGCGAAATCTCGGCAAGACCTATTTCGATCCCTATGCGGGCGCGCATGTCACCGCCGTCCACGACGTCTCGCTCGACGTCGAGCCCGGCGAATTCATCTCGGTGGTCGGCCCCTCCGGCTGTGGCAAGACGACGATCCTGAACATGATCGCGGGCTTCATCCCCTATTCGAAGGGCGACATCCTGCTCGACGGCAAGCCGGTGCACGGGCCCGGCCCCGAGCGTGGCGTCGTGTTCCAGTCATTCGCGCTGTTTCCCTGGAAGACGGTGCTCGACAATGTCGGTTTCGGCCCGAAGATGCGCGGCGTGCCGAGGGCCGAGCGCGACCGCATCGCGCGCGAATATCTGGCGCTTGCCGGACTCTCGCACGCGGCGCACCGCTATCCCAACGAGCTCTCCGGCGGCATGCAGCAGCGGGTCGGCGTGGTGCGCGCGCTCGCCAACAACCCCGACGTCCTGCTGATGGACGAGCCGTTCGCCAGCGTCGACGCGCAGACGCGCATGACGCTCCAGGAGGAACTGACCCGCATCTGGCAGGAGCGCAAACCGACGGTGATCTTCATCACCCACGACGTGGCGGAAGCGGTGTTTCTCGCCAACCGCGTCGTCGTGCTGTCGAAGGGACGCGTGCTCGACCAGATCGCGGTCGACCTGCCGCGGCCCCGGGTCTGGGACGACCTGGTCAAGGACGACCGCTTCAAGCAGCTCTCGGCGCGCGTGCTGCAGATGGTGCGCGCAGCATGAGCATCGCCGCCGAGGTCCTGCGCTCGCCCAAGGGCCGCATCGTGCTCGGCACGATCGCCGCATGGGCGCTGTTTCAGCTCTGGCTGACGATCGCGGCGCCGGGCAAGATTTCGCCGGAGCTCACCGGCACATCGGAGAAGGTCAACGTGCAGATCGAGCTGCCGTTCATGCCGGAGCGCTTCCACGTGCTCGCGTTCCAGCAATACGGACGCGTCTCGGGCACGGACGAGCACTCGATCGAACTTCGCGGTGTCAAAAGAACGGACCTCAACGCCGTGGCCCGACCTTACTGGGTGACGGCGGTGGGGCCGATAAAAGAGGGAGGCTGAGGACATGAAACGACTCTTGCTGCTTGCGATCGCGCTTCTAGCCGGCATGGTGCCGGCGAGCGCCCAGACCTTGACGAAAGTGAAGGCCGGCATGGTCACCGGCATCGACCAGATCGGCCTGCCGATCGCGCTCGAGCGCGGCTTCTTCGAGAAGTACGGGCTCGACGTCACGATCGCACGCCCCTACGCGACCGGCGTCGACGCGCTCAACGCGCTGCAGGCCGGCGAGAGCGAGATCGTGCAGGTCGGCGTGCCCATGATCGGCGCCGTGCTGCGCGGCATGGACCTCGTCGCGCTCGGCAATTACAGCGGCAACGCCACCAAGGCCGGCTCCGACGCGACGATGGCGATCATCGCGCGCGAAGGTTCGGGCATCGTCAAGGGCGACCTGTCGACGCTGAAGGGCAAGAAGATCGCGGCGTCCTTCGGCACGATCAACCATCTCTACATCCTGGCGACGCTGGAGAAGGCCGGGCTGAAGCCCGACGACGTGACGCTGGTCAACACGCCGCCGCCGGACATGACCGTCGCCCTGCTCGCCAAGGGTATCGATGCGTTCTCGGGCTGGGACCCCTGGCCGATCGTCGCCGGCAAGGATGTGCCGGGCGCGGTCGAGATCATCCGCGGCGGCGACGTGATCTCCTATATCGGCTTCAACGTCGCGCTTCGCCCCTGGGTGCAGGCCAATGGCGAGACCATCGAGAAATTCCTCTCGGCTGTCTCCGAGGCCGACCAATGGATGCGCAAGAACCCGAAGCTGGCGGCGCAAGTCGCCACGCGCTGGATTCCGGGGCTCAAGCAGGAAGTCGCCGAGGCGGCGATGCAGTTCAACATCCAGCAGGCCGACCGCCGGCTGTCGGCGAACAATTACCGCGCGCTGTGGAGCGCCGAGGACCGGCTCTCCCGGCTCGGCATCCTGAAATCGACCTTCGACGTCAATGCGCATATCGAGCCGAAGCACATTCTCAAGGTCATGAAGGATCGCCCCGAGCTGTTCGCCGACCTGCCGCCGATCCCGGAGACGGCGGCGATCACGCCGGGCTATGTGTTCAAGCCCTGAGCCGGCCGCACACATCGAGATCGGCGCGCTCAGTGCGCCGGTCTCGCCACGCACTGGATTATCGTTCGAGCACGACCTCTCGGAGAACCGCTGCACCGTTCTCCGGAGCGCGCCCTAACCGATCGTCTGCAGCGCCGGAAACGTCTCGAGCAGCCAAATGCTCACATTCGAGACCGCGCCGGTGAGAAAGCCGATGCCGGTGATCACCATCAAGACGCCCATGGCGCGCTCGACATTGACGAGGTGGCCCTTCATGCGCGCGAACAGCGCGGAGAACTGTTCGATCATCAGCGCGGCGATCAGGAAGGGAATGCCGAGGCCCGCGGAATAGACCGCGAGCAGGCCGGCGCCCTTCGTCACCGTGGCTTCGGCCGCGGCGATCGAGAGGATCGCGGCGAGGATCGGGCCGATACAGGGCGTCCAGCCGAAGGCGAAAGCGAGGCCCATGATGTAGGCGCCCCAGAGGCCGACCGGTTTGGGGATCGGCAGCCGTCCCTCGCGCATCAAGAGGCCGATGCGCGTCAGGCCGAGGAAATGCAGGCCCATGATGATGATGACGATGCCGGCGAGAATCGACAGCTCCGCCGACCAGGCACGGATCAGCCCGCCGACCAGCGAAGCGCTGGCGCCGAGCGCCACGAACACCGTGGAAAAGCCGAGCACGAACAGAAGTGCCGACATCATGATCGCGCGCTTGGAGGCAGCGACCGGCTCGTCGCTTTCGACATGCTCGATCGTGGCGCCCGTCAGGTAAACCAGATAGGGCGGAACCAGAGGCAGGACGCAAGGCGAGAGGAAGCTGACGAGTCCGGCAATCAGCGCCGCCGGGATCGAAACATTTTGCATGATGCAATCGGAGCCATCTCAGGCACCGGTACGGCGCGCAAGGAATGCGCCCGGCCCGGAGCCGAACCGGCTCTGGTGTAGCCGATGGCTGAGAATGCGCAACAGAGGCGCACGAAAACCAGGGCTCCTCCCGATGCCATCCGTGATCACAGATGCGGCATCGGGACGCGCACAAACCTCGCCAAAAAGCGAGATTCGGCGGCGCGGCTACTTCACCACGCGGAGCAGCGGACGCCGGGGCTGGTCCTGCGTCTGCTTGGAAGGGGTTGGCGGCTCGCTCGCAGCGCTCCGCAGCATTTCGTCGCACAGCGCCTTGAGATCGGCACTGTCAATTCCTTTCAGCTTCATCCGCACGTCGAGGATGACAATGGACAGCATCTCGGCCGACTCACGGTTGTTGCACTCGTTGAGAGCCCTGCGGCACTCCTCGAGCGTTCCCAGCACCGACTGCAACTGTTCGTCTGAATGCGACACTTGCGTTCTTTCCGTTAACTCGGCCTGCGAGACGTGCTTGTGGCGCCCCCTTTGGCCCGCATGGAAGACCAAAGATAGCACGAGGCTACTGTGCCTCCGAACCTGATTTCAGTGTGTTTCTGCCGTGGGACCGCGGTTCCGCCCGCAGTCGCCCCGCAGCAGCATTGGCGATCGCCGAACTGGTCCGGGAGCAAACGTCTTGCGCGGTGCGATCGATCCATCGCGTGAGACGGCATCTGCCTTCGCGCAAGAATTTCCATCGCGGACAGCGCCGGCAATCCCGCAGCCATTTCACGGCTCGCAACGGAACTCACGCCACACCCCCCTCAGACGGGCAATAGCTGCCCGATCCCCCAACCCAAGACAGCACCCCAATACCGCCCACAAGTTGATAAGGATGACGTTCAAAACTCGTCATTCCCCAACCCGCCGTGGTTGTGGTTTGCGTCAGATTCTGCCAGTTTAGCTACCTAGAGGAAATTGTATGCACTCCTTGGCGGCAAGGGGCGTTCCGCTGGCGGAACGCCCAAAAACAAATCTCAGCGGCCTCTCGGATTGGGATGCGGCCCGCATATTCCTGGAAGTCGTCCGATGCGGAAGTTTCCGCTCGGCCGCCGAGCGTTTGTCGCTGTCGATCAACGCCGTGCGCCGGCGGATCGACGATTTCGAACGCCAGACCGGCACCACCCTGTTCACCCGCGACGTCCACGGTACCCATCTGACCGACGAAGGCGCCCTGGTGGTCTCTGCCGTCGAGCGCATGGAGGCGGCCACGTTCGACGTGCTGCGCGCCAGCGATTCGATGGCCAACGCCTTGTCCGGCGAAGTCCGTGTTGCCGTCACCGAAGGGCTCGGCACGTTCTGGCTGGCCCCGCGCCTGGTCGAATTCCAGCAGGCCTATCCGAAGATCCTGGTGGACCTGCATTGCGCGATGCGCTCGGCCGACGTCTCGCGCCACGAGGCCGACGTCGCCATCCATCTGTCGCGTCCCTCGGCGCTCGACGTCAAGCTGGTGCGGCTCGGCCGCATGCATCTGATGTTCTGGGCCTCCGAGAAATACATCGCAAAGCATGGCGCGCCGCGTTCGGCGGCGGAATTGATCAAGCATCGCCTGGTGCTGCAATTCGCCGACCAGCTCGCCGCCAAGGAATCCTTCGAAAGCTTTTTCCCTGGCGTTCCGGAACGTGACCTTCTGGTCATGAAGACCAATGTCTCGAGCGCCAACTACTGGGCGGTCGCGAACGGCGCCGGCATAGGCGTATTCCCGAGCTATGCCATTGCGCTTGGCGGGAAGTTGATTCCACTGGAGGTCGAGCTGAACCGACCGCTCGATATCTGGCTGTCCTACCATCCCGGTAGCGGCCGTATTCCGCGCGTGCGGCACATGATTGACTGGCTGATCGAGGCTTTCAATCCGGCTCGCTTCCCGTGGTTTAAGGAAGAGTTCGTGCACCCGCATGAATTCAAGGACTCGTATATGGGCGAACCCCTGACCCAGCTCTTCGGGGGATTTTCAACCGAAGAACAAAGGTGAGAACAGAGATGAAAGCAGCGGCAAAAAGAATGAAGCAGCGCAGTGCCGGCAAGCCGGACATTGAGCTTGGCAAGCGGATCCGTCTGCGGCGCGTCGAGATGAAGATCTCGCAGGCCGAGCTCGGCGAGAAGTTGGGTGTCAGCTTCCAGCAGGTTCAGAAATACGAGAAGGGCGTCAATCGCGTCGGCGCGGCTCGGCTTCAGCAGATCGCCACCGCCCTCGATGTGCCCGTGACCTTCTTCTACGACGGCGACAACAAGGCCCGCGAAGTCGAGAGCCTGCTCTTCCTCGACTCCGCCTTCAGCCTCCGCCTGCTGCGCGCCTACAGCAAGATCAAGGACCAGACGGTGCAGCGTCAGCTCGTCTCGCTGATGGAATCGATCGCGGCGAACGAGAGCTGAGCTCGATCGGCGATCTGGCCTTTACGGCCGATGTTCAATCCGCCGCGTCACAGGGCGCGGCCGGATTGAACGAGATCCGATGAGATATGTCTGCGCCCGCACGCTTGCGCGCGGTCTGTCTCGGGGCGGCCTGGCCGTCCTCTTTTCTTGGCGGTTTGCCGCCATTCGCCGAACTTCGCGCGCCATGCAATCACAGCACAGGCGGATGCAAGCTCTCCTCCCCTGCGCCGGTTGACCGCGGCGGCGGCTGCGCCGCACATTGCGCTCGGCCACCGACAAGCGAGCGCGCGATGCCCGACATTTCCAGCACGACCGGAACTCCTTACGCCGACGGCAAGATCCTCAAGCACTCGGCCGGTGGCGTCGGCGTGATCACTTTCAACAATCCCGACAAGCGCAACGCGATGTCGCTGGAGATGTGGGAGGGATTTGGCGAGGCGCTGACGGCCTTGCGCGACGACGACACCGTGCGCGTCGTGATCCTGCGCGGCGCCGGGGGCAAGGCGTTCGTCTCGGGTGCCGACATCAGCCAGTTCGAGAAAGTCAGGCACAATGCAGCGGCGTCGGAGGAGTACGCCAGGCGCAGCGCCGCCCAGCGCGCGCTGCTCGCCGACTATCCCAAGCCGACCATCGCCTGCATCGACGGATACTGCCTTGGCGGAGGCATGCAGGTCGCGATGCTCGCCGACATCCGCCTCGCCTCGCACGGCAGCCAGTTCGGCATTCCCGCAGCCAAGCTCGGCATCGCCTACGGCTATGACGGCTTGCGGCATCTGGTGTCGCTGGTCGGCCCAGCCTGGGCGCGGCTTCTGATGTACACGGGCATGCGGATCGATTCCGCCGAGGCGCTGCGCATCGGTCTCGTCGAGCGCCTGTTCCCGGTCGACGAGCTCTGGGGCGAGACCATGACGATCGCCGAGTCGATCGCGCAGAACGCCCCGCTCGCGATCAAGGCCGCCAAGATCACCATTGCGCAGGTGCTGAAGGACGAAAGCGCGCGCGACATGGAGGCGATCAAGGCGATCGGCAACGCCTGCATGGACTCGGAGGATTTCCGCGAGGGCCGGCAGGCCTTCATGGAGAAGCGCAAACCGAAGTTCCGGGGGCGCTGAAGCTGAACCCGCGTTCAGGTAGATTAAATTCCTCGTGCAACTCAGCACAGCCGCAACCACTCGATGTCGCGAAAGTTCTCCCGCCACCAACGAGGGAGATTACGATGACACTGAAATTAGCTGTTCTTGGTCTGGCTGCCGTCGGCGCTGTGGCCTTCGCGTCGGGACCGGCCCTCGCGGCAATGCCGAACGGCATCCCGCAGGCCGACAAGATTGCAAGCGGACCGGCCGCTGACGTCGATCAGGTGCGGTGGGTGTGTAACCCCTGGGGCCGCTGCTGGTGGCGCCCGAACTATTATCGCGCCTACGGCTATTACGGCGGCCCGCGCTTCTACGGCCCGCGTCCGTGGGGCTGGCGTCATCACCATCACTGGCGCCGCTGGTGAACGACAAAGGGGCCCTCGGGCCCCTTTCCTTTGATTACAGCGCCGCGAGCACGGCCTTCGTGATATCCGCCGTGCCGTTGCTGCCGCCGAACTCCATCGGCTTGATGCCGCCGGCATAGACCTGGTCCACCGCGCGCTCGATGGTCTCGCCCGCCTCGGCCGCGCTCTCGATGCCGTGCTTGTCGGCGAGCCAGTCCAGCATCATCGCGGCCGACAGGATCATGCCGGTCGGATTGGCCTTGCCCTGCCCCATGATATCGGGCGCGGTGCCGTGGCACGGCTGGAACACCGCATACTTGTCGCCGATGTCGGCCGAGGGCGCCATGCCGAGGCCGCCGATCAGGCTGGCGGTGATGTCGGAGACGATGTCGCCGAACATGTTCTCCATCACCATCACGTCGAAGTCCCAGGGACGCTTCACCAGCATCGCCGAGCAGGCATCGACATAGAGGCGGTCGGTCTTCACGTCAGGATGCTTCTTGGAGATCTCGTCGAAGATGCCGCGGAAGAAGGCAAACGCCTTGAACACGTTCGCCTTGTCGACGCAGGTGAGCATTCCCGGCTTGCCGCGGGCCTTGCGCCGCTCGGCCAGGCGAAACGAGAACTCGAACAGGCGCTCGGACGTCTTGCGGGTGATCACCATGGTCTCGCGCGCGTCCTCATGGGTGACGACGCCCTTGCCCATCGAGGCGAACAGGCCTTCGGTCGATTCCCTGATGACGACGAGATCGATGCCACGCTGGTCGGCGCCGACGATCGGGCTCGGCACGCCCGGAATGAGGCGCGCCGGACGCACGCCGGCATAGAGATCGAAGATGAACCGCAGCTCGATCTGCGGCGCGATTTCGGTGTTGTCAGGGTAGCGCACCGACGGCAGCCCGCAGGCCCCGAGCAGAATCGCATCCGCCTCCTCGCACAGCTTGATCGTGGTGTCAGGCATCGACTTGCCGGTTGCGAGATAATTGTTCGCGCCGGCCGGCGCGTCGGTGAAGCGGAAGCGCAGGCCGGATTTCTCGCCGACCTTGCGCAGCACCTCAAGCGCCGGCGCCATGACTTCGGGACCGATGCCGTCACCGGCGAGCACGGCAATGTGGAAGGCGTTGTTTGCGGACATGGGATTCCTACTCTCTCCACCGTCATGCCCGGGCTTGACCCGGGCATCCACGTCTCGATGCTGTCTCTTTGGCCAGACGTGGATGGCCGGGTCAAGCCCGGCCATGACGACAAACCAACGATGAAATTACGGCGTCAGCACCGTGCGTCCGACCACCGCGCCCTGCTGCAACTGCACCAGCGCGTCATTGGCCTTGGCGAGCGGCTGCCGCGTCACCGGGATCGGCGGCACCTTCTTCGTTCGCACGAGCTCGAGCAATTCCTGCGTCTCGCGCAGATTACCGACATAGCTGCCCTGGATCGTCACCGCCTTGATCGGAATCAGCGGCAGCGCCCAGGTCGCGCCACCGCCGAACAGGCCGACGATGACGAGCTTGCCACCCTTGGTGAGGCAGTCGAAGCCGAGCTGCGTCGTCGCGGCATTGCCGACCAGATCGATCACGGCGCGGATCGGCCCCCCCGCCTTCTTGGCGAGTTGCTCGAGCGCATCCGGCGCCTTGGGATCGACGGTCGCCAGCGCGCCGGCCTTCTCGGCCGCCTCGCGCTTCTTCGCGTCGATATCGACCATGATCGCACCCTTGCCGCCCATGGCCTTGAGCAGCGACAGCGCCATCAGGCCGAGGCCGCCGGCGCCGAACATCACGATCGGCGTGTCGAAATGCTGCTCGACCTTCTTCAGCGCGCTGTAGGTGGTGACGCCCGAGCAGGCATAAGGCGCGGTCGTCGCGGGATCGAGCCCCCGGAGGTTGAGCAGGTAGCGCGGATGCGGCACCAGCATGTGGTCGGCATAGCCGCCGTCGCAATAGACGCCGAGCGAGCGCGGCGTCAGGCACATGTTCTCATCGCCAGCCAGGCACGTGGCGCATTTGCCGCAGCCGATCCAGGGATAGACCAGGCCGACATCGCCGACCTTCAGATCGCCCTGGTCGGTCGGCTTCACGTCGGGACCGAAGGCGAGCACTTCGCCGACGGTCTCGTGGCCCATCGTGAGCGGCAGGTTGATGCCGCGGTCCTTCAGTGACAACGGCTTGCGGCCATGGCCGAGATCGTAGCCGCCTTCCCAGATGTGGAGATCGCTGTGGCAAACGCCGGCCGCCTTCACCTTGATCAGCACCTGCGTGCCCGATGGCTGCGGCGTCGCCTCGTCAACCTCCTGCAGCGGCGCCTTGAAATCGGCAACCTTGAAACTCTTCATTGGCGTCCTCCCGGAATGCTTCTCGTTCGCGGCGCAGCATGCCATGACCGGCGCAACGAGACAAACCCGGGAGCGGTCTTAGTTCAGGCCAGCGGATGATGGCAAGCGGCGAACTGGCCGGGTGCGATCTCGCGCAACTCCGGTATCTCCGCGCTGCATCGCTGATCGGCCCGCGGGCAGCGGGTGCGGAAGCGGCAGCCGGACGGCGGCGCAATCGGTGATGGCGGCTCGCCGGTCGCCACGCTCTCGGCGGGACGAACGTCCGGATCTGGCACCGGGATCGCCTGCAGCAACAGGCCGGTGTAGGGATGCGCCGGACTTGCGAACAATTGCTCTGACGGCCCGACCTCGCAGAGCCGGCCGAGATACATCACCGCGACGCGATCGCTGACCGCTTTGACCACCGCGAGGTCGTGTGCGATGAACAGCAGCGTCAGACCGAAGCGCGCCTTCATCTCCTCGAGCAGGTTGAGGATCTGCGCGCGGATGGAAACGTCGAGCGCCGAGACCGGCTCGTCGCAGACGATGAACTCCGGGTTGAGCACCAGCGCTCGCGCGATGCAGATGCGCTGGCACTGACCGCCGGAGAATTCGTGCGGCAGACGGCCCGCCACAATATCGGGATCGAGCCCGACCGCGGAGAGCACTTCGTGAACCCGCCGCTTGCGCTCGGCAGCATCCTTGACGCCGGCGATGATCAGCGGCTCGGCCACGATATCGCCGATGCGACGGCGCGGATTGAGCGAGGCGATCGGGTCCTGGAAGATGAGCTGCACGCGGCGGCGCATCCTGCGCAGCGCCTCGCCCTCCATGGCCGTGAGGTCCTCACCGTCGAACAGCACGCGACCAGATTTGGCGCGGCGCAACTGCAGCACCGCGCGTCCCAGCGTCGACTTGCCGCAACCGGATTCGCCGACCAAGCCCAGCGTCTCGCCGCGTGCGACCTCGAGGCTGACACCGGAGACGGCGTGCACCGTCTTGTTGCCGAGACCATATTCGACGACGAGATGGTCGACATTCAGAAGCGGTTCGGGGCGCACGGCAAGCTGCATCATGCGCCGATCCTTTCCGTCATTCGGATCGGATGGAAGCAGGCATAGAGGTGCCCGGGCATCTCGGCACTCTTCAGCTCGGGCTTGACCTCACGGCAGCGCTCCCCGACATAGCGGCAGCGCGGTGCAAAGGAGCAGCCTTTCATCGGCCGTGTCGGATCGGGCGGGCGGCCGGAGATGGCAGGCAGCGGCGTATGCGGCGCGGTCTCCAGCTTCGGGATCGCGGCCAGCAGCGCCTCGGTGTAGGGCATGTGCATGCGCTTGAACAAGGCCTGTGTCGGCGCACGCTCCACCACCCGGCCCGCATACATCACGGCGACCTCGTCGGCACGGCCGGCGACGACACCGAGATCATGGGTGATGATGATCATGGCCATATGCCGGCGGCGCTGCTCGCGCGCCAGCAGATCGAGAATCTGAGCCTGGATGGTGACGTCGAGGGCGGTGGTGGGCTCGTCTGCGATCAGCAGTTTCGGCTCGCAGGACAATGCGATCGCGATGGCGATGCGCTGGCGCATGCCGCCGGAACATTGGTGTGGATATTGCGCAAGCCGCTGCTCCGGCGCGGGAATGCCGACGGCCGCGAGCAGCTCGATGCTGCGCTTGCGCGCCGCCGGGGCGTCCAGCTCGAGATGTTCCTGGATCGTCTCCATCAACTGCGTGCCGATGGTCAGCACCGGATTGAGCGAGGTCATGGGGTCCTGGAACACGACCGCGAGGTCGCGCCCGCGCAGGCGACGCAGTCTTTCAGGCGCGAGCCGCACCAGGTCCTGACCATCGAACATCACGCGCCCCGTCAGCTTCGCCTTCTTCGGCAGCAGCTGAAGCACCGCGCGCGACAGCATGGTCTTGCCGCAGCCGGACTCGCCGACGATACCGAGCGTGCGGCCGGCCTCCAGCGACAGATCGACACGATCCACGGCGCGCAAATTGCCGCGCGGGGTCGGCAGCTCGACCGCGACGTCCTCGATCGTCAGCAGCGGCGCGTTCACAGCGCCCCCTGACGCGGATCGGTCAGTGCCCGCAAGGTGTCGCCGACGAGGTTGAACGCCAGCACGGTCACAAACAGGGCCGCGGCCGGCAGGAAGGCGAGCCGCGGCGCGATGTCGAGACTCTCGCGGCCCTCGCCGATCATGCTGCCCCAGCTCGCCATCGGTGGCGGCACGCCAAGACCGAGGAAGGACAGCGCGCCCTCGACCACGATGGTGACGGCGACGCCGAGCAGGAAGAAGGCGAGCAGCGGCAGGATCACGTTCGGCAGCAGCTCGCGGAGCAGGATGCGCGCGTGGCTGGCGCCGAGCGCTTCGGCGGCGATCACGAACTCGCGCCGCGCCAGGGTCAGCGTCGCCGCGCGCGCCACCCGCATGAAGGCGGGAATGCCGAGCACGCCAAGGATCAAGGTGAGATTGGGAATGGACTGGCCGAGATAGGCCGTCACGGCGAGCGCGAAGATCAGCGGCGGAAAGGCGAGCAGCACGTCCATGCTGCCGACCACCAGCGTCTCGAACCTGCCGCGGAAATAGCCGGCCAGCAGCCCGAGCGCACCACCGACAATGAGGCCGATCATCGGCGCAATCAGCCCCACCGTTAGCGACACCCGCGCACCAAAGATCAGGCGGGCGAGCTCGTCGCGGCCGAGCCCGTCGGTGCCGAGCCAGTGCTCCCCAGAGAACGCGGCGCGGCGCTCCAGCATGTCCATGTCGGTCGGGTTCTGCAGCGGCAGCACCGGCGCGAGGATTGCGAGCGCAAGAATGATCGCGACCCAGCCGCTCGCGAGCCAGAACAGGAAGCCGAGCTTGCGCCTGCCGCGAACGGGCGCGGACGCTGCCTCGTCCTGAATTGACAGCTCAAGCGTGGCCATGGCGGATCCTCGGGTCGAGCACGGCGTAGAGCATGTCGACGATGAAATTGACGATGACGAAGCCGCAGGCGACCAGCAGCACCACGCCCTGGAGGATGACGAGGTCGCGGGTGTAGATCGCGCCGACCAGCAGCCGGCCGATGCCGGGCAGCGCGAAGATCGATTCCACGATCAGTGTGCCGCCGAGCAGGCGGCCGATATTGATGCCTGTCACCGTCACCAGGGTCAGCGACGAAGGCTTGAGCGCATGCACGAACAGGATGCGGGATGGCTTGAGGCCCTTTGCTTTCGCGAGCGCGATATAATCCTCCTGCAAGGTCGCGATCATGTCGGAGCGCAGCACCCGCATGATGCCCGGCCATTCCGCGAGCGCGAGTGTCAGGGCCGGCAGCACGAAGAAGCGCAAGTTCGCAAGCGGCTCCTCGGTGAACGGCACATAGCCGGTCGCGGGCAGCCAGTGCAGCTCGACCGCGAACAGATAGATCAGCAGGATCGCGGTGAGAAAAGAAGGCATCGACAGCATGGCGAAGGCGCTGCCGGTCATGAAGCGGTCGAAGGCACCACCGGCGCGCGCGGCGCAGGCGATCGCAACGGGAACGCCGATCAGAAGCCCGATGAATTCGGCCATCAGCATCAGTTGCAGCGAGACCGGGATGCGCTCGGCGACTGCCTGCAACACCGTCTGCCCGGTGCGGAACGAACGGCCGAGATCGCCCTGCAACACGTGACCAAGCCAGCTCAGGTAACGCCACCACAGCGGCTGATCCAGCCCCATGTCACGCCGCAGCGCCGCGACATTCTCCGGCGTCGCCTGGTCGCCGAGGATGACGAAGGCGAGATCGCCCGGCAGCAGCGCGGCGATCAGGAAGGTGAGCAGCGAGACGGCCAGCAGGACCGGCAGGACGGCAAGGAGCCGCCGCGCGACGAAGTTCAGCATCGCGTGGTCATTCCAGCCAGGTGTTCGAGACGTCGATCACGCCGTTGTAGATCTTCGGAAAGCCCTTCAGCTTCGCGCTCGACAGCGCGTAATAGGTGTTCTGGAAGGTCCAGAACCAGATCGCCTCCTTGTTGATCAGGCGGCTGATGGCGCAGTAATCCTCGGTACGCTGGCCGAGGTCGGCAGTGACGCGTGCGTGGTCCAGAAGCTTGTCGAGCTCGGGATTCGAGAAGCCGGAGAGTGCCAGCGGGCTGCCGCTGCGGAAGTTCGCGTACATCTGCGGATCGGGATCGGCGAGATCGACGATGCGCCACGGCGTCAGCTGGAACTGCCGCGTGAAGGCGCGTGACGGAATGGTGGCCTGGTCGACCTGCTCGATCTCCATGTTGGCGCCGACGCGCTTCCAGAATTGCTGGAGCACCTGGCCGACCATGCGGCCGCGGGGCGTCGCGGTCACCAGCATCTTGAACTCGACCGGCTTGCCATAATCCTTGATCAGCGCCTTGGCCTTCTCGACGTCGAACGGCAGCGCGCCGTCGTCCTTGCACTTGACCCAGGAGCCGTCGCCGTAAGGATTGCTCGCGGGCCGGCTGAGGCCGTTGCTGATCGCCTGCGACATCTTGGGACGATCGATCGCCATCACCAGCGCCTGGCGCACGCGGACGTCGTCGAACGGCGCAACCTTGGTGTTGAAGGCGTAGACCTGCGCGCCCGAGCCCTTGTAGGTGTGCACGGTGAGCTTGGGGTCCTTCTGCGCCTTCATGATGTTGTCGGCATCGTTCTCGTCGTCCCAGATGATGTCGGCCTCGCCCGATTGTAGCGAGGCGAAGCGCGATTGCGCGTCAGGCAGCGGCTTCAGGATGATGCGGTCGAGGTAGGGACGGCTCTTGTCCCAGTAGTTGGGATTCTTCTCCAGCACCATGCGGTCGCCGGCAGTCCATGATTTCAGGATGTAGGGACCGGTGCCGACGGGATTGCGATTGTAGTCGTCACCCTTGGTCTTCCAGGCGGTCGGAGAATGCACCGCATTGTTCTGGCTCTGGATGGTGATCACCGCCGGCAGGTTCACGGAGGGGTCGGTGAGTTTGTAGACGACGGTATATTCGTCCGGCGCCAGCACCTCCTTGACGTTGGTGATGTAGAAGGCGCAGCGGCACTTGTTGGCGGGGTCCTTCTGCCGGTCGAAGTTCTCCTTGAAGGCTTGCGCATTGAACGGGGTGCCGTCGTGGAATTTCACGCCCTCGCGGAGCTTGAAGGTCCAGCTCATGTAATCGTCGGAATGGGTCCAGGACACCGCGAGCTTTGGCGCAGCCTCGCCCTTGTCGTCGAGCCTGGTCAGCGTGTCGAAGATCGCGGCCGCCGCGGTGAAGGTCGAGGTGTCGTAGACACCGACCTTGAGGGGATCGAAGCCCGGGATATCCAGCTCCTGGCCGACCGTGATGCTGCCGCCCGGCTTCTGCGCCTGGGCGGGCCCGGCCAGTGCAAACGCCGCAACGAGGAAAATCGGCACGTGCTTGCGCACTGCGGCAGCAATGTTCGTCATGGTTCCTCCCGGGATCCCTCGTCCGATGTTTCGGATCGCTGAACGACTTGAGGGCGAGATTGGCGACAAATGCTCGCCACGGCAAGAGGAACACACAGGAGTTCAAACGCCGCATGCGGCGGCGATGTTGCTCAATATGTCTTGGCTGTTTTGCCTGGCGGAATTGGCGCATCGCCTGCGAGGTCGATCTCGTCGCGCAGCGCATCCGTGTGCTCGCCAAGCGCAGCCATCGTCTTGCCCGGTGTGGTATCGGCGCCGGACATCCGGAACGGGAGATTGAGCACCCGGAACGAGCCCCCCTCGTCCCGCACTTCGGAGAGCGCCTGCCGATGCGCAAGCTGCGGATCGGCCAGCGCCTCGGACACGGTGCGATAGGCCGAGGCCGGCACGCCGGCAGCACCAAGCGCGAGGAGGCATGCATCGGTCGTGAGCTGACGCGACCAGACTTCGACGCCATCCATCAAATCCGCCCAGTTCTCGCGGCGCGCGGCGTAGGTGGCGAATCGTGGATCGGAGATCCATTCGGGGCGTCCGATCACGCCCATCAATCCCTGAAACGTCTTCTCGCTGGCGACCGTGATCATGACATAGCCATTGCCCGTTTCGGTCGGGCCGAACATCGGGCGCGGCGGCGGCTTCACCGCGAATTGCGCGCTCTGCAGTTCGATCACGGTCAAGGTCAGCATCGATTCCAGCATGGAGACGTCGATGTGCTGGCCAAGCCCGGTGACCGTGCGCTGATAGAGCGCCGAGGCAATCGCGCCGAAGCCGTAGATGCCGGTGACGACGTCGGCATGGTAGATGCCGCAATAATCGGGACGGCTGCGGCCTGGCTGGTAGGCCAGATGCGCCATGTCGTAACCAGAAGCCGCATGGATCACGGGAGCGTAGGCCGGCAGTTCGGCCGAGGGGCCGGTCTGGCCGTAGCCGGAGATCGAGCAGTAGATCAGCCTCGGGTTGACCTGATACAGCCTGTCGTAGTCGAGCCGCAGCCGGTGCATCACGCCAGGGCGGAAATTCTCCACCAGAATGTCGGCCGTCGCGGCCAGCCGGCTCACCGCCTCCCTGCCGTCCTCGGACTTGAGGTCGAGGACCACGCTCTTCTTGCCGACATTGAGCTGGCCGAACACGGTGCTGCACCCCTTGCGCAGCGGCGGCCGGGTCCGCATCGTCTCTCCGCCGTCGGTCTCGATCTTGATGACCTCGGCGCCCATGTCGGCGAGCATCCGCGTGCAATGGGGGCCGGCGATGGTGGTCGAGAAGTCCAGGACCCGCAAGCCCGCCATGACTTTTGTCAACGTCCCCTCATGCTTATCTGATAGCTGCATGTCTGCTCACGCCTTGGGTCTCGTAGGAACCAACGAAGTGCTTTGTTGTTGATGCGGCGACCCTAGAGGGCGGCGGCCGAGTAGGAAAGTGTTTACCGGACGGACGCGTCGCGTGGGCGGGCTTGGGAATTCCAGGACAACTGGACCCGTTCTTGCATAGCAGCAAGCGGGATCGGAAGAGGGCAGCTGTTCTTGAGGGTCTTGTTCGTCACCACAGAGTTGGACGACTTCGTCCGCGTTGGCGGACTGGGCGCCGTTTCCGCCGCCCTTCCCCGTGCGCTTCGCTCCTTCGCCGATATCCGGATCATGCTGCCCGGCTATCGCGACATCATCGAGCAACTCACGCATATTCAGATCGTTGGCCGCTGCCCTGCATTCGCGGAGATGCCGGCCTGCTCGCTCGGCCGGGCCGCGACCAAGGACGGCCTGCCGGTCTATGTGCTGTTGTGCTCACAGCTCTACGACCGGCCCGGCAATCCCTACGGCGACGAGTCCGGACGCGACTGGCCCGACAACGACATCCGCTTCGCGCGCTTTGCCTCGGCGGCGGCTGAGCTCGCAATGGGCAAGCTGGACAAGAATTGGGCAGCAGATCTGATCCATGCCAATGACTGGCAGGCCTCGCTCGTACCGGCGTACCTTGCCTGGCGCGGCGCCAAGCTGCCGTCGATCCTGACCATTCATAACCTCGCTTATCAGGGCCTCTTCCCGAAGGACTCGCTGCGGCGGATCGGCGCACCGGAGAGCTCCTTCCACATCGACGGCGTCGAGTTCTACGATCAGGTCTCCTTCCTCAAGGCCGGGCTGGTCTACGCCTCGCACCTCACCACCGTCAGCGGCACCTATGCGCGGGAAATCACCACGGCCGAATTCGGCTGCGGCCTGGAAGGCCTGCTTCGCATCCGCTCCGATGCGGCCGAGCTCACCGGCATTCTCAACGGCATCGACGAGAGCTGGGATCCGCGCTCCTGCGCCCAGCTCGCCCAGCAGTTCGGCGCCGGCGACTGGGCCGGCAAGAAGGCCAACGCGGATTACGTGCGCAAGCAGTTCGGGCTTGCGGTCTCGCGCGGCCCGATGTTCGGCATCGTCGCGCGGCTCGTGCACCAGAAGGGCATCGACCTCGTGCTGTCGGCGGCGGACGAGATCGTCGACGCCGGCGGACAGATCGTGGTCACCGGCTCCGGCGAGCCGGCGCTCGAGCAGGCCCTGATCGACGCGCATCGCCGCCGCCCCGACGCCATCGGCGTCGCGATCGGCTTCAACGACGCCCAAGCTCGCCGCATCTTCGCCGGCAGCGACTTCACGCTGATGCCGTCGCGCTTCGAGCCGTGCGGCCTCAGCCAGATGTATGCCCAGCGTTTCGGCTCGCTGCCGATCGGGCACCAGACCGGCGGCCTCGCCGAGACCATCACCGACGGCGAGACCGGATTCCTGTTCTCGAGGCCCTCGCGCGAATCTTTCCTCGGCGGCGTCCGCCGGGCCTTCTCGGCCTTCATGGCGCAGGACCAGCTCGATACCATGCGCCGCAGCGCCATGGGACGATCGTTCTCCTGGAGCATCTCGGCCGGCAGCTACAGCGCACTGTACCGGAAGCTGGCGTCGGTGTGAGGCGCCGCTGTCATTCCGGGGCGCGCCGCCTGGCGCGAGCCCGGAATCCATCGTGCGGCCGGAATGCTCTGAGAAATGGATTCCGGGCTCGCGCTCCGCGCGCCCCGGAATGACCGAGGAATGACGGCGGGCCGTGAACTGCACGGATAACCGACTTCCAAGACCCTACTTCCCGCGTACGTCCATCTGCGGCCGTCCGATCCAGGCGCGATTGAGACAGCGGGTCATCCAGTCGGGCTGCGTCTCGCCCCGCAGCCGCGCCTGCGCCTCCTGGTAGGGGCCGACATAGCGCAGCCTGTCAGGCAATTTCGGATAGACGCGCCTGATCCATCGCAGGGCATTGTCGGCGGATCGGATCTCCCGCTCGTCAAGCTCGAAACCAAAGCCGGCGCGCAAGCGCTCGGGCAGCATCCTCGCCGTGAGCGCGCGATACCATGGCGGTGGCCGCAACCACGGACGCGCGCCCGTAAAGATCTGCGTGGCGATCTCGCGTGCCGCCGTGCTGACGGTCAGCGTGTCCGACTGCGCCATCGCCGCGGTGTAGTCGGCGAAGCCGGCCCAGTCCGCGGGCAGTTCATTCCCCGTCAGGCCGAACAGGGCACCGAACATCCGGCTCTCGGCCCAGTAGCGCTCGCGCTCTTCCGCCGAGAGCGGTGCCAGAACGAGGTCATGCGCCATCAACGCGGTCTCGACCAGCGTGGCGTGGACCCAGCGCAGCGACGGAACGTCATTGGCGCAGTAGCGCGAGCCTGCCGCGAACGGGCCGACGGTCTCGGGCATCTCGCCCATGATCATGCCATGACGCCGGTGCAGCTGCCGCGACGCCAACAGCGCCCGGTCGAGCGAGCCGAACACCATGGCGAAGACGATGTCGAAGGTGCGATGGAAGCGGCCGATCGGATCGGCAAAGGTGTTGGAGTGCTCGGCGATCGCGGCTGCGACCCAGGGGTGGGCGAGCTGCAGCAACAGCGCGCGGCCGGCGCCGAGGAAGATCACGGCCTCACGATCGATCCGCCAGGTGACGGAGTCCGGGCCGAACACGCCCGCAACCGGGCCCGCCGCGTGAGCGCGGACCTGCTCGAGGGACAGTTCCAGATCTTTCCCGGAAACCAATTGCGAGAACTTTCGACTGCGGGCCAAACACCGACGATCCGCAAGGCCCGTGGCAATTCGATGAAGAGGGACGCGGCCCCTATTCCGCCGCCATCGGCATCTCGTCCATATGCTCGTGCAGCACCACGCCGGCGAGCGGATCGAATTCGCCGATCCAGGGCTTGCGCGCCAGAACCGACTTCGTATCAGCATAGCCAGCGTGCCACCGCCGCGTGATCCCGGACGGACTGAAATCGATGTCCTTGGTATGGGTCTCGCGCTCGAGCTGCGGCGCCAGCAGCCGCACCACATGCATGCGGGTCGGGCAACCGTAGCTCGTCAGCTCACGCACGGCGGGATCGTTGCGCTCGCTCTCCGGAAGCCGTGCCGCAAGCTGGTTGATCACATGGCGCAGGCGATGGGCCTGCTGCTGTCGTACGATCTGGCTCGCGATGCGGCTGGAATATTGCACGTCCTTGTGCCGGTTCAGCACCTCCGCCATCGTGGTCGGTTCGGGCCCGACGGGATTCCACAGATGCACGGAGAAGATCAGCGAATCCCTGCGTGGATTGTCGTCGAACACCGCTTCCGTCGGCGTGTTCGACAGGATGCCGCCGTCCCAATAGAGTTCACCGTCGATGCGCACGGCCGGGAAAGCCGGCGGCAGCGCGCCCGAAGCCATCACATGCTTCACCGTCAGCTCGCCGTCGCGGCTGTCGAAATAGCGCATCTCGCTGGTGCCGACATGAGCCGCACCGACCGTCAGGCGCGGCGCGCAGCGATTGGCCAGGTCGAAATCGACGAGCTCGCTCAGCGTCTTCTCCAGCGGAGCGGTCGAATAATAGCCCGCGTGATCGGCACCCAGTGGATAGGAATCTCCGGCATGCGCCAGCGGATTGGGGCGGAAGAAGCCTGGAATGCCGTGGGTGACGGTCGACCAATAGGCCAGCTTTTCGTTGAAGCCGGGAAATCCGGCACGCCAGTCCCAGACCGGCTGCTGCTCCATCCGCTTCCAGAACTCCCTCAAGCGCGCGAGCCGTTGCGCCGGCGCGTTGCCCGCGATCAGGCTCGCATTGATGGCGCCGATCGAGGTGCCGATCACCCAGTCCGGCTCTATGCCGGCCTCGTGCAGCGCCTGGTAGACGCCCGCCTGGTACGAGCCGAGCGCGCCGCCGCCCTGGAGCACCAGCACGACCTGACCTGGGATGTCCGCACGTGTGCCCTTGATGCCGTTCATGCTACGCTCCTGGTGAGCCTGCACCGGTCGAATTTCGTCGGACGCGGCGGTGTTGTTACGCGCGATATTAAAAGATCCCGGGGCCTTTTGGAATGCCGGTTGGCTTCCGAGTCCATACGTCCGCGCTATCGCGCCGAGCATGTCATTTCCCGCCCCGATCGGCTAGATTTGAAGCTGATCCTGCTGGGAGCCGATCCATGGAAATGCACCAGGTCCGCTATTTCCTCGCGGTGGCGCAGCTCTTGAATTTCACGCGCGCGGCCGAGGAGTGCAACGTCACGCAGCCGTCACTGACGCGCGCGATCAAGCAGCTCGAGGCCGAGCTCGGCGGCGACCTGTTCCGCCGCGAACGGCCGGCGGCGCAATTGACCGAGCTCGGTCAGCGCATGCATCCGCTGCTGAAGCAGTGCTATGACGCCGCCGCCGGCGCACGTTCGCTGGCCTCCTCGTTCAAAAGCGGCGAGATCGGTGCGCTCCGCATTGCGCTGACGCATTCGATCGACCTCGCCTTGCTCATTCCGCATCTCAACGAGATCAAGCGGCAGTTCAACCGGCTCGAATTCCGCTTCCTGCGCGGCTCGAACCGGGAGGTCGGCGATTTCCTGAAGAAGGGCGAAGCCGAGCTCGGCATCGCCGCGGAGATCGACGAGGCCTGGGACCGGCTCGACGTCTGGCCGCTGTTCACCGAAAGTTTCGAGCTCGTCGTCGGCGACGGACACCGGCTGGCCGGCCGCGCCAGCGTCGATCTGGACGATTTGCGATCCGAGCAGCTGCTGAGCCGCACCTTCTGCGAGCACTCGCGCAGCATTTCCGCGAGCCTGCGCGAACACGGCATCGACATCGAGCATGGCCATGAGGTCTCGAACGAGCGCGATCTGATTGAGCTGGTCGAGGCCGACATCGGCGTCGCCATGGTGCCGCACACCTCGCCCGTGCCGGAGCGGCTGACACGCGCCGCGGTCGCAGGGCTGGACGCCCGCCGTACCGTCAACCTTTATGGGGTCGCGGGCCGGCAACGCACGGCCGTAGGCAATGCCGTGATGCGCATGCTGCGCGGCGCCGATTGGCGGGAGATCGCGGGGTAGCGCGGACGCTGCTTTCCCTTTTCCTCTCGTAGGCGAGAAGGAAGAAAGTGCGCGCCTCAGCGCTCCCGGCTCGCGCTCTCCAGCGCTTCGATCAGATCGTCGATCTCCATGCGCTTGCGGAAATCTGGATCGACGAAGCGGGCTTTCACGATGCCGTCGCGGCCGACGACGAACACGGCCGGGATCGGCAGCATCCAGCCGTCATTGCCGTGGAATTTCGCCATGTCCTGATAGGACAACAGTTGCTGAATCTCGGTGCCGAGCCAGATCGCGAGATTGAGTGACAGCGCGTAGCCGTTGTCGAGATCGGTCAGGATCGGAAACGGCGCGCCGGATTCGGCCTTGAGCTGCCCGGTATATTCCTGCGTCTCCGGCATGATCGCCACGACCTGTGCCCCCATCGCCTTGATGCGGTCCAGCGCCTGGACCACGGCGCGGACATTGAGCCGGCAATAGGGGCACCAATGGCCGCGGAAGAACATCACGGCGAGCGGACCGCGCGCCAGCAGCGAGGGCAGCGCGACGAGGCGCCCGGCCTCGTCAGGCAGCATGAACGGCGGCATTGCATCGCCCGGGCGCGGCGCCGTCGCGCCGCCGCCGTTTCCATCCAATCGCGCCACCAGGCGATCGACCGCCTCGCCATAGGCCGGGAAGACCTCGCGGCTGGCATCGGCATAGGCGCGGAGCTGCTCGTTCAGCGTGCCGTCCATGTCGCGGCAGCGCTGGAAGGCGAGCCTGAGCCGTTCGGCGTCGGCTGGCGAGAGAGACGTCATCTTTCTGCTCCGGCATTCCTGGGGCGAATAGTAGTTTCCCGGTTCGGCCGCCTGCAAGAGGCGGCCGCGATGCCAGGATCGGTTCAGTTCACGTAGAAGTTGCCGGTGGGATCGAGCCTCCCCGAGGCAGAATACAGCGTGCCGTTGTCCATGAAGAAGACCGTGTTCTCGGGTACCTTCTTCGCGTGCTTCATCATGGCCTCATGGTTCTTCTCGGCCGGCGCCATCGCCATCGCCGACATCTTGCCGGGCCCGCCATAGACATAGGCCATGCCGGCCTTGAAATCCCAGGCAGCCTCCGAGAGGGCCGATGTGGCGATGACCGCAAACGCGGCGGTGGCGATCAGGGTCTTGGACAGTTTTGTCATGGGATTGCTCCTCCGGATTGACGTGAGCGCCCGCCAATCGGGCGCTTTGCCATCGAACGGTGGAAGCCGCGCGAGCGGAAATGCCGATCCACAATCGGTTCGATAGCCGCCGCCTATCGGCATAGCGCCGAGCTATTGCACCGAGAGCGAAAGGGCATTTCAGGACGAGCCGCGGCTCGAAGAAACTCCTGCCACAGCCGGCAACCAGCGAGGTTGCGGCCAACACAGGAGACCTCCCCATGTTCACGAGCCACGCTCTGTCGCGCCTGATTTGGCCAGGCCTTGCAATCGTCGGCGCGCTGATCCTCTCGGCGCAGCCGGCATTCGCCGGCGAATGCCCGGCCGGCAAGATCAAGCCGAACGCGCAGCAGATGGTCGACCACAAAGCCGTCGGTGTTACCGACGTCACGCTCGGGGCGATCGATCTCGGCAAGCAGCCGGCGCATATCGAGGGCCGCGAGCTGCGCTTCCGCAAGCTGACCATCGCGCCCGGCGGCATCGTGCCCTGGCACAGCCATGACGACCGCCCCGCCCTGATCTTCGTGCAGCAGGGCGAGATCGTCGAATACGCCTCCAACTGCGTCGATCCGATCGTGCACAAGGCCGGCGACATCCGCCCCGAAGTCTACGGCACCTCGCATTGGTGGAAGAATCTCGGCAAGGACACCGTCATTCTCTACGTCGGCGACGTCCGCAAGGATCCCAACGACCATCACATGTAACGAGCGTGCCCCAGCCCCAGCGCACTCGTTACCGGGTGTGGCGCCCGGGATCCCCCATGCCGCCCGCATGCCGGGCGCCACATTCCTCACAGGAAAATCAGGCCATGACCGATCTTTCCGCTCCCATCAAACACGACGTAATGACCTTGGAGGCGCATTCCCCCGGTCTCGCGCGTCGCTCGCTCGTGATCGGCCTCACCGCCTTCCTGACCGTCGTCGATCTCTTTGCGACGCAGGCCATCCTTCCCTCGTTGACGCGGCACTACGGCGTCACCCCCGCAGCGATGGGCTTTGCCGTCAATGCCAGCACCTTCGGCATGGCGCTCGCCGGCATCCTCGTCGGCTTCTTCAGCCCGCATATCGACCGGCGGACCGGCATCCTGCTCAGCCTGACGCTTCTTGCGATTCCCACCAGCCTGCTGGCGTCCGCGTCCGATCTTGTCGTCTTCACCGCCTTGCGGGTCGCGCAGGGCCTGTGCATGGCGTCCGCTTTCGCACTCACCCTCGCCCATCTCGGCGAGCAATGCAGCGCCACGGATGCCGGCAGCGCGTTTGCCGCCTACATCACGGGCAATGTCGCCAGCAATCTCGTCGGCCGGGTGGTCTCGGCGGCGGTTGCCGATGGCCTTGGCCTTGCCTGGAACTTCTATTTCTTCGCAGGGCTCAATCTTGCCGGCGCGGCGCTGGTCTATTTCACCATCCAGCGCGTGCGGCCGATGCATGCGATGATGCCGGCGGCTTCGCCATTCTCCGCCACCATCGCGCATTGGCGCGATCGGCGGCTGCGCGCCGCTTTCGGCATCGGCTTCTGCATCCTGTTCGCGTTCATCGGCACCTTCACCTTCGTCAATTTCGTTCTGGTCCGGCCGCCGCTGTCGCTCGGCATGATGGATCTGGGCCTCGTCTATTTGGTTTTCCTGCCGTCCGTCGTCACGACGCTGCTGGCCGGCAAGGCGGTCGGGCGGCTGGGAACGCGGCCCACGATCTGGAGCGCGCTCGCTGTCGCCGGGCTGGGCCTGCCCTTGATGCTGGCGCCGCATCTGGGCGCGGTGCTCGCCGGCATGGTTCTGGTCGGCGCCGGCACATTCTTCGCGCAGGCCGCCGCGACGGGCTTCGTCGGACAGGCCGCAACCGACAACCGCGGCATCGCCAGCGGGACCTACCTTGCGTGTTATTTCTGCGGCGGGCTCGTCGGCACGGCCGTGCTCGGCCCACTGTTCGATGCTCTCGGCTGGCAGGCCTGCGTCGCCGGTGTGGGCGTGGCGCTCGCGCTGGCGGCCTTGTCGAGCTTCGCCCTGAAACCCTAGCGTTTGACCGGGGCCTCCTGCGGCGGCTCGTCGTCGGCGATGGCGCGCCACGCGGCACCGTCGAGATCGTCGTACTGGCCACTCCTGAGCGACCAGAGGAAAGCGACGAGACCGGCACCTCCGAGCATCAAAGCCAGCGGCACCAGGATGACGAGGATCTCCATCACACGATCTCCCGCGAGGCGCTGCGGGCACGCAGCGAATTCAGCATGACCAGGATCGAGGATCCGCTCATGGCCGCTGCCGCGATCAGGGGCGTCACGACACCGCTGATCGCGACCGGAACGGCAAGCACATTATAGCCGATCGCAAGCCAGAGGTTCTGCCGCATCAGGTGCAACGCCTTGCGCGAAGCATCGATCGCGGCGACCACGGGGGCGAGCGGCCGGCCGAGGAAGACGAGATCGGCGGTGGCCTGGCTGAGATGCGCGGCCGAGATCGGCGACATCGACACATGGGCGGCCGCCAATGACGGCGCATCGTTCATGCCGTCGCCGACCATCAGCACCTTGGCGCCGCGCTGCTTCAGCTCCTCGATCCGCGCGATCTTGTCGGCCGGCGTGACGCCGGCGCGCCACTCGGGAATGGCGAGCGCATGCGCCGCCGCCTTCACCGCCGGCTCGCGGTCGCCGGACAGGATCTCGATGCCGATGTTGCGCGCTTTCAGGGCCGCGATCACGGCCTGCGCATCCGGGCGCAGGCCCTGGCGAACCGAGAGGACGAATTTGTCGCTGCCCTTGCTGAAGGCGACGACGGAGGCTTCGGGATCGAGCGTGGCGCCGCCGACCAGCGCCTCGGCACCGCAGTAGGACGGACGGCCGAGGCGAAGCTCGACGCCGTCCACGGTCGCGCGGACGCCCTGCCCGGGTTCCTCGACCGCGCCGACGATCGGAGACTTCGCATCGGCAGCCTGAGCGACGGCGGCGGCGACCGGATGATGGCTCGACAGCGCGAGCCGGCCGGCGAGCTCGAAGATGTCGGCGGGGATGTCGGCCGCATTCATCACTTCGAGATCGGGCAGCGTCAGCGTGCCAGTCTTGTCGAAGATGACATGGTCGGCTTCTGCCAGCCGCTCGATCGCGTCGCCGGAATTCAGCAGCACCCCGGACTTGAACATCGCGCCGGAGGCGATCGTCTGCACGGTCGGAATGGCAAGGCCCAGCGCACAGGGGCAGGTAATGATGAGGACGGCAACGCCGGTGACGATCGCGTCATGCCAGCTCGCGCCGGCGATGACCCAGCCGAGGATGGTCAGAAGCGCGGTCGCATGCACCACCGGCGCGTACAGCCGCGAGGCGCGGTCGGCGAGCCGCATGTAGCGCGAGCGCGCCTGCAGCGCATTGTCCAACAGCCGCGTGATCTCGGCGAGCAGCGTCGCCTCCGAGGCCGCCGAGACCCGCACCCGCAGCGTGCCCGAGATGTTCATCGATCCCGCATAGACCGGCGTGCCCTGCTCCGCCGTGACATAGAGCGTCTCGCCGGTGATCAGGCTCTGGTCGATCTCGGAACGCCCCTCGATCACGGTGCCGTCGACCGCGCAGCGCTCACCGGGCCGCAGCAGCACGATGTCGCCGGGGTGGATGGCTGCCACCGGCACTTGCGAGATTTCGCCGGGACCCACGAACTTCGCAGCCGTCTCCGCTTTCAGCGCCGCGAGATTGCCGGCGACCGCGCGGGTCCGCCGCCGCATGTTCTGGTCGAGGAAGCGGCCGACCAGCAGGAAGGTCAGCAGCATGATCGCGGCGTCGAAATAGGCGTGCTCGGCGTGATTGATGGTCTCGACCACGGACATGCCGAGCGCCAGGATCACGCCGATGGAAATCGGCACGTCCATGTTGGTGGTCTTGGCGGACAGCGCGCGCCAGGCGGAGCGGAAGAACGGCTGGCCGGCATAGGCCGCCGCCGGCAGCGCGATCAGCGCCGAGAGCCAGTGGAAGAAGTCGCGCTGCTCGGGCAGCATGTCCGAGACGTTGCCCGACCACACCGGGATCGACAGCATCATCACGTTCATGGTGGCGAATGCCGCGACGCCGAGGCACCGCAGCAGGAAGCGCGATTCGGCGACCTCGGCCTCCTCCGCGCTTTCGGTCTCGAACGGATAGGCCTTGTAGCCGAGCTCCTCGAGGCGATCGATGAAACGGCCGGGATCGAGCGTGCCCGCCTTCCATTCCAGCGCGACGCGGCGGTCGGTGAGGTTCACGCGTGCCAGCGTGACGTCGGGGATGGCGGACAGGCCGCGTTCGATCTTGGCCATGCACCCGGCGCAGTGAACGCCTTCGACCGCGAGATCGATGTGCTGGATGCCCTCGCCCGCGCTTCGGACGAAATGCGAGAAATCCCGCGTGACGTGCATGACGAAGTCCTTCAGTTCAGGATCACGCGGTTGCGCGACAGGAACACGCGTGTTCCCCGCGCCTCGCCCTCGATCACCAGGTCCCATTGGCCCGCCGCGACGGACGCGGCGCTGCCGCGATAAAGACCGATGCCGGATTCGGTGAGCTCGACGGCGAGATCGGCACGCTTGTCGGTCGGCCGCTCCAGCCGGCCGCCGAACTTGAGCCCGGAGATCGGCTGGCCGCCGGCATCGCGGGCCTCGACCTGGACCGAGGCGCCGCCGTCGCTGCGGCGCTCGATATGGGCGTTGACCTTCCATTTGCGCGCGGCCTGGTCCTGCGCCGCCGAGATCTCGCGGTCATAGACGAGGCCCGCGGCGTAGGGGCTGTCGACGTCGGTGCCGGGCAGCGTCGCGATCGCGAGCTTCATCATGGTCCCGTTGACTCCGATCACGACGCCGAAGAAAGCGACCAGCATCAGCAAGACCTTGGTTCCGGTCAGAGGCTTGGAAGCCATGGCAGTCTCCTGATCCCTAAGGCGCGACGAAATTGTCGGTGGCGGACGCGACGACGCCGAGTCCGATGTCCGTGACGTGGAAGCGGACCGGAATCGACTTCTCCGGGTTGTTGTCGGCCGGCGCGGTGACGAGCAGGCGGAGCTCGCTCGTCGAGTCGCGCGGGATCACGATCATCGGCCGATCCGGGGTCACCGAATCGACGCCGACGACGTGAATGGTCGAATTGACCGGCCCGTCAGCGTCGATCGCGATGACGCGGTCATAGCCGCTCTTGTTCAGCAGCCGCACCGTGTAGGCGTTGCGGATCGAGCCGTCGCTGAGCTTGACCGCGACCGGATTGCGGTCGTGCAGCACGTTGACGTCGAGCAGGCTGCGGGTCGCGAGCGTGTAGATCATGATGCCGCCGACCGCCGCGATGATCGCGCTGTAGACGACGGTGCGGGCGCGGACGATGCGGTAGATCGGCGCCTTGCCTTCCTGGCGGCGGTGGATGTTGATGTCGTTGTCGTAGCCGATCAGACGCTTCGGCCGGCCGATCTTCGCCATCACGTTGTCGCAGGCGTCGATGCAGAGCCCGCACTGGATGCATTCGAGCTGTGGTCCGTTGCGGATGTCGATGCCGGTCGGGCAGACCGCGACACATTGGTAGCAGTCGACGCAATCGCCGACCTGCTGGCCGAGCGCGCGCAGCTCGGCCGCCTTCTTCACCGACGTGCGCTTCTCGCCGCGGTCGTAGCGATACGTGACGTTGAGCGCCCATTCGTCCGTGAGCGCCGCCTGGATCCGCGGCCACGGGCACATATAGGTGCAGACCTGCTCGCGCATGAAGCCGGCGAGGAGGTAGGTCGTCGCGGTGAGGATGCCGATCCAGATATAGGCGATCATCGGCGCCTGGAAGGTGACGAGCTCCTTCACCAGGGTCGGCGCGTCGCTGAAATAGAGCACCCAGGCGCCGCCGGTCCACCAGGCGATCATGATCCAGATCGAATGCTTGAGCACGATCTCGGAGATGCGCTCGAGCTTCAGCGGATCGGACGATTTGTCCTTCTTCATCCGCTCGCGCCGGTCCCCCTCGACCAGACGTTCGACGGCGTAGAATAGGTCGGTCCACACCGTCTGCGGACAGAGATAGCCGCACCAGATGCGGCCGCCGACCGAGTTCATCAGGAACAGCGCCACCGCGGCCACGATCAACAGGCCGGTGAAGTAGTAGACCTCCTGCGGCCACAGCTCGATGAAGAAGAAATAAAAGCGGCTGTTGGGAAGATCGATCAGCACCGCCTGGCTGGGGGCGCCGAGGCCGCGATTCCAGCGTACGAACGGCAGGAAATAATAGACGCCGAGGCAGATCGCCATCAGGGTCCATTTGATCCGCCGAAACGTGCCCGAGACGCTCTGCGGGTAGACCTTCTTGCGGGCCGCATAGAGTGGCCCGCTGTCGTCCGCAGGCTTCAGTTCGTTCGGATTGACGGCCTTGTTCATCGCTGAATCTTTCAAGAGGTGCGATTAAACCTAGACCCGACGCCGGAAAGTCCCTTGATCCAACGCAAACGGGGGCGCTTTTCTTCGCCCCCGCCGGAAGTCGTCGGTCGCGGATCGGCTATTTGCCGCCGCCGAGCGAGTGGACATAGACCGCCATCGCCTTGATGGTGGCGGGATCGAGCCGGCCTTCCCAGGCCGGCATCACGCCGGCGCGGCCTTGGCCGATGGTCTCGATCAGGCTCGCCTCGTCGGAGCCGTAGAGCCAAATCTTGTCGGTCAGGTTCGGTGCGCCGAGCTCCTGGTTGCCCTTGCCGGCATCGCCGTGACAGGCGGCGCAGTTCTCCGCAAAGATCTTCTGCCCCTTGGCGGCGTCGTAGCCGTTGCGGGTGGAAAGGCCCGACAGCGACCGCACGTAATTGGCGACCGTGACGATCTCGTCCGGCTTCAGCACGCCGTCCTTGCCGAAGGCGAGCATCTGGCCCTCATGCGTCTTGGCATGACCGGACCGCGCGCCGAACTGGATGGTCTGCATGATCTGGTCCAGCGTGCCGCCCCACAGCCAGTCGTCGTCGTTCAGGTTGGGATAGCCCTTGGCGCCGGCGGCGCCGGAGCCGTGGCACGGCGCGCAATTGTCGCCGAACACGGTCTTGCCTTTGGCGCGGGCGAGCGCCAGCAGAGCGGGGTCCTTCTCGATGTCGGCAAGCGAGGCCGCACCCAGTGCCACCATCTTGTCACCGCGGATCTTCTCGAGGTTGGCGAGCTCGACCGCGACGTCGGCGCGCGACGAGTAGCCGAACACGCCGGTGGTGTTGCTGGAGATCAGCGGCCAGGCCGGATAGACGATCCAGTAGCCGATCGACCAGACGATGGTGAGATAGAAGGTGATCACCCACCAGCGCGGCAGCGGCGTGTTGAGCTCCTTGATGCCGTCCCACTCGTGACCGGTCGTGGACTTGCCGGAGACGGAATCGATGTCGCTAGAATGATCGGTCATGGTTCTCTACTCCTCCCGCAACGGCAGGTGCGCTGCTTTATCGAACACAGCCTTGTTACGGGGCCAAAAAGCGTAGGCGACGATCGCGAGAAAGATCGCGACGAACACCGGTGTCCAGATCGTCGTCACGAGATCGGACGCAAGATTATGGACGGTCAGGATGGCTTTCATCGTTCATGCCTTCTCAGCGAAGATTGGCTTTCTCGTTGTAGATCTTGAAGTCGACCAGCGTGCCGAGCATCTGCAGGTACGCGATCAGCGCGTCCATCTCCGTCGGCGTGCCGGTCTTGCCGTCGAAATTGCGCACGACGGCCTTGGCGTAGCGCTTGCCGAAGGCATCGGTGCCGGCGTTGTCCGGATCGGCCTGCGCCCTCAGGTCGGCGGCGGCATTGGCAATCTGCTCGTCGCTATAGGGTACGCCGACGGTCCTGAGCGTGCGCATGTCGCCGGCGATCGCATCCGGGTCGATCTCCGCCCTGCTGAGGAACGGATAGCCCGGCATCACCGACTGCGGCACGATCGCGCGCGGGTTGGTCAGATGGGTCACGTGCCAGTCGTCGGAGTATTTGGCGCCGACGCGGGCGAGGTCCGGACCGGTGCGCTTGGAACCCCACTGGAACGGATGGTCGAACATGCTCTCGGCGGCGAGCGAGAAGTGACCGTAGCGCTCGACCTCGTCACGCAGCGGCCGGACCATCTGCGAATGGCAGAGATAGCAGCCCTCGCGGACGTAGACGTTGCGTCCGGCGAGCTCCAGCGGCGTGTAGGGCCTGACCCCGTCGACCTTCTCGATCGTGCTCTTGAGGTAGAACAGCGGCGTGATCTCGACGAGTCCGCCGATGGCGATCACCAGCAGGATGCCGACGACCAGAATGATCGAGTTCTTTTCGAAGATTTGGTGGCGTGTCCAGAACGACATTTCTTTAGCTCCTCATTCCGCCGGCTGAAGAGCGACGGGCATCTGGACTTCCGCCTCGCCGACGCGAACCGTCATCCAGAGATTGTAGGCCATGATCAGCGCGCCGATCAGGAACAGCCCGCCGCCGGCGGCGCGGATGATGTAGAAGGGATGCATCGCCTCGACGGTCTCGATGAAGGAATATTCGAGGAAGCCGAGCGAGGTGTAGGCGCGCCACATCAGGCCCTGAAGGATGCCGGACACCCACATCGCCGAGATGTAGAGAACGATGCCGAGGGTCGCGATCCAGAAGTGCCAGTTGACGAGCTTCAGGCTGTAGAGGCCCTTGCGATTCCAGGCCCACGGCACCAGGCAGTAGAGCGCGCCGAAGGAGACGAAGCCGACCCAGCCGAGCGCGCCGGAGTGCACGTGGCCGATGGTCCAGTCGGTGTAGTGGCTGAGCGAGTTGACCACCTTGATCGACATCATCGGGCCTTCGAAGGTCGACATGCCGTAGAAGGCGACGGAGACCACGAGCATGCGCAGCACGGGATCGGTGCGCAGCTTGTCCCACGCGCCCGACAGCGTCATCAGGCCGTTGATCATGCCGCCCCAGGAGGGCATCCACAGCATGATCGAGAAGGTCATGCCCAGCGTCTGCGTCCAGTCCGGCAGCGCCGTGTAGTGCAGATGGTGCGGGCCGGCCCAGATGTAGAGGAAGATCAGCGCCCAGAAGTGGATGATCGAGAGCCGGTAGGAATAGATCGGCCGCTCGGCCCGCTTCGGGATGAAGTAGTACATGATGGCGAGGAAGCCGGCGGTCAGGAAGAAGCCGACCGCGTTGTGCCCGTACCACCACTGGAACATGGCGTCCTGGATGCCGCCCCAGGCGACGTAGGACTTCGAGCCGAACACCGAGACGGGGAGCGCCGGATTGTTGCCGAGATGCAGGACCGCGATCGTCACGATGAAGGCGAGATAGAACCAGTTCGCGACGAAGATGTGCGGCTCCTTGCGCTTGAAGATGGTGGCAAGGAAGACCAGCAGATAGACGACCCACACGATGGTCAGCCACAGGTCGGCGTACCATTCCGGCTCGGCATATTCCTTCGACTGGGTGACGCCGAGCAGATAGCCCGTGCCGGCGATCAGAATGAAGAAGTTGTAGCCCAGCACGACGAACCACGGCGCGAGGTCGCCGGCGAGGCGCGCGCGGCAGGACTTCTGCACCACGTAGAAGGAGGTCGCGATCAAGACGTTGCCGCCGAAGGCGAAGATCACGGCGGAGGTGTGCAGAGGCCGCAGGCGGCCGAAGCTGATCCAGGGCAGATCGAAGTTCAGTGCGGGCCAGGCCAGCTGCGAGGCGATGATGAGGCCGACGAGGAATCCGGCAATGCCCCAGAACATCGCCATGAAGGCCGAGAACTTGATCGGCCCCATGTTGTAGTTCGGGCGGCCGTTGATTTCCTGGGGCGGCAACGCCGCCGGCCGTTCGAAGTAGCGGTTGACGATGAAGAACACCGCAGCCAGGCTCGCCGCCGCGCTGAGCGCGGCGTGAAAGGCGAAGGGCGCATCGAGCGCCTTGGCCGAGGCGATCACGCAAAGGAAAGCGGTGACTGCGAACACGACAGCCAAGCCGCTTTCACCGATGGTCATGGATTTGGGGATGGAGGGCTGGCTCATGCGGATTCTCTCTGAAAGAACACGCTGCCAGAAATCACATTCACCCTCGCGGGGAATTGATTGAAATCAAGCTGAATGGATTTCTGTTAATGTGAGCCGATACGCCGCCAGTTGAAGTGTCCTCTCCCCCTATGGGGGAGGACGAGGCGCGGCAAACTTCGGCGTCTTCGAGAACGGCGGCCGAAGGCCGCCTATGCCACTTCTCCCACAAGGGGAGAAGGGAAGAGGAGAAACATCTCCGTAAAATCACGGAGCTCCTCTTCAGTCCCGCGCCGTCGCCTTGAGCGCCGCGATGACGTCCTCGCGGGCAATGATGCCGACCAGCTTCTGTGCACCGTCGAGCACGATGATGCTCCTGATGCGGTGCTCGACCATGATCTGGAGCACGCGTGTCAGCCGCGTGTCGGGGCTGACATAGATGAACTCGGGAGTCATGATGTCGCCGATCTTGCGTCTCATCAGGTCATCGTAGCGCGGCAACATCTGGCTCGGCGTGAAGGCGAAGCACTTCAGGATGTCGAACTTGGTGACGATGCCGACCACCTGCCCGTCGTCTTCGACCGGATAGGAGTTGAAATCGTCGGCCTCGAACATCTCGCTGAGCTGGAACAAGTCGAGGCCGCGCTGCACCGTCTTGACGTTGCGCGTCATGTAGCCGTCGACAGTCTGTTCAAGAAATCTATACACGACGCGTCCTCCTCGATTCGATACTGACCGGCCGGCGGTCAGTGCGACAGCAGCACGCTGCGGGCGGTTTGCGTAACCAGATGCTGGGTGACGCCCCCGAGGATCAGTTCGCGAAACCTCGAATGACCATAAGCGCCCGCGACGATCAGGCCGGCGCCGACGTCGCCGGCGACCTTCTCCAGATGCGCCGCGGGGCTTTCGTCTCTTGCGGCCTCCGAGACGCGTGCGGTTGCGGTGACGCCGTGACGGCCGAGCCAGGCGGCGACGTCGATGACGCCGGCCATCACGGCCGAACGGTCGTCGTCCTTCTCTGGAATTTCAACGATGGTGACCTCCCTCGCCTTGCGCAGCATCGGCAGCGCGTCGGCCACCGCCCGCCGCGCCTCCGGCGTATCCTTCCACGCCACCAGCACGTTGCGCAGGTCGAGCCAGTTGACCCGATCGGGGACGACGAGAAGCGGACGGCCGGCCTGCAGCACCAGATCCTTGGGGCTCGCGAGCGAGAAAGCATCGGAGAAGGCCGGGCTCCGCCCTCCGCTGACGACGATGTCGGCGCAACGCGCCTGCGCCAGGACGAATCGCGCCGGAAAATCCATGGCGCTGCGCCACTCCACATGCCCGCCGCGATTCTTCGTGGCCGCGCGGAATTGTGCTTCCAGGTCGGCCAGCCGCCGCTTGACCGAAGCTTCGCCCTCGTCGATCAGCGCTTGCGCCTCGGTGCCGTCGGTGAAATAGAGTGGCGGCGCGAACTGCGCTGCGGCGACCCCGACGATAGCAGCCTCGAATCGTTCGGCGAGCTCGCCCGCGACCTGAAGACGCGCCTCGTTGGGCTGATCGAGTGTCAAGCTGACCATGACGGTCGCATATGTCATCGGGTATCTCCAGCATCACCAAATTTTTTCGAATCCTAAACCTGCTGACGCGCAACAGGCTGAGATAGATCAAAACAGGCGCTTCTGGCTCCCGCGCCGTTCAGCGGGAAATCCGCCAGCGAATTCAACGTCCGCGCTTGCCTCCGAGCGAGCCTTGGGCGAAATTGCCGTAGCGGTAAAGGCATCCTGCCTGCCCGCCGAGGATAGGAGCAGAGCTTGGCGTCGACCCGCGTGACCCATCCGGCAGACGATGGTCGGGGCGAACATTTCCGGATCCGCATCGAGGGACTCGGGGTGGGCACCTGGGACCTTGATCTGCAGACGCGCGAACTTGAATGGTCGGAGACGGCCAAGCGGCTATTTGGCCTCGAGCGGGACCAGGCCCTCAGCTACGATCTCTTTCTTTCGCTGCTGGAGCCGGGCGATCGGGACCACCTCCTGAAGGAGATCGGGCGCACCTCGGACGGCGGCGGGGGACTTGACCTGTCCTTCAAGGTCGGCGGCGCGTCCGGAAACGGTCAATGGATCCGAGCCAGGGCCGGTGTGATCCGGGACGATTCGGGCGCGCCACGTCATCTCAGCGGGATATTCCTCGACATCAACGAGGAAAAGCAGCTCGAGGAGGCCCTGCGCTCGCAGGAGAATCATCTTCGCTCGATTCTCGAAACGGTGCCCGACGCCATGATCGTCATCGATTCGCGCGGCATCATGCAGCTCTTCAGCAGCGCCGCGGAGCGGCTGTTCGGCTACAGCAAGCAGGAAGCCATCGGCCGGAACGTGAGCATTCTCATGCCGGAGCCCGACCAGTCGCGTCATGACGGCTATCTCGCGCGCTATCTCCGGACGAATGATCCGCACATTATCGGCATCGGCCGGATTGTGACGGGCAAGCGCCGAAACGGCACGACTTTCCCGATGCACCTGTCCGTCGGGCAGACGCAACGCGCGGGCGAGCCCCATTTCACCGGCTTCGTGCGGGACCTCACCGAGCACCAGCAGACCCAGGCGCGGCTCCAGGAGCTGCAATCCGAGCTCGTGCACGTGTCGCGGTTGACCGCGATGGGCGAAATGGCCTCCGCTCTCGCCCACGAGCTCAACCAGCCGCTGGCGGCGATCAGCAATTACATGAAGGGGTCGCGGCGCCTCCTCGCGGGCAGCAGCGATCCCAACACGCCGAAAGTCGAGAGTGCGCTGGATCGGGCGGCGGAGCAGGCCTTGCGCGCCGGCCAGATCATCCGGCGCCTGCGCGACTTCGTCTCCCGCGGAGAATCGGAGAAGCGGGTCGAGAGCCTGTCCAAGCTGATCGAGGAAGCCGGCGCGCTCGGGCTCGCCGGCGCGCGCGAGCAGAACGTGCAACTCCGCTTCAGCCTCGATCCCGACGCCGATCTCGTCCTCGCCGACCGCGTACAGGTTCAGCAGGTGCTCGTGAACCTGTTCCGCAACGCGCTCGAAGCGATGGCGCAGTCGCCGCACCGCGAGCTCGTCGTCGCCAACACCCGTGTCGGCGACGACATGATCGAGGTGGAGGTCTCAGACACCGGCATCGGCTTCCGGGACGACGTCATTCCAAACCTGTTCCAGACCTTCTTCACCACCAAAGAGACCGGCATGGGCGTGGGACTGTCCATCAGCCGCTCGATCATCGAGGCTCACGGCGGCCGCATGTGGGCCGAGAGCAACGCGGCGGGCGGAGCGACATTCCGCTTCACCTTGCCGGCAACCGACGAGAGCTGAATCATGACGACCAAGGGACACGTCTACGTCATCGACGACGATGCAGCGATGCGGGACTCGTTGAATTTCCTGCTGGATTCCGCCGGTTTCGACGTCACCCTGTTCGACGATGCCCTGGCCTTTCTCGAAGCCCTGCCCGGCCTCGACTTCGGCTGCGTGGTCTCCGACGTGCGCATGCCCGGCCTCGACGGAATCGAGCTGCTGAAGCGGATGAAGGCGCAGCAAAGCCCCTTCCCGATCGTGATCATGACCGGTCATGGCGACGTGCCGCTCGCGGTCGAGGCCATGAAGCTCGGGGCGGTCGATTTCCTGGAAAAGCCGTTCGATGACGACCGCCTCACCGCCATGATCGATTCGGCGATCCGCCAGGCCGAGCCCGCCGCCAAGAACGAAGCCGTCGCGCAGGACATCGCCGCCCGCGTTGCGTCCTTGAGCCCCCGGGAGCGTCAGGTCATGGAAGGGCTGGTCGCGGGCCTTTCCAACAAGCTGATCGCCCGCGAATACGACATCAGCCCGCGCACCATCGAGGTCTACCGGGCCAACGTCATGACCAAGATGCAGGCGAGCAGCCTCTCGGAACTGGTCCGCCTGGCGATGCGCGCCGGCATGCTCAACGATTGAGGCAAGTCAAGGCGCCTTTCCGGGGCCATGCTAACCGGAAAAGATGATCGAGGTCAGCTCACATCGCGCGTGGACGTCGTCCTCCCCACAGCCCACCGTCTTTGTGGTCGACGATGATGCCGCCGTCTTGGGATCCCTGCGGTTCCTGCTGGAGACCGACGGCTTCGCCGTGCGGACCTTCAGGAGCGGCACGGCGCTGCTCAATGTCAGCGCGCCTGGACCGGACTGCTACGTCATCGACTACAAGATGCCGGACATCAATGGCATCGACCTGGCCGGCCGGCTGCGCAAATCCGACCGCGACGCGCCTGTGGTCCTGATCACCGGCTATCCCGACGACAACATCTCGGCCCGGGCGGCGACGGCAGGCATCAAAGACGTGGTTTTGAAGCCGCTACTCGATGAAAACCTGGTCAAGTGCATCCGCCACGCCATCCAGGACCGCCCCCGCGCCTGACCTACGGGATTCTACGTAAGGCACCCCCCTTAAGATATCGCTCGAAATTTTCGAAGCCCCCGATACCGCGTAGGAAAGCGCCATCACAACGGAGATGGCGCAGATGCTGACCCAGACAATCAACACCCAGGCGATCAACACCCAAATCGGTGGCAAGATTGCCCCTGCCCACCCCGCAACCGACCAGTTCGGCGCGATCACGGGCCATGTCGGTCTGGTCGCCACCGAGTTCTCCTACGGCAAGGACGAGGAGATCTACGGCGACGACGAGGCGGCCGAATACGTCTATCAGGTGGTCACCGGCGCGGTGCGCAGCTACAAGCTTCTCTCCGACGGTCGCCGTCAGATCGGTGCCTTCCATCTCCCCGGCGACGTGTTTGGCCTCGAATCCGGTCCCACTCACCGCCTCGCCGCGGAAGCCATCATCGACACCACCGTGCGCCTCGTGAAGCGCGCGAGCCTCGAGAAGGCCGCTGGCACCGACGTGCAGGTTGCCCGCAAGCTCTGGGCGATGACCGCCGGTGAGCTTCGTCATGCCGAGGACCACATGCTGCTGCTGGGCCGCAAGACCGCGATGGAGCGTGTTGCGACTTTCCTGCTCGAAATGGACCGCCGCCTCGCCGTTGCCGGCATGATGGCGCTGCCGATGTGCCGCCGCGACATCGGCGATTATCTCGGCCTCACCCTCGAAACCGTGTCGCGCGCACTGTCGCAGCTTCACGCCCAGGGCATTCTCGGTTTCTCCGGCGCCCGCCAGATCGTGCTGCGCAACCGCCAGCGCCTGCACAATCTCGACGCCTAACCGTTTTTCTCCCCCGTGACTTGGCCGGCCGAACCCGATTCGGCCGGCCTTTTCTTTTGTCGCGATCATGCCTTGCGCCGGGTTTCCGGCATCATCAGCAGGATCAGAAGGAGCCCCGTCGCGGCGACGCCGGACAGCCCGATGAACGCGGTGGCATTGCCGAACTTGTCGCTGACATAGCCGCCGAGCACCGTGCTCAGCGATGCGCCGATGCCGGTCGCAGTCCCCACGATCCCCTGCGCCAGGTTGAAATGACCGCTGCCGAAGGCGACGTCGGCCACGATCAGCGGAATCATGACTGCGAACACCGCGGCGGTGAAGCCGTCGAACACCTGCACCAGCACCAGCAGATAGGGATCGCGCACGGTCGCAAACAGCAGTCCGCGAATCGTCAGCGCGCCGAATCCGATCAGGAGCAGCGGACGCCGGCCCCAGAGCTGCGCCTTGCGCCCGACCGTGGGCGACAGCAGCGCCACGATCGCCTGCGGCACGATGATGCAGGCGGCGACGAGCACGGTCGCCCATTGGCTCGACCGCGCCGTCACCGCGCTCGCCATCAGCGGCATCATCGCGGCGTTCGCGAGCTGCAACAACAGCACGCTGAGCGCGAAGACGATGAACGGACGCTGCCGGATCAAGTGCCAGATGTTGGTATCGCCGCGGTCCGCGGCTTCAGGCGGCATCTCGCCGTGACTGCGCCTGATGTCGACCTCATTCTCGCGGATGCGCGAGAGCGCGATCAGCGTCGGGATCGCGAGCAGGAAGGTGACCAGGAACACCGAGCGGCTCGACAGGAGATAGCCCGCGGTGCCCATCACCGCCGCCGCGACCCCGTTGCCCAGCGAGGCGAACCGCGCGTTGCGGCCGAGCCGCTCGCCGATCGCGAACGGACCGACGAGGCCAAGGCTGATCGCGGCGATCGCCGGCCCGAGCACGCAGCTCGCCGCTGCGTGCAAGGTGGCGGCGGCGACCACAACGGGGAAGATCGGCATGGCGGCATAGGCAAGCGCGCAGGCGCCGATGGTCGCAATCGCGAGGCCGGCGACCAGACGCTCCGACTTCGCGGCATCGATGATCGCGCCGCCCGGCATCTGTCCGATCAACGCGACGATGCCGCCGATCGACAGCACGAGGCCGATCTCGACCTGGGTCCATTTTTGCGTCGTCAGGTAGACCGCGATGAAGGGACCGAAGCCGGTCTGCACGTCGGCGAGGAAGAAGATGAACCAGTCGAGGCCGCGCAGGCTCTGGCGCGAGGGCGCCGGAATACCCGCGGCCGACGGCGCAGCGACGTTGTCCTGCTCGGCGCGGCCGCCGCGATCCGCATGGTTTGGCTTCCTCGACAACAGCACAGGCGTTGAGCCCTCCCGGCACCTCACTGGATCGCTTGCAGCGGCTGAAGGCTGCCGGACGCGCCGAGCACGACGATCGGCGTGTCTTCCTTGTACTCCGGCGCGGCCGCGACCTGCGCCTTGGTCAATTCGAGCGTGATGCTGTCCTTCTTGTTGGCGATCTTGCCGAAGCGCAGCGCGTTCCAGTCCACCACGATCTTGCGGCTGCCGACGCCGAGGAAGCCGCCGAAATCGATCGCCGCAGCGCGCACATGGCCGGTGCGATCGACGATGACGTCGACGATACGGCCCATGTCCTCGCCGGCGGCGCTGCGAACGTCGCGGCCGAGCACGCCGTGGGCCTCGCTCGCGCCGATGATGGTCACCGAGGGTGGCGGCGCGGCGTCCTTGGGCGTCACCGGAACGGTCGAGACCGGCGGCTGTGCCGTCGGCGGCGCATTCGCTTCATCCTGCCCTACGGGCTGATCCTCCGCGGCGCGCGACGGTGCGACCGTCAGGGCAACCACGATCGCCACGCTCAGGATCAACGCTCCGATCGCACGCATGACACCCTCCTCACGATGCACCGCTAGCGCGCCAGCACGATCGAGACCTGGATCTGGCCGCGTGTGCGCAGCACCTCCAGCGCCACGTCGTCGCCGTGGCGGCTGACGCGAAGATCGACGCTGGATTCGCCGAGGCGCAGATCACGCAGGATCACCTCGTTGAGGAACGCCGGCAGATGCGGATTGCGCAGGCGAATCTCGCCGCGCGCCACGTCGAACTCGAGGCCGAGCGCCGCCTCCAGCAGCGTGAACGGCGTCGCGCTGGCCCAGGCCTGCGGCGCGCAGGCGACCGGGTAGAGCGTCGGGCCGCGACGCTTCTCGCGCCGGAAGCCGCAGAACAATTCGGGCAGCCGGCGCAGATCCATATAGGTCGCGGCATCGAACAGCCCCTTGAAGACATGCGCCACCGTATGCTTGAGGCCGTAGCGCGCGAGCCCGAGCGCGATCAGCGCATTGTCGTGCGGCCAGATCGACCCGTCGTGATAGGACATCGGATTGTAGCGCACTTCGCCTTGCGCGACGGTGCGGATGCCCCAGCCGGAGAAGAAATGCGGCCGCATCAGATCGGCGGCGACGAGGCGGGCGCGATCCTCGCGGATCATGCCGCTGAACAGGACCTGCCCGGCGTTGGAGGTCCGCACCTTGCAGGGCCGCTTCTCGCCGTCGAGCGCGAGCGCATAGGTGCCGAGCTCTTCGCACCAGAACGACGTCTCGAAGCGCTCGGCGAGTGCCCTGGCTTCGGTCTCGAGCTTGCGTCCCCGCTCCGGCTTGCCGAGCCGTAGCGCGCAACGCGCCGCGAGCTGCTTGGCGGCAAAGACGTAGCCCTGGACTTCCGCGAGCGCGATATTGCCCTCAGCAAGCTGTCCGTCGGCATGGAAGATCGCGTCGTAGGAGTCCTTCCAGCCCTGGTTCGCCAGCCCCTTCTCGGTCGCGCGCTGGTATTCGACGAACCCGTCCTGGTCAGGATCACCAGGGCCGTCGATCCAGGCCAGCCCCGCCTCGATCGCCGGCCACAGCTCGATCAGCGTGGCCTCGTCGCCGGTGCGCTCGAAATAGCTTCCTGCGAGCAGCACGAACAGCGCGGTCGAATCGACGCTGCCGTAATAATGCGCGAACGGCACCTCCCCGAGCGCCGCCATCTCGCCGCCGCGCATCTCGTGCAGGATCTTTCCGGGCGCAGCGTCCGCGAGCGGATCGATCGCCGTGGCCTGGAAATGCGCGAGCCGGCGCAGGACGCCCTTGGCGACGCGCGGATCGACCCAGAGCATCTGGAGCGCCGTGATGAGGCCGTCGCGACCGAACGTCGTCGAGTACCAGGGGATGCCGGCATAGGGGTATCGCCCCTGCGGCGTTTCGGTCATCAGCATGTTGAGGTCGGCCATGGCCTGGCACAGCACCTCGTTGAAGATGTTGTTGGAGGTCTCGATGCTGGCCGCGCCCATGGTCAACTGCCGCATCTCGCGGCGGTGCGCCAGCAGCCCCGGGAAGAACCGCACCGGCTTTTCCGTCACCGGCCGGTTGCAGGACACGGCCACGAACAGCGATTTGGCCTGATGCGGCTCCAGGTCGAGCTCCCAGGTCGCGGCATTTGCCGAGAGCCGCGTCGGACGCGGGTCGAAATGCAGTCCGGTGGCCCGTTCGGCCTCGTCGAGGCCGCGATATTCGAACAGGATGTCGGTCGGCCCGAGCAGCCGGCTGGTTCCGATCCCGCGGCGCGGCCGCCGCTCGCCGCGGACCTCGAACAAGTCGGCGAAGTCGTTGCCGAACAGCAGCGTCAGGTCGACGCTGGTGCGCCGGTCGCCATGGTTCTGCACGCCGATGCGCTGATAGGCCGTGCCGCGCCACAGGAAGATCGTGCGCACGATGTGCAGCAGGTCCTTCTGCAGAACGAGGCTGCCCTGCCGGTAGATGTCCGGATTGGTGAGATCGACGGTCAATGCCGAATTGTCGTCGCGCAGATTCGAGCCGAGCAGCAGCGGCTGGAGATCGTCGAGCACGAGCTCGAGCCGCGCGAGGTAGCGCGTATCGTGATGGAACAGGCCGTCCGGCCCGCCGGCGGATGCGCCGATGTCGCCATGGCTGTCGAGCACGATGAAGGTGTCGTCGTGCTTGAGCGAACGCCGTGGCCGTGCCGACGGCCCCGTCATCGGGATATAGAACGGCTGTTCCGCGACCTGTTCCGAGGTCCGCGTCACGGAGACGAATTGGGTGACGGCTTCGGCCGACATGAGCTGCTCCCCTGCGCCTGTTTCAAAACGCAACCGACTCGAGAAACGCGACTGTTGGTTTACGCGGCAGCTTGCGCGAGCCGGCTCATTTCCTGCGTGACCAGCTCACGATACGGCCCGTGGCCCTGCATTAGCCGCTCGGGCGAGCCGTCCTCGATGATCTTACCATTTCTCAGCACCACCACGCGGTCGAAATTGCGCAGCGTCGCCAGTCGATGCGCGATCGCGATCACGGTGCGGCCGCGCATCAGGCGCGACAGCGCCTCGCGGATCGCCTCCTCGGACTCGCTGTCGAGCGCGGCAGTCGCCTCGTCCAACAGCAGGATCGGCGCATCCTTCAGGAAGGCGCGCGCGATCGCGATGCGCTGGCGCTGGCCGCCGGACATCTTGACACCGCGGTCCCCGACCATGGTGTCGAGGCCGTCAGGCAGGCTCTCGACGAAGTCGCAGCGCGCAGCGATCGCCGCGCGCAGCACCTCGTCGTCGGTCGCGTTCGGCCGGCCGTAGCGGATGTTCTCGCGAATGGAGCGATGAAACAAGGAAATGTCCTGGGGCACGACGGAAATCGCCTCGCGCAGGCTCAGCTGCGTCACCTTGGAGATGTCCTGGCCGTCGATGGTGACGCTGCCTTCGTCGACGTCGTAGAAGCGCTGGAGCAGTGTAAACAGGGTCGACTTGCCGCCGCCGGACTGCCCGACGAGGCCGACGCGCTGGCCCGGCTGGAGGCGCAGGCTGAACCGCTCGAAGATCTTCTCGCCGCCGGGATAGCCGAAGGTGACGTTGTTGAATGCGATTGCAGCGCCGCTCTTCACCAGCGGCTCGGCCTCGGGGTGGTCGCGCAATTCGTGCGGCACCAGCAGCGTGGCGATCGCCTCGGTCAGGCGTGCGACGTGCTGGGTGACGTCGACCAGCGCCACCGCAAGATCGCGCGTGGCGCTCAGGATGGAGATGCCAAGCGTACAGACCAGCACGACATCGCCGGTCGTCGCCTGGCCCTTCTGCCACAGCGTGATTGCCCAGGCCATCAGCGCGATCGTCAAAAGCACGGTGATAACGGCATGCAACAGCCGCAGCTTTTCCAGATAACGCAGGCTGCGGCTTCGCGCGGTGAGCTCCCGGTTCACCGTCGCGTCGAACCGCTCATGCTCGTGGCCGATGCCGCAGAAGGCACGGACCAGCGGCATGTTGCTGATCACGTCGATCATCTCGCCGTCGACCACCGCGGCCTTGTCGGCGAAATCGTCATGCAGCGGCTTGCCGGCGGCTGCCAGATGGAACATCGCAACCACCATGCCGCCGGCGATCACGATCAGGCCGAGTGCCATGTAAGGACTGACGGTTCCAATCAGGGCAATTGCCGCAATTGTGGCAATGCAGGGCGGCAACACGTTCCAGACGAACATGTTCTCGACGGTGAACACGGCGTTCGACGTCGCCGTGATGCGGCTCGTCAGCATGCCGGGCATCCGGTCCGAGAAGTAGCTCGGCGCATGCCCGGTCAGATGACGAAATATGTCACGGCGCAAATCACCCGTGACACGGACGAAGGTGAAGCTCGCGGTCCAGCTCGCGATCCGCCAAAGGAAGTTGTCGGCCGCGATCAGCGACATGAGCAGAATGAATGCCAGCCATACGCTGCCGCCATGCCCCGGTCCGGCGGACAGGCTGTCGACCAGGGATTTGACGCCATACTGGGTGCCCACGGAGCAGGCAACGGCCGCTACGACGGCGGCCAGGATCACCGAATGCGAAGCGAGACGACGCCGGAGATAGCGCAAGACAAAGGCAAATGGCCTGCGCGCGTATCCAGAAAGCTGATCCATATGGCTATCGCCCCGTTATGCTGATTTTCGTTTCGTTACTGGTCGAGTGAACATCGACCGCTTCGCCTCGGTTCCCGGGCAACGCCATCACGACATGCGGATGCGGGCGATGTGCGAAGATCTAGTGGCAGCATCGCGACGGTCCCCCGACGTGTCGAATATGTAACGTTCGGAGGAAGGAACTTCGCAGGTGCGGGAACGTTCCCTTGGCTGGGCATAGCCGGTGCCGATGTACGGGGGCTTTCAACGTTCATGATCGCAGAGGAGATGGTGAGATGCGCATCGCGCAGGTAGCTCCGTTGACGGAGGCTGTTCCACCCAAGCTGTATGGCGGCACCGAGCGGGTGGTGCATTGGTTGACGGAGGAGCTGGTAGCCCTTGGACACGACGTAACATTGTTCGCAAGCGGCGACTCGCAGACCTCGGCAAAGCTGGACGCGTTGTGGCCGAAGGCGCTCCGTCTCGACGGTTCCGTGCGCGATCCCAATGCGCTGCACATGGTGCTACTGGAGCGGGTGCGGCAGAAATGTGACGACGAGGAGTTCGACTTCCTCCACTTCCATCTCGACTACTATCCGTGGTCGCTGTTCCATCGGCAGCCGACGCCATTCGTGACCACGCTGCACGGCCGGCTCGACTTGCCGGAGCATCAGCCGGTCTTCAACACCTTCTCCAAGATTCCCGTCATCTCGATCTCCAACGCGCAGCGGCGGCCGGTGCCGCAGGCGAACTGGGTGACGACCATCCATCACGGCCTGCCGGAGAATCTGCTGACGCCGAAGCCGGCGAAACAGGAATATCTCGCGGTGCTCGGCCGCATCGCGCCGGAAAAAGGCGTCGACCGCGCCATCAAGATCGCGACTCATTGCGGCATTCCGCTCAAGATCGCGGCCAAGGTCGATCGCGCCGATCAGGATTATTACGACGAGCTGATCCGGCCGATGATCGAGAACAATCCGCTGGTCGAGTTCATCGGCGAGATCGGCGATCACGAGAAGTCGGACTTCCTGAGCGGCGCCCTCGGCCTCCTGCTGCCGATTGACTGGCCGGAGCCATTCGGCCTCGTCATGATCGAATCCATGGCCTGTGGGACGCCGGTGGTCGCCTTCAACCGCGGCTCGGTTCCGGAGATCGTCGACGATGGGCTGACCGGCTTCATCGTCGAAGACGTGATCAGCGCTGCCGGCGTGGTGAAACGCCTGCCGCAACTCGACCGCGCCGCGATCCGCAAGCAGTTCGAGACCCGCTTCACGGCACGGCGCATGGCGCTGGATTATCTTGCGGCCTATCGCAGCCTGACCGAGGCACAGGCGCCGCGGATCAAGCTGGTGAGCAGCGCGGAGTAGAGCTTCTACATCGCTGTCAGTCGAAGTGCCCTCTCCCCTTGTGGGAGAGGGCTTCGAGAGCGGAGCGGCGTACTCACTTGGGTGAGGGGTTGCTTCCGCATTGGAACTCTCCCAGCGGAGCAATACCCTCATCCGGCGCTTCGCGCCACCTTCTCCCACAAGGGGAGAAGGGAAAGAGAAAGCGTCCTATCTGACGACGGCCCGCTTCGGCTCGACGATCTCGAACATGCGCGGGAAGTCGTCCATCAGGCCCATCAGCTCGGCCAGCCGCATCGGGTTGCCCGATAGCTCAATCTTGCCGGCGGCAACCGCTTCCGGAAAGCTCGTCAGCTTCGCGATCACCTCGTCCAGCGTCGACCGTGCCAGCGTGAAGCTGGCGTCCGCATTTTCCGCCTGCACCCTCTCGGTGTAAGTCAGCGCGCAGTTCTCCAGATTGAGCACGAACGTCTCGCCGGTATCGGAAAAGCGCCAGTTCAGGACGATGTGCTTGCCTTCCGCCTTGGGACCGTTGAGGCGGATGCCGAGCACGTCCCAGAGCTGGGAGGTGCGGAGCGCCGCCAGTGTTTCGCGCGGCATCGGCGGACGCGCCGGCACCTTCGGCATGCCCTGGCGCAATTCCTGCGCGCCGAACAGATAGGCATTGCGCCAGGTCGCGCTCTCGGCGGCATAACCGAGCTGCTCCAGCGTATCGGCCAAGAGTGCACGCGCCGCCGCATTGTCCGGCTCGGCAAAGACGAGATGGCCGAGCACCTGCGCGACGAAACGGAACTCCCCCTTGTCGAAATCGGTGCGCGCCCGCGCCAGGATCGCGTCCGCGCCGCCCATGTACTCGACATACTTCCTGCCCGACTCGACCGGCGGCAGCGGATCGAGATTGACCGGATTGGCATCGTACCAGCCGAGATATTTCTGGTAGATCGCCTTCACATTGTGCCGGATATGGCCGTAATAGCCGCGGCCGTGCCAGGCGCCTTCCAGGCTCTTCGGCAGCTGGATCGTTTCGGCGATTTCGGCCGCGGTCAGGCCGTGGTTCATCAGACGGATGGTCTGGTCATGCGCGAACTTGTAGAGGTCGCGCTGCTGCCGGATCATCGTGCCGATGCGCTCGCGTCCCCACACCGGCCAATGGTGCTGGCCGCACATCGCCTCGGCCTTGCCGTCCCAGAGCTGCAAGGCCTCGCCCAGATATTTCGACCAGGCCAGCGCGTCACGCACGTCGGCGCCGCGGAAGGGCAACAGATTGTGGAAATTGTGCGTGCAGTTCTCGGCGAGGTTCAACAGCCTGTAGCGCGGAACGAAGAAGTGCATCTCCGCCGGCGCTTCGCTGTTCGGCGCCATCTGGAATTCGAATGCGACGCCGTCGATCACGCGCGTCTCGCCGGTCGCCATGATCAGATCCGTGGGGCGCAGCAGCGCGACGGAGCCCGCCGCCATCGACTTGCCGAGGCCGCAATCGACCTGCCCGCGCACGCCCTTGGCCAGAAGGGGTCCGAACTGGTACTGCGCCCGGCGCAGCATCGCAGGTCCTGCGATGATGTTCTCGGAGACGGCGTGCTCCATGAACAGGTTCGGCGCGATGATCGGCACGCTGCCAGTGGCGAGCGCATCCTCCGCCAGCACGCCGCGCGCGCCACCCCAATGGTCGGTGTGGGTGTGGGTGAAGATGATTGCCGCGACCGGCCGGGCGCCGCGGTGCTTGAAATAGAGATCGAGCGCGGCGCGGGCGCCTTCGATCGAGGTCAGCGTGTCCACGACGATGACGCCGCTGTCGCCCTCGATCAGCGTCATGTTGGCGATGTCGAGCCCGCGCACCTGGTAGACGCCGGGCACGACCTCGAACAGGCCGTGCTGCATGTTGAGGCGCGACTGCCGCCACAGGCTCGGATTGACCGTGTGCGGTGCCTGCTCGGCGGACAGGAAGCCATAGGGCTCGAGGCTCCAGACCGTCCGCCCTTGCGGATTCGTGATCGCCGCATTCTCGATCGTGCCGAGAAAGCCGCGCGCGGCGTCATCGAAGTCGCGCGTGTCGGAAAACGGCAGTGCGTTGAGCATGGCCTCGTGCTGAGCGATGACGGACGGCGATGCGTCCTTTGGCTCGCTGCTGGATTCCGTCATGTTGCTCCTCCCCGCCTGATGCACGGCATCTAACCGCATCTTGCGGTCGATTGCCATTGGAGGACACGAAGGAAATGGAGCCAGATGCCTTCTCCCTTCCCCACGAGGAGAGGGTGCATGGGCTAGGCAGCGACGCCTTCAACGGCTTGGCGCGATGCCATGGCGTTGTCCGCCATCCGCAGCTCGCTGGCCAGCACGTAGCCGCCACGATTTTGCTTGGCCCGATAGAGCGCCTTGTCCGAGCGCGACAACAGCGCCTCTGCGGTTCGGCCGTCATCCGGGGCGACGGCAACACCGACGCTCGCACCGAGATCGATCACCTGTCCGTCAACCTCGTATGGCGTGCCGATCGATTGCACGATCCGCCGTGCCATCGCCTCCGCGTCGGACGCGGCGCGCTGCACCAGAACGAACTCGTCGCCGCCCATGCGGATCACGAGGTCGTCAGGCGCGGCCAGCGCCTTGAGCCGCCCGGCGACCTGCTTCAGCAGCGCATCGCCGGCGGGGTGGCCGAACCGGTCGTTCGCTTCCTTGAAGCGGTCGAGATCCAGCGTATGGACGGCAACCATCCCGGCCGACAGCATCACGGGCAGATCCCTTGCCAGCACCGAACGATTGGACACGCCGGTCATCGGGTCGGAGCGTGCGAGCTGCTCGAACTGGCGCTTGAGCGTGATCTGGCTGATCGAGGCGTTGAAGCTGAGCCGAACCATCTCGAAGCTCGCGACCACGTACATCAGAATGAGGAGACCGAGCCCGACATGGCGGAGATCGGGCTGCATGAAGCTCACGATCGCGGCAGGCGCGGCGATCGCGGCGAGATCGAGCAGCGCCGCAGCGGGACGCAGCGCCAGCCGCGCCACCACGCCGGCGCCGAAGCCGAAACCGATGCCGACCGCCATCACGCAGCAGAGCGCATCGCCCAGCACGATGCTGCGCGCGGCAAACACGCCAAGCACGAGGGCCGTTACAACGGTGCCGGCAATGTAGCGCCGCTCCCAGCGCACGGCCTCGGCCCGGCCGAGCCGTGGCGGAGCCGCGAGGCGGCGGCGGAATGCAAGTATCTCGACGAGACGGACAATCGCCACCACCAGCCCGGCGACCGTCAGGCCGGCCGTCATCATGTCACCGGTCTCGTAGGTCGTGATGGCGCCGACCATCGCCTGGCAGGCGGCCGCGAGAATGGTGGGCATCATCGTGCCGTGAAGGCCCGTGATGACTTCCAAATGGACGGCGTCCGAAATCGACGCCGGTCCGGATTCCATTCTGTTGAAGAACATGCCAGCTCCCATCCACTGGCATTTATCTACCGAAGACCCGTAAAGATGCGTTCGCTACTCAAGGATCGCATTTGAGCGTGCGGATTTACCGCGCATTAGCCATGTCTCGCCCCAGGACGGACGGAGACGCATACTGATTGTCTCCGTCCCCGCCTCGCGGCGGCTACATGCCCAGCAGCCGCGGCAGCCACAATGACAGGCCGGGCCAATACGTCACCACGACGAGGAATCCCAGCATGGTCAGGAGCCACGGCCACACCGCGACCGTCAGCTCGGTGATGCCCATCTTGGCGATGCCGGAGGCGACATAGAGGTTGAGGCCGACCGGCGGATGGCACAGTCCGACCTCCATGTTGACCGTCATCAGGATACCGAAATGGATCGGATCGATGCCGAGCTTGATGGCGACCGGAAACAGGATCGGCGCCATGATCAGGATGATCGAGGACGGCTCCATCACGTTGCCCGCCACCAGCAACAGCAGGTTGACGAGCAGCAGGAAGCCGATCCACCCCAGGCCCTGGTCGATCATCCATTGCGCCAGCGCCTGCGGTACGTTCTCGTAGGTCATCAGGAACGAGAACAGCACGGCGTTGGTGATGATGTAGAGCAGCATCGCGGAGAGATTCGCCGACGACAGCAGCACGCGCGGCACGTCGCGCAGCCTCAGGTCCTTGTAGATGAACACGGCGACGATGAAGGCGTAGACCGCGCTGACGGCGGCAGCTTCAGTCGGCGTGAACAGGCCGCTGTAGATGCCGCCGATCACGATCACGATCAGCAGGATGCCCCAGATCGACTTGCGGAACGCATCGAGACGCTCGAGGAAGGTGGCCTTCCGCATCCGCGGATAGTCGTTGCGCCAGGCCCGATAGAACGTCGTGGCGCCGAGCAGCGAGGCGAGCGCAAGCCCCGGCACGATGCCGGCGATGAACAGCTTGCCGACCGAGCTGTTGGTGGACACGGCGTAGAGCACCATCGGGATCGACGGCGGAATGAGAATGCCGAGCGAGCCCGACGTCGTGATCACGCCCGCGCCGAACCGTTTCGGAAAGCCTTGTGCGACCATGGCGGGAAGGATCACCGAGCCGATCGCCACGACGGTTGCCGGCGAGGAGCCGGAGATGGCGGCAAACAACGCGCAGGCGACCACGCCCGACAGAGCCAGACCACCGTACCAATGGCCCACCAGCGAGGTTGCGAAGGTGATCATCCGCCGCGCCACGCCGCCATGGGTCAGGAAGTTGCCAGCGAGGATGAAGAACGGGATCGCCATGATCTCGAAATTCTCGATGCCGGTGAACAGCTTCAGCGCCACCGATTCGGTCCGCACGTCGGTCAGCGTGAACATGAAGCTGAGCACGGTCAGACCCAGCGCGATCGAGATCGGCATGCCCGTCAGCATCAGCGAGAGCAGCAGCGCGAACACGATGGCGACGCGCACGCCCTGCGGCAGCGTGATGAGATGGCCTGCATGGGCGAAGCAGATCGCGACGATCAGGACCGGCAGCAGCATCAGGATCCAGCCGAGCGGGCTGCGCTCGTCGCGGACGACCTGGCTGGGCGTGACCGGCGCCGGATGCACCGGATCCGCCTCGACACCCTCGACGCCCGCCATGTCGTGATGCGGCAGCTCGCCGGTGCGGTAGAACGACCAGGCGACCTGCAGGAAGCGGAAACACATCAGGCCGGAGCCGAGCGGGATCGTGAGATAGACCATCCACATCGGCGCTTCGAGATCGTTGGATTGCTGGCCGCTCTGCCACATGTGGCCGACGAAGGCGGCCCCGAAATAGCCGACGATGGCGGTGAAGAGCGCGCCGCACAGAAGACCGAAAGTGATGACGCGCCGGCGCGATCCGCCGGGAAGCAGGTTGACGAGCACGTCGACGCCGACATGGATGCCCGTGCGCACGCCGTAGGCGGCGCCGAACTTCGCCATCCAGATGAACATGTAGATGCAGAGTTCCTGTGCCCAGGACAGGTCGAGCGCGGCAAGCCACACGAACACCGCTCGCGCCGGCACGGCAAGGAAGGCGAGATTTCGCGCTTCCGCCCATTTGGCGATGTCGATCGACAGCCCGGCACCGTAGCGATGCAGCACGGCGACGAAGATGAGCGATGTCGCAGCCGCGATCATCGTCGCGATCAGCCACTCCTCGAGATGATCGAGAAAACGATTCAGCGCACGCAGCAACTTGGTCCCCCCAGGTTGGATCATTCAAGCGCAACGGCCGGGAGTGCGATCACCCCCGACCGTTGGTATTGTTCTTGTTAGGGCGCAGCCCGTCAGTTCATCTTGACGTCGAGTTCCTTGGCGACGAGATCGAGCACCTCCTGCCCGACCCGCCCCTTTGCCCATTTATACGTCGGCTGCATCGCCTCCTGCCAGGCCTTGCGGTCGGCGTCGGTGAGATAATGCAGACTGGTCTTCCCCGTCTTCTTGATCTCGGCCAGCGCGTCCTCGTTCTCCTGCCGCGCGATCGAGTTGGTGTAGTCGGTCGCCTCCGCCATCGCCTTGTCCAGCTTGGTGCGGATATCGGGCGGAAGACCTGACCAGAACTTCGAATTGACGATGACAGCATATTGCAGATGCGCGTGATAGGATACGGTGATGTCCTTCTGCACCTCGTAGAACTTTTGCGTGAGGTAGTTTGACGCCGTGTTCTCGCAGCCGTCAACCACGCCGGTCTGCAAGGCCTGGTAAACCTCCGAGAACGCCATGATCTGCGGGATCGAGCCCATGATGCGGAGATACTGGTCGGCGACCTTCGATCCGGAGATGCGGAATTTCAGCCCCTGGAAATCGGTCGGCTTCAGCAAGGGACGGTTGGCGGACAGCATGTGGAAGCCGTTGTCCCAATAGGCGAGCCCGGTGATGCCCTTGGCCTCGAGCTTCTGGAACAGCCACTTGCCGATCGTGCCCTTCACCGCGTTGGCATAGGTCTGGTCGTCCCTGAACAGCCAGGGCAGGTCGAGCGCCTCGAACTCCTTGACGCCGAGTGGCGCGAATTTCGCCGTCGAGGGCGCAAGCATCTGCACCGAGCCGAGCTGCAGCGCCTCGATCTCCTCCTTGTCCTTGTAGAGCGTGGAGTTCGGGTAGACTTCGACCTTGACCTTGCCGTCGGTGTACTTCTCGGCGAGCTCCTTGAATTTCAGCGCGCCCTTGCCCTTCGGGGTCTCGTTGGCGACCACGTGGCTAAACTTGATGACGATGGGACTCTGGGCTTGGGCGATGGCGGGAGCCAAGAGAACAGCCGCGGCGGCGACCGCGGCAAGCAGCGTGCGCATGAACGTACCTCCCAACAACTCGGAAACCGGGTTCTTCTTGTCTTTCAGGTCGGTCCTGGCAGCAATCCGCTACCCGAACAACTAGACCTAAGCCCCATTTGCCGCAGCCAAGCTAACTTGAGGACGGCTGCATGCGCAACCCGGCGTCCGCGCGAGTCCAAAGGGAACGAACGCTTGTGCCGCAATGCGGCAGTGCAATCAGCCTTTGCGCTGGGCGACCATGAAGAGGCGCCGGAACGGGAACAGCGTCTGCCCCGCAGCATTCTTCGGATAGGCCTTTGCGACGCGCCTCCCGTAGGCGGCTTCGAACGCGATCTTCTCCTCGCCTTGCAGGACGTCGAGATAGCGCGTCAGCCAGGTCCCCTTGGTCCATTCCTTCACGGGGTTCTCGCCCTCGAGCACCTGGAGGTATTCGGTCTCCCAGATGTCGATGCTGGCTGACATCGGCGCAAGCAGATCGTGATAGAAGGCCGGTTCCTCGACCGGCGGCGGCGTGACGAGATGCTCGACCTTGGACCGCCACGGACCATCCAGCGCGGTCTCGCCGATCAGCACATGCGAAGGCGCGGTGAAGTTGCGCGGCATCTGCACCGCGAGCATGCCCCCACGCGCCACCTTCTCCATCAGCGACGGAAACAGTGCCGCATGATCGGGCAGCCAGTGCAGTGCGGCATTGGAATAGATCAAGTCGTACTGCCCGGCGGGACTCCAATGGCCGAGATCCTCATGCGACCATTCCACGTCCGGCGCCGCCTTCCGCCCCGCGGCGACCATCTCGGCCGAGCCCTCGACACCGGTCACGCGCGCATCCGGCCAGCGCTCCCTGATCAGCTTCGTCACGTTGCCGGCGCCGGCGCCGAGATCGGCGATCGCGCGCGGGGCAAAATCCGGAATCCGCGACAGGAGGTCGACGGCGGGCCGGAGCCGATGGCCGGAGAACTTCAGATATTGCTGCGGGTCCCAGACCATCGTGTCAGCCTTTTCTTTTTCGTGTTTCCTTCGCCGAAGCGCTTGGTTACCACTGCTCGTCTCGGTTCGGCAAATCGCCGCACTCGGGACGGGGCAGGAAACGAACAGCAAAGCGCAAGGCAACCAAGAGAGCGTGCGACCATGGACCTCGGGCTAAAATCGAAAACCGCTGTCATCACCGGCGCGAGCATCGGCATCGGCCGCGCCATCGCCAAGGGCCTGGCGGCGGAAGGCGTGCGCATCATCGGCGTGGCACGCCGCACCGACCTGCTGGCCGAGCTGGCGAAAGAAGTCGGCGGCGGATTGATCACACCGTTCGAGCAGGACGTGATGGCCAAGGACGCAGCTGAGAACATTGCGGCCTTCGGGCTGAAGGAGCTCGGCCATGTCGACATCCTCGTCAACAATGCCGGCGGCAGCCGTCCCCTCCCCGTCGATGCGCCCGACAGCAAGTGGGACGAGGCGATCGCGCTGAACTTCACCAGCTATCGCCGCATCGCGCATGCGCTGCTACCGCAGATGATCGAACGCAAATGGGGCCGCATCGTCAACATTACCGGCAAGTCCGAGCCGGAAGGCCTCAACGCCGCCTTCGCCGCCAAGGCCGCCGTGCACGCCTGGGCCAAGGGCCTGTCGCGCGAGATCGGCGCGCACGGCATCACCATCAACTGCATCCCGCCCGGCCGCATCATGAGCGAGCAGATCCGCCGCAACTACGCGCCGGATTATCGCGAGCGCTTTGCGGAAGAGGAAATCCCGGTCGGCTATTGGGGCGAGCCGGAGGACCTCGCGGCCCTCGCGGTGTTCCTGGCCTCGCCGGTGGCGCGGTACATCACGGGGACGGTGATCCCGGTGGATGGGGGTTTGCGAAGGTATCAGTTTTAGGCAGGCAGATGCCCCAAGGCGCGCACGTCGTCCGCGTCGCGCGACGGAGCGATCTGCCCGCCGAACTGGCGCAGGAGGTGTGCGGCGAATTGATCACGCCGTTCGAGCAGGACGTGATGGCCGAGGTCGCCGCTGAAAACACGGCCGCCCTCGCGCTGAGGGAGTTCGGCCACGTCGACATCTTCGTCAACAATGACGGCGGCAGCCGCCCGCTCGCGCTGGACTTCACGGGCTATGGCCGCATCGCGCATGCGCTGTTGCCGCGGATGATCGAACGCAAACGGGGCCGCATCGTCAGCATCGGAATCCACTCGGCCGGCGAAACGCATGCGGTGCCCGCTTTGGCGCCCGATCTCACGGTTTGACGTAGCTCCAGCCCTGTTCCTGCAACTCCATGACGCGGACGACACCGGATTTGACAACCGTGGCCTGCGGAATCAGACTTATGTCCTTGTTCTCCGCCTTACGCATGTTTTCCTGCGTATTGCCGCAAGCCTTGAAGGAGATTTCCGGATGGCTCATCGCGAGGAGCTCGATGCGCGGCTTTACCGGCGAGGTGTCATCGCGCAGCATGTGAAGCCCGGGACCAAAGGTGACGACCTCGATCGACACTGGTTCACCGAGATCGCGGTAGTATTGCGCGACGTTGGTCGCATTGTTGAGTGTGAGGTTCATCATCGCTGGTTCGTTGGAATTGACCTGCAAGATCAGCCGATGTGACTTCCTGGCGGCCTCAGGTTTGGTCATCTGAGCCAGCGCTCCCTCGTTCGCGGGGTTGCGCTTGCTGGTGTGAAGCTGCCCAGGTTTTCCCGCTTGCTTATCTCGACTTGAATGCTTCTGGCTGCCCGCCTGGGTCGTCGCGCTCGCCTGCAGGATCGACTGGTTGTCCTGCTGCGCCTGCGCGTCCGGTCCGGCCAAAAGCAGCATCGCCAAGCTGCTGATGACTGCCATCGCCAACTTTGGATTGATCATCTCGTTTCTCCCTCTCCCTGATCCTCACCGTCCTGGTCTGGCGACCGCATGTGGCCATTTGCATGCAGCCCCAACTTTCTCGCGCACGTTCCTGAATCCGCCGAGCGGGAATTGTCCCTCCTGCACCACGCCGGTGCGGATGGAGAGACGCACATTGATGTAACCGTCATCGGGCAGCGACCTCAGCAACCGCACGACGTCGCCCCCGAAAGCAACGCCGGAGCCGAATGACGGCGCGGCAGCCGCGAGTTGCATTGGCGGCTCCGCATTGAGCTGAAGGGAGACGGCGTATTCATTGGCACTGCGTGACATCGTCGGTCCTGCGACTACGATTTCCGTGCGGCCTTTACGGCAGTGGATTGCGAGTTGCATCGCAGCACCATCCGAACTGCCGATCGAAGAGGTGGTGGCCGTGACGATCGGTGAATAGTCGACTGGCGAAGTGGTCTCGCTGATCAGCCAGCCATCGTCTGACGCGCGCCGGCCGGGCGGTGGAATCCTGCGTGACAGATCCTGAAGACATTCCACCCGGCCTTGCCCCGCCATCGCCGAGCAAGCCCGAAGTGCTTCCATGGGATCGCTCGCGCTTTGCGCGTAGGCGATTCCGCAGGCCACATTGAAAGCGACGGCGAGCGGAGGAGCCGCACTCTTCATGGCCGAGCCTGTGCGCTGCGCGCCTTGCGATCCAGCCAATCCTGTGCGGCCTGGAAGCGAGTGAGCCCTGGCACGGTTGCCGCGAGATTGATCGACTGCCATTTCGAATCGAAGCCCGGCGCCTGCAGCCTGTCGATTCGCGAGAATAGATAGTCGACGAGGCGCGCCACGCGTTGGTAGCGATTCGATTGTTGCGGCCAGTTGAACGCAACGAGCGCTGTCGGCACCGCAATCGTCGAGATCCGCTCGCCTTGCCTGATCAGACTGGGATACTCGTTGGCCTCAAGGGTCGCGGGCAGATAATAGTCCTCGAACTTCCTGTCGTAGTTGACCGGCAGGAACTTGAATCCAGCATCCCAGCGGCCCCTCACGAAGGCGTCGACGGGTTTCGATGTAATGAACACGACGGCCGACATCTCGCCTTTGCGCATCTGTTCCAGGGCCAACTGATGCGGAATGAACGTCTTGTCGACATCGATGCCGAGACGGCTGAAGATCAGTGGTCCTGAATAGGCCGCTGCGGTGCCCAGGGTGTTGAAGTTCACCTTCTTGCCGGCAAGATCCTTCAGGCTTGTGATCTCGGGCCGTACGAAAATGTGCAGCTCGGATGGGAAGAGATTGAGCAGATACGTGATGCGGCTTCGGATCTGCGGTGCCTGAACCTTATATTCGTCGAGCGCATCGGAATTGATGATGGCGGTATCGACGCCACGCAAATACAGCAGCGCATTCAGATTGTCGGTGGCTCCCCGCGTGACGATCGGCAGGAGATGCAGGTTTGCTCCGTCGTCGACGACGCGAGCCATTTCTGCGGCGAGGCGGATCGGTGCGCCCTCGAGCAGACCGCCGGCGAGCCCGACCGTCCAGGCGTTCATCCGATCCTTTTCATTCTCCGGCGGGAGCGGCCTTCGGACGAGTTGAGCATCAGTCCTGGTATTTCCCGCCGTTTGCGCTTCGAGGCAGGCCGTCTGAAGCAGCATCGCGACCGGCAGCAACCCGGCGAGCAGGAGCAGCGAGAGTGACCTTGGCGCCTTGTTCATGTCGTTTCCCTTCCGAATCAGCCACCGCAACCGTTGGTCCGCAGGACTGCAACACGTCCACTCTCAGCGCTGCAGCGCCTCCAGGCGTTCCTTCGCTTCGCGAATGCCGCCCCGGTGTGCCTTCGCGTAGAGCTCTCGCGCCTTGGCCGCTTCGCCGCGCGTTCCATAGGTCCCCCAGGCGGAAAGAACCGCCGGATCGTATGTCTCCGCGAGCATGAAGCTTGCCTGCGCAATGTCCTTCTCGGCCGCGAGTTCGAGAACGATCCGCGCTGCACCGATATTTCCCTGATCGAGCAACGCCCTGGCGCGCGGGATCAATCGGGCCTCCGCCTCGGCCTGGTTTGCGGCTTTCAGCGGCTCCGCGACAGTCGCTTCCGCGCTCCGCGCCGCCGGCAAGATCGGGCCTCGATTTGTTTGCTCCGCCTGGTGGCGAGCATCGGCTGGGGCCGATGCCGATGCACGGTCTTTTTGCCTGGCCTCGGTCCCGCTTCGCTGCTGTTGCAGCGACTGCCGCAGTTCGGCAATCTCCCGGTTCGCTGCCTGTCTCTGCTGCGAAGCGGCATCGTTCGCCTCGCGCAATTGCACGTTCCGGGTTTCGATCTCACGGCGCGTTTCCGCAAGCTCCCTCGCCAGCGCGGTTGCATGCGCCTGGGCCTCTTCGAGAGCTCGGTGTTGTTGTTCGGCATTGGCCGCTACCGCTCGCGCTGCTTCGGCCTGGGCAACGAGGTCGGCGTTCTTCTGCCGCTCGGCTTGCAGGGACTGACGCAGCTCCGCAACCTCCCGTCCCACGACCTCCTTTTGTTCCGCGGCCGCAGCTTCCGCCGTAAGCGATGCGCGAGGTATTGCGGCGAGTTCGCTCGCGAGCGCGGCGGCGCGTGACTGCGCCTCGTGGCGTTCCTGCTCGGCGCTCGCCGCAGCCGCCTGCGCTGCATTCGCCTGCTTCACGAGGAGTCCACTTCTTTGCCGCTCCTGCTGCAGGGCCTGCTGCAGTTCCGCGATCTCCCGCGCCGCCGCATCTCTCTGCTGCGCGGCCACATCGTCCGCGTTGCGGGATTTCGCGTTGCCGGCGTCGATCTCGCGGCGGGCTCCGGCAAGTTCGTTCGCGAGCTCGGCGCTGTGGGCTTGCTCCTGTTGAAGTGATTTCCGCAGCACCTCCGCCGCGATTTCCGCCGTGTGCGCGCGCTGGACCGCCTCGTCGAGCTCCCTGCGCGCTTCGGCCAGCTCGTTGGCGGACGCATCAATGCGCGGCGCGTCTTTGCCCAGCCGCTGGCTTGGTTGCACCACACTCGCTGGCTCCGCCTGCATCAGGGCTCCGGTCGCTTCGCGCTGAAGGAGTGCTAGCGAGCCGGTCGGGATTTCCAGCCGCTGATCGAGGCTGACGGCGATATCGCCGCCGATGCGCGTCATGTTCGGTTGCGCCGTGAATGGCGTGAACACGCCGAGCAGCGAAACCCCGACGAAGATGACGGGGATCAGAATTGCAGCCGTCACGAGTGAACCGCCCGATTGATCGTCTTCCGGATCGACATCCTCCATTGCGGGGTACCAATGGGTGGGCGCAGGATCGATCGGAGAACCGTCCTGCCAGACCCATTTGCCTGCCTCGGGTGACCAGTGGCCGACCTCAGTAGCCCCCGTCGCATCTTCTACCCAGATGCCTTCTCCGCTCCTCGGTGCTGTTTCAATTGGCCGGCGCATTCATCAGGCCTCTCTCGACGGCAACTCTAATGGCGCGGATGACTCGGCCTGTTCGCATGGTCCGGTGCTCGGTGAGAACACGCTCGATCGAAATTGACGTCAGGGCGGCGCCCGCCACGATTAAATTTATTAAATATATAAAAGCTATATAGTTTTAACTACATGGTAAGTCAAATTAAATAATCGATGCCTGGATTCGCCGCTTCCGACGCCGGGTTTGGTCTCCGCGCAATGTCATTTCATTGTCCGCCTGCGGTCCCCGCCCGCGCAAACACCGCATAGATGAAGACAATCAAGGCGCCGACAAACCATGCCGAGCGCCCGCTGGCAGTGATAAAGGCCGACGTAGCGGTTGCAATGGGGGCAACGAACCGCGCGATCCGGGAGGCGCTGCCGAGCGCGATGCTGAAGCCATGTCGAGCCGGTCCTTGCGCGCGGCGGCAAAGGCCACCGCAGATTCGGCGGCGGCGCGCCGACCAACGCCTTCATCGAATCTACAAAGATTTCCCTGACCAGCGCGACCAGCGCCGTGACGACCAGCAGATGCCGAAGTCGATTCCGATCGGCCAGTGCGCCTCCTTGTCGTCGCCATGATCAGAGCTTGCGAACAACTCCTTGTGCGTAACAAGCGAGAACAGCAGGCCGAGCGCATCGGCGATGATTGAGCAGGATTGAAATGCCGCTGGTGCGAGGACGAATACCACGATGGCATCCTGCCAGTGTTTTGCCCGACGGGTCAACTTGATCGGAGCCGCGAATGTCCCTGCAACGCGGCTGTAAAATCCCTTTCGGATCAAGGGCACTTCTACTGTGCATGGGGTTGTTTTTCGGGTTTTGGAGTCGATCGCCGTAACCATGGACCGAAAGCAGGCGAACCGGCTCGCTCGCCTCGCCCTTTGCGCGATGCGGCCGGCATCGGCGCATATACAGCATGCACGCATAAGGCTGTGGCCGACCGCCAAGCTGTAGTACACGGCGCATAGCCCACGCCGCCGCGGCAACGCTGCGAGCGCACAACACCGAGCCGATGACAATCACGTTACCTGCCGCGGCGCGCGAGCCCGACCATCCGACCGCCGACGGCCTTCCGGTCACGCAGCGGCGCTGGGCGATTGCTGCGATCTTCACCGCGCTGGCGATGGCCTCGCTCGACACCGCGATCGCCAACATCGCCCTGCCCGCCATCGCCGCCGATCTGCATGTAAGCCCGGAGCAGTCGGTCTGGGTCGTCAACGTCTACCAGATCGCGCTGGTCGCAACCCTGCTGCCGCTGGGCGCGCTCGGCGAGATCGTCGGGCACCAGCGCATCTATCTCGGCGGCCTCATCCTGTTCACCATCGCTTCGCTGTTCTGCGCGGTGGCGTGGTCGCTGGACAGCCTGCTGGTCGCGCGCACCCTGCAAGGGCTCGGCGCGAGCGGGATCATGAGCGTCAACACGGCGCTGGTGCGCTTCGTCTATCCCGGACGGATGCAGGGCCGCGGTTTCGGCCACAACGCGCTGGTGGTCGCAACCGCCTTTACCTTCGGGCCGTCCATTGCATCGGCGATCCTCGCGGTCGGCCCGTGGCCCTGGCTGTTCGCCGTCAACATCCCGTTCGGCCTCGTCGCCATCGGCATCGGCTTTGCGATGCTGCCGAAGACCCCGCGCGCCGATCACGGTTTCGACTTTCTCGGCGCGATCCTCGCCACCGCCTGCCTCGGCCTGTTCATCACCGGCATCGGCAGCGCCGCGCACAATTTGTCGCCGGTGGTCGTCGGCATCGAGCTGGTCACCGCCCTCGCGCTCGGCTTCATCCTGACGCGCCGCCATGCCGACCATCCCGCGCCGATGCTGCCGATCGACCTGTTCAGCCGGCCGATGTTCGCGCTGTCGGCGGCGACCGCGGTGTGCTCCTTCGCCGTGCAGGGCCTCGCCTTCGTCTCGCTGCCGTTCTACTTCGAGGACGTGCTCGGCCGCTCTCAGGTCGAGACCGGCTTCTTCATGACGCCCTGGCCGCTGGTGGTCGGCATCATGGCGCCGATCGCGGGGCGCCTCTCCGACCGCTATGCCGTCGGCCTGCTCGGCGGCATCGGCCTCGTGCTGCTTGGTCTCGGCATGGCGCTGCTCGCCATGCTGCCGGCCAATCCTGCGATCGCCGACATCATCTGGCGCATGGTGATCTGCGGCATGGGGTTCGGCTTCTTCCAGGCGCCGAACATGAAGGCGGTGATGTCGAGCGCGCCGCCGCACCGCAGCGGCAGCGCCTCGGGCATCGTCGCCACTGCGCGCCTGACGGGGCAGACGACCGGCGCGGCGCTCGCCGCGGCCTGCTTCGCGCTCGCGGGTCATGACGGCGCGACGCTGGCGCTGGCGCTCGGCGCAGGCTTCGCCGCGCTCGGCAGCGTGATGAGCTTCTTGCGACTGGCAGTGAAGTAGATCGAACACATTCGCGCGCTTCATCAGCAGCGCGCTGTCACGGAGCCTTGTCCGCGATCGGACGGCTCGCGACTGCCGCCGCATCGAGCGGCTCGCATTTGATCGTCCGCGTCAGCCTTGGCGGCCCTGTCCAACCCGCGGTCTCGCTCACGGGCACAAACGTGCTCCCTTGCGGCGCCAGGATGATCGGCTCCGACTTCAGGCAGAGATCGGGAAATGCGATGCCATGGCCGCCGGCTCGGGTGAACCGCCCGACCAGCATCTGGGAGGCCTGCATCCGCGTCGCCGGCGACGCCCGCATCGTACGCTCGGGATCGAACGCGCGGTAGCAAGGCCAGTCGGTGTGGTTCGGTGCAAACTCGTAAACGACCCGGCACGCCGCTCCGGCCGATTTCACGAAGGGCATATTCGAAGGCGCCGCGGCATCGCGTTCGAAAACCAATGTCTGCAGCGTCAACGCTTCCGTCGTCGCGTCCGACGTGACGGGCTTGCCCGCCTGGACCGCGACTTCTCCACGCGAGAACACCAGCTTGGTTCTGGGTCGCGCGTCCCTGGTCTCCAGCACCAGCATGGGCCTCTCCGCCCAGGAGCGATCCAGGTCCACCTCGCCGTTGCCCATCATCAGCTGCACATTGGCGACGGAGGGCTTGTCCTTGGCGAAATCGATCATGCGAAGGTGCACGCTCGACTTTGCCGCCTCAAGGCTCAGGAAGCGCAGGTCGTCCACCTTGCGCGTGATCGGCATCATCGGATCGAAGCGATCGTCGATGTTGAACCGGACGATCTTCTTCAACCTGGCCGAGAGAGGCCCTTTTGGGGCGAGCGGCGGTGCAACGTCGATCACGAGCAGGGCGCCTTCGGGCGAAAAGCTATTGCCAAAGGCGCGCTGCCAGGCGGCGGTCAGCAGCGAGTCCGTCTGCTGGGCGATGTCCCGCGCGAAATAGATCTGCTGCCCGGGACGAACCAGCAGAAAGTTCTGAAATGCGCCGAGCGCCGCGCCCGTGCGGACCTCGGCTTCGGGGAACGTGACGCATTTGGACCGGTCGTCATGGTCGGTCTCCTCGACCTTCCGGGACGCAGAGCGCGAACAGAAGCTCAGATGTTGCTCTGTCGTCTTCTGTGGGCTGGCCGAGGTCGCATAGATGAGATCCGAACTTCCGGGTACTTCCATCGGAAGCGGAGAGGTCGCGAACATGTCGACTTCCACGCGGGTCAGCGATGGGCCCGCATCGACCGAGCAGAGATCCCGGGTCGGCAAGGTATTGGTGAGCAGCCGCGCCGCATCGGCGATGACGACACAGGATATGCTGTTCTCCGAGTTGTTCCGGCTCATCCAGATCAGATGGTGCTTGCCCGCTCCATCGACCAGGAGATGCGGCGCGGCGTGCCGCCGGCGCGGCGGCAACCAGACCGGCATAGTTTCGGTCAGCATGGGCACGCGCTTGAGCAGCACGTCCGGCAACCGCGTCACCCCGACAGAGCTCAGTTCGGCGCTGACGGCGTTGGGATCGGTGGTCCACTCGAGAACGGGAACAGTCGCGCAGGTGATGCAGGTCACGGCCAGATTGGAGCGAAGGTTCTCGAACATGAGAATGACCTGATCGGGGTCACCCGCGTATTTGGCCGGTGCAATCGCCTTGAATGGATGATCGACCACGCGACTGACCTGAAACCCGTTCGATCGCGACGGATCCGAGTCGAATTCGAAATAGGTCGATCGGTCCCAGCCGCGATAGGCGTTGTAGCCTCCGAGACTCACGCCGGCCAGAACCATCTTGGAATCGGTCTGACAGCGCGCCGCGCTGCTCTCCTGACTGCTGTTTCGTATGTAGATGCACAGCCGAAAAGCCGCGTTTTGCAGAATGCGGTCGCAATCGTTCTGGTTATAGCCGTAGGTCGCAAGGCCGTGGCGATAGCACAGGTCGTGAAAGACGCAGGCCTGCCTGAAGCGCTGCAGGACGAGATGGCGCTTCTGGTTGGAATCCGTCCCGCCGTCGAACAATATGTTGGCCCAGGGCGGCAGGCTGCAGTTCAAGCCCTCGCCGCTTCCGCCGATGGTACTGACGACGTCCGGCCCCGATTGAAAGGCGGTGACGGTGGCGGGCATCTCGCCGTCGGTGATGTCGTCGACGTTCTTGTAGATGGAATCGGCGATGAAGGAAGGCAGATACGCAAAGGCCAGAGCCGCCACGACAATCAATGCAATCGACCAGCGGATCACCTTCCTGAACATGGCTCAACCCCGCTAAAGCCAATCTGGCAATGACGCAGCAGCGCACCGAAATCATGGCAGGCCCGGTGTCGTCCTGATGACGATCAGCTTGAGGTTGTTCGGCTGTCAAGCCGGGATCTCACACATGACAGCCACTTTGATTGTCGGAGGGCCTGGCCGGCGGCGCATCAAAGCGTCCCGCGGCCTCCATAGGCTCTCCGGATCTCAGGCCAGATGTCGAACCTCGGTCGCGTCCATAGCCACGACGGGATTGGGCATGTGCCCGTCCAGCGCGGCCAGGCGCTCATCGATGGCCGCGATCACCTTGCGCGAGAACGGTCCGAGATGCGCATAGGCCGCGATCATCTGCACGGCGATGCGTGCGGAGGAGGTGTCACGCTTGGCGCAATTCATGAAGGTCTGCCAGAGCGGCCCCCGTGCCTCGGGAAGGGCGGTGACCACCTTGTGCACCGTCTCCATCGCCCCAAGCCTGGCGCGGATATCTCCTTCGGCCAGCTCGGGACGCTGCCTGGATCGGTCGAGCAGGGTCATCAGGCGGTCGACGCGTCCTGCATAGGCCGCCGGGCTGTAGGTGTGCTCCAGCACCCGCCTGTAATCCATCAGGATGTCGCGCAACGGGCGGACCGGATCGAAGTTGATGCCGGCCGTGCACTGATCGGCGCCGATGGTCGGCGCCACATCGTGGCCCGGATGCAGCCGGCCTTCGCGCTCGAGGCGGCGCGTGAGCTGCGTGTTCGGCAAGGCATAGAGCAGGCCGACCATGGCGACAGGAATCGCCGCCTCTTCGATGAAGTCGATCATGGCCTCCGCCATCGAGACCTTCTCGTTGTCGAAGCCGACGATGAAGCCCGCGGTGACGAGCATGCCGGCGGCGTAGATCTTGTGGATGCTCTCGGCGATGTTGCGCCGCGTGTTCTGTTTCTTCCGCATCGCGACCAGCGTCGCCGGGTCCGGACTTTCGATGCCGACGAAGATGCCGAAGAAGTTGGCCGCCCCCATCAGCTCCAGCAGCTCCGGATCGTCGGCGAGGTTGACCGAGGCTTCCGTGGAGAATTCGAAGGGATAGCCGTGCGTGCGCTGCCATTCGGCGAGCCTTGGCAGGAATTGCCGCAGCGACTTCTTGTTGCCGATGAAATTGTCGTCGACGAAGTCGAGATGGCCGCGGTAGCCCATCCGATAGAGCGTCTCGAGCTCGACGAACATCTGCTCGACCGTCTTGGTCCGCGGCACGCGCCCGTAGAGCTCGATGATGTCGCAGAATTCGCAGGTGAAGGGACAGCCCCGCGAATACTGCACACCGAGATAGAGATAGTCTTCGAACCTGAGCAGGTCGAAACGCGGCACCGGCGTCTTGGTGACGTCGGCCTGGAATTTCGGCGCGGTGAAGACGCCGGACCGCGCGCCGCTTTCCCAGGCCGCGATGAATTCGTCGATGACGCTCTCGGCTTCGCCGAGCACCCGGAAGTCGGCGCGTTCGTAAAGGTGGGGGCTCGAGGTGGGATCGGGACCGCCGACGACCACCGGCTTGCCAGCGGCGCGGCAGAGCTCGATCAGGCGCAGCGTGTCGGCCTGCTGCGGCATCATTCCGCCGGTGAAGACGACGTCGGCCCAGGCGAGATCGTCGTCGCCGAGCGGCGCCGTGTTGCAATCGATCAGCCGGACCGTCCAGCTCTCGGGCAACATCGCGGCGACGGTGATCAGGCCCAAGGGGGCGGCAGGGCGCTTGACGCCCATCACTTTGCAGGATTCGCCAAAGCTCCAGAAGGACTCTGCCGAGAACAGCGGGTAGAGCATCAGCACGTTGCAGGGACTCGGCACGTTCATGGAACTCCTTTTGCTTCGGCCCAGTGTACCAGAGCGGAGGCGTCTTGCATCCCGGCAAAAGGGACAAACTGTCGCCGCTGCGCGGGGCGCGACCCGGGCCTGGAACCGGCCTTGACGGCCGGTCGTCGCCTGAGGCCGCGGATTGGCGCCCATGGAGGAGACGTCAACCCGAATCGATTGACGAAGGGATGAGGCAAAACAGCGCCGCGGTCCATACTCTCACGCGGCCGGGCTATGCATCCCGGCTAGCCCTCGGAGTGTTGATTTGAACAGTTCCAGTTTGCCGGACAGATTGCGCCCCTGAGTTCAATCGGTGGATTGGGCCAATCAGGGGACTTGCGATGGCAAACCTAACAATCAACGGAAAACCCTTCACCCTCGACGTCGAGCCGGATACGCCGCTGCTCTGGGCGATCCGCGAGAATGCCGGCCTGACCGGCACCAAATACGGCTGCGGCATCGCGCAATGCGGCGCCTGCACGGTTCACATCGACGGCGTAGCCATGCGCTCCTGCGGGATCTCGGTCAGCGAGGCCGAGGGCAAGAAGATCACCACGATCGAAGGGCTCGCCTCAGGCGATGCGCTGCACAAGGTGCAGGACGCCTGGATTGCCCAGGACGTGCCGCAATGCGGCTATTGCCAGAGCGGCATGATCATGGCGGTGGCGGCGCTGCTGAACGAGAAGCCGAAGCCGACCGACGCCGACATCGACGAGGCCATCACCAACATCTGCCGCTGCGGCACCTTCCAGCAGGTGCGCGAGGCGATCCACACGATCGCAAGCGCGTAAGGAGCCGCCCCATGAACAAGCACGTCTCTCCCAAGATGAACCGTCGTGCCTTCGTCATCGGCAGCGCTGCTGTCGGCGCGGGTCTCGCCATCGGCCTCGACATTCCCTTCGGCGGCCCCGCCGTGGTGCGCGCCGCCGACGGCTCGCCCGAAATCGGCGCCTGGGTCGTGGTCAGGCCCGACGACACCGTGGTGATCCGCATCGCCCGCTCCGAGATGGGCCAGGGCTCGCTCACCGGTCTCGCCCAGCTCGTCGCCGAAGAGCTCGAATGCGACTGGACCAAGGTCACGACCGAATATCCGACCCCGGGCCAGAGCGTCGCGCGCAAGCGCGTCTGGGGCGATTTCTCGACCGGCGGCAGCCGCGGCATCCGTTCTTCGCAGGACTATGTCCGCAAGGGCGGCGCCACCGCGCGCGTGATGCTGATCCAGGCCGCCGCCGATGCGTGGAAAGTGCCGGCCTCCGAATGCACGGCCGCGAACAGCGTCATCACCCATACACGCTCGGGCCGGACCACGACCTACGGCAAGGTCGCCGAGGCTGCGGCGAAGCTGACGCCGCCAGCGGACGTCAAGCTGAAGGATCCGAAGGACTGGAAGCTGATCGGCAAGGGCGTGAAGCGGCTCGACACCGTCGACAAGACCACCGGCGCCATGATCTACGGCATCGACGTCAAGCTGCCGGGCATGCTGAACGCCGCGATCAAGGACTGCCCGGTGTTCGGCGGCAAGCTGAAGAGCTTCGACGACACCAAGATTGCCGGCATGAAAGGCGTCAAGAAGGTGGTCAAGGTCGGCGATACCGCGGTCGCCGTCGTTGCCGACACCTGGTGGCACGCCAAGACCGCACTGGAGGCGCTGCCGATCGTCTGGGACGAGGGCGACAACGCCAAGGTCTCCAGTGCGTCGATTGCAAAGTGGCTGGCCGAGGGGCTCGACGACGCGCAGCCGGCCTATGTCGGCAACAAGAACGGCGACGCCAAGGCGGCGATCGCCGGCGCCGCGAAAAAGGTCGAGGCCGTCTACAGCTATCCCTACCAGAACCACGCCACCATGGAGCCGATGAACGCCACCGCGATCTACACGGCGGACAAATGCGAGGTCTGGTGCGGCACGCAGAATGGCGAGGCGGCCTTCGCTGCCGTGCTGGAGGCTTCCGGCCTGCCGGCCGAGAAGTGCGACGTGCACAAGGTGATGCCAGGCGGCGGCTTCGGCCGGCGCGGTCAGACCGACTATGTGCGCCAGGCGGTCATGATCGCCAAGCAGATGCCGGGCACGCCGATCAAGCTGTTGTGGTCGCGCGAAGAGGACATGGCGCAGGGCAGGTATCACCCGATCACCCAGTGCAAGATGACCGGCGCGTTCGACGCCAACAACAATCTGATCGCGCTGCACTACCGCCTGTCCGGCCAGTCGATCCTGTTCTCGCTTCGCCCCGAAGCGCTGCAGAACGGCATGGATCCCGTCGCGTTCCAGGGCGTCGCCCAGTCCGGAGACGCCGCGTTCGGCTATTCGGTGCCGAACCTGTTGATCGAGCATGCGATGCGCAACCCTCACGTTCCGCCGGGCTTCTGGCGCGGCGTCAACGTCAATCACAATGCGATCTACATGGAATGCTTCATGGACGAGCTGGCCCAGGCCGCAGGCCAGGACCCACTCGAATTCCGCCGCAAGCTGATGGGCCATCACCCCAAGCACCTCGCGGTGCTCAATGCCGTGGCCGAGAAGATCGGCTGGGACACGCCGGCACCGCAGGGCGTCTATCGCGGTATCGCGCAGGTCATGGGCTACGGCAGCTATGTCGCCGGCGCCGCCGAAATCTCGGTGACCGACGGCAGCAAGATCAAGGTGCATCGCATCGTCGCCTCCACCGATCCCGGCTACATCGTCAATCCGGCGCAAGTGGAGCGGCAGATCGCGGGTTCTTTCGTCTATGGCCTCTCCGCGCTGTTCTATGGCGGCTGCACCGTCAAGGACGGCAAGATCGAGCAGACCAACTTCGACACCTACAACTCGATGCGCATCAACGAGATGCCGAAGGTGGAATCGGTGATGGTGCCGAGTGGCGGGTTCTGGGGCGGTGTCGGCGAGCCGACCATCGGCGTCGCGGCGCCGGCCGTGCTCAATGCGTACTTCGCCGCGACCGGCAAGCGCATCCGCTCGGTGCCGCTGCGGGACCAGAACATCACCTTCGCGTAAAGCATGATCCGGAAAAGTGCGAAGCGGTTTTCCGGAAAAGATCATGCTCAAACAACGACTCGCGGCGGCCATGCCGGCCGCCGCAACATTTTCCGGACAAGCCTCATGAATGCGCCGGTGACACGGCGGAATGCCGTCCTTGGCATCGCCGTCGCGGCCACATCGCTCGCCGCACCTTCGATCCTGCGCGCGCAATCGGCGGGCCGCGTCCTCGTGGTCGGCGGCGGCTTTGGCGGCGCGGCTTGCGCCCGCGCACTCAAGCGCGCCGACGCCAGATTGCAGGTCACCCTGATCGAGCCGAACAAGACCTACATCTCCTGCCCCTTCAGCAACGAGGTGATCGCGGGCCTGCGCGAGATCGACGCGCAGCAGTTCGGCTACGACAGGCTCGCCGCCGCCGGCATCACCGTCGTCGCCCAGGCTGCGACGGCCATCGACGCGCAAAAGCGTCGTGTGACTACGGGCGATGGCACCGCGTTTGGCTATGACCGGCTCGTGCTCTCGCCCGGCATCGACTTCCATCTCGATGCCCTGCCCGGTTACGACGAGGCCGCGTCGGAGACGATGCCGCACGCCTGGAAGGCCGGCGCGCAAACGCTTTTGCTGCGCAGGCAACTCGAAGCGATGCCGGACGGCGGCACCGTCGCCATTGCCATCCCGGCCAATCCCTCTCGTTGCCCGCCCGCGCCTTACGAGCGCGCAGGCCTGATCGCGCATTACCTGAAGACGAAGAAGGCGCGCTCGAAAGTTCTGATCCTCGATGCCAAGGACACCTTCTCCCTGCAGCGACTGTTCGAACAGGCATGGAAGGAACTCTACGGCGACATGATCGAGCGCGTCGCCCTCTCGCAAGGCGGCCGCGTCACCTCAATCGATGCCGCGACCAAGACCATCGTCACCGAATTCGGCAACTACACCCCTGATGTCGCCAACGTCATCCCACCGCAACGCGCCGGCCGCATTGCGGCGGTCGCGGGCGTTGCGGATGCGACCGGCTGGTGCCCGATCGATCCTGTCACATTCGAGTCGAAACTTGTCCCGAACATTCACGTCATTGGCGACGCCTGCCTTGGCGGCGGCATCCCAAAATCGGCCTCCGCTGCAACCGCGCAGGGCAAGGCCGGCGCTAGCGCGATCGTTAGCCTGCTCGCGGGTCGCACACCGGAGGCGCCACGACTCACAGGGGTCTGCTACAGCACCGTCGCGCCCGGCTATGGCTTCTCGCTCGCCGGCAACTACCAGCCCAGGGGCGACATCTTCGCCGAGGTCGAGGGCGGCGCGACCAGCCCGGTCGATGCGCCGCGCGAATTGCGCGCGCGCGAGGCAGCCGAGGCCGAGCGATGGTTTCAGACCATCACGGCGGACACCTTTGGCTAACGCAAGATGAGAGCAGGCTGTCACCACGAACAAGGTGCGCCCCCTCCCCCGCCTGCGGGGGAGGGTTGGGGAGAGGGTGTCTCCACCCGCGAGAACTCCCAAGAGGAAAGAGCCCTCACCCGCCGCTGCGCAGCGACCTCTCCCGCAAGCGGGAGAGGTAAGTGGAGTTCGCGGCGGCACCGTGCATCCCGTCCGACATCTGCGATTGCTGTACTTATTGCAGCCTGCCTCGCACTGTCATCAACCAAGGCGAACGAGCTTGTCCCCTACACAATCGTCAACGACGGCATTCCAGCCTCGCTCACAGGCTCCCCTGGCGATGCCGCGCGCGGCCGCGCGCTGGTGCTGGCGCGCACCACGACCTGCATTCTCTGCCATTCCGGCCCATTTCCGGAAACGCGGTTCCAGGGTGATCTCGCGCCAGATCTCACCGGCGCGGGGAACCGGTGGTCGGTAAACCAGTTGCGGCTTCGACTGGTCGATGCCTCGCGCTTCAACCCGCAGACCATCATGCCGTCCTACTATCGCGCCGGCGGCCTCGTCCGCGTCGGACGCAACTTCGCCGGCAAGCCGATCTTGTCGGCTGCGGAGATCGAGGACATCGTGGCTTTTCTTGCAACGCTTCGGGACTAGGGTCATGCCAACCACGCGACGACAATTCCTGGGCCTCGCCGGCGGCGTGACAGTCGCCGGCACGATCCCGATCGTCACCCTGCGGCCGCTCGAGGCGACACCGGCGATGCTCAACACCGCGATCCGCAACGTCGTCGGCGAAGCACAGATTCGCAGCGGCAGGGTGAAGCTCGACATTCCGCCGCTGGTCGAGAACGGCAACACGGTGCCGATGACGGTGAGCGTTGCAAGCCCGATGACGGCCGATGACCACGTCAAGAGCATCCACGTCTTCAACGAAAAGAACCCGCAGCCGAACATCGGCAATTTCTATTTCGGCCCCTCCTCCGGCCGAGCCCAGGTCTCGACCCGGATCCGGCTCGCCGACACGCAGAAGGTCGTCGCGATCGCGCATCTCTCCGACGACACGTTCTGGCAAATTGCCGCCGACGTCGTCGTGACGTTGGCCGCCTGCACCGAGGAGACGAACTGATGGCCGCCCTCATCAACGTTCCGGCAAAGGCCAAACGCGGCGACATCATCGAGATCCGCACGCTGACCTCGCACATCATGGAGACCGGCTTCCGCCACACCGCCGACGGCAAGCTGGTGCCGCGCGACATCATCACGAGTTTTGCATGTCGCTACAACGGCACGGAGATTTTTCGCGCCGATCTTTTTCCGGCGATCGCGGCGAACCCGTACTTGTCGTTCTTCACGGTCGCGAAGGACAGCGGCAGGTTCGAGTTCGAATGGATCGGCGACAACGGCTATTCGACAACCGCGTCGGCATCGATCACGGTCGAATGATCTCCTGGCGCGCGATAGCGGTGGCAACCTTGTTCGCCGCAGCCCCTGCCCTGCTCGCCGGTGAAATCCCGCCCGATGCGCGCCGCTCCGGCTACACCTTCATGGGCCCGGACACGCGCGCCATGCAGGACGACGACACCGCCAATCCCGGCATGCTGTTCGTGCTCGACGGCGAGGCGCTCTGGGCGAAGAAGACCGGCAGCGCCAACAAGGCCTGCGCGGATTGTCATGGCGATGCGCGCAGCAGCATGAAAGGCGCCGCGGCGCGCTACCCCGCCTTCGACCAGGCACTCGGCCGTCCCGTCACGCTCGATCAGCGGATCAATCTCTGCCGCGCCGATCATCAGCAGGCGGAGCCGCTGCCCTACGAGGATCGCGAGCTGCTCGCATTGTCCGCCTTCGTCGCCCACCAGTCGCGCGGCACCGCGATCACGGCCGGTGACGATCCAAAGCTCAAGCCGTTTGTCGAGCAGGGCCGCGCGCTCTTCATGCAGCGCGAGGGCCAGCTCAACCTCGCCTGCACCAACTGCCATGACGACAATTTCGACAAGCGGCTTGCGGGCGCGCCGATCACGCAGGGACAGCCGACCGGCTATCCGCTCTACCGGCTGGAGTGGCAGACGCTGGGATCGCTCGAGCGGCGGCTGCGCAGCTGCATGACCGGCGTCCGCGCCCAGGCCTATGGCTACGGCTCACCCGAGTTGGTCGCGCTCGAGCTCTATCTGATGTCGCGGGCGCGTGGCCTGCCGATGGAGACGCCAGCCGTGCGCCCCTGAAAAGAAACCGGCCGGGACACGCCCGGCCGTTCCTCGACGCTTGAGGTCCACGCCTACTCCGCCGGCGCGGCAGACATCTCCGGATGCGCGGCGTAGGGTTCGCTGGCGCCGAGCTTGCTTGCGGCGAACAGGCCGGCGGCCATCACGGCGTAGGCCAGCGCGACCGCGGGCGTCACGCCAAAGCCGCCGCCGATGCCGACGGCCTCGCCATGCATGAAGCCGAAGTAAGTCAGGATCGCCCCGACCAGCGCAAAGGCGGACGCCTTCTCGAAATCCCGCTCGATGATGAAGACGCCGATCGCGCCGAGGATGAGGCCGCCAAGGATGGAGCCGCCACCCATCACCTCCAGGCCGTGATAGAACACGCCCTGCTGCGGCAGCGCGGCAATCGCGGCGGCCTTGACCGCATCGGCCTTGTCGGCCGCCAAGCCGCCGACGGTTGCCGCCGCGTTCATGGTGGAGCCAAGCATGGTGTCGATCTGGAGCTTGGCCCAGGCGGCCAGATGCGGCGTCAGCGCCAGCACGATCGCGGGCGCGTGCTTGACCGGCGTGGTCTGGAACGCCTGCGCGCCGATCAGCATGCCGATATAGAGCAGGATCGGCGAGATCGCGACGACAGGCACCAGCGCCAGCAGCACCGAGATGATGCCGAACCAGGCCAGCACCACGACCATGATGCCGGTCGCCGCCGAGTAACCGATCCGGCCGCCCATCGCCTTCCAGCCGGGGTGGCCGATATAGACGGCGTTGATGAAGGGATTGCCCATCAGGCAGCCGATCAGGCTGACGACGCCGTCAGCGGTCAGCACGCGCGTGGTCGGATAGTCGTCGCCGGCCGCTTCCGCGCTCTCGACATTGTCCATGGCCTCGACGAGGTCGTAGATGCCGAACGGGATGGCGGTAACGAGAATGATGCCGAGGAACTCGAAGCCGGAGAAGACATAGCCTATTGCCGGGATCGGCACCGAGAAGCCGAAGTTGGCGAAGGCAGCGCCAACGCCTTTGAGGCTCAAGCCGCCAAGGCCGAGCCCGAACAGGTTCGAGCCCCAGGCGATGATCATGCCGACGGCAATGGCGACGAGACCGGCGGGAATGCCGCGCCAATATTTCACCCCGCCGAACCAGCTCACCAGGATGATGGCGAAGCAGACCAGACCAATCTGCGGCGTCATGTACATCTCGAGCGCCGGCCGCATCGAGATGAAGGTGACGGAGACACCGGCAAGCGTGCCGAGCAGCGCTGCGCGCGGCGTGATCCTGCGGATGAACGGCGCGATGAAGCCGCCGATCATGAGAATGAAGCTCTGGAAGAACACCCAGACGAGCCCCGCCGACCAGCCCTTGAGCGGGTCGCCGGTCTTCAGCGTGATCGGCAGCATGATCACGAAGGTGACGATGAACATGTGCGGCACGCTGACGCCGGAGGGCAGCGCGCAGACGTCGTTGCGGCCGGTCTTCTGCGCCAGCCGATACGCGAGATACGCATAGTAGAAGGTGGACAGGCACATCATCAGCCCGAGGGCGGGCAGGATGCGGCCGAACACGAGGCTGTCAGGCATCTTCAGCACGAAGCGCAACAGGCCCGTGAGCACCAGCATGTTGACGAGGATGTTGGTGCCGAAGCCGAAAAACGCGTTCCAGTCGCCCGATGTCCATAGTGCCGGCTTGAACCCGGACTTGTCGATTTCAGATTTGCCCGCCGTCCCCGTCAATGTGCTCATGGTCATACCCCTATGTGCTCGAAATCCTCATCGCCTCCAGGACTGCGGCTGAGCTCGCGACCCAGCCGAAGATGCCGCCCTGGGCCTTGATCATCTTCAGGCCCATCTCGTGAAATTCGGGGAAGTAGGATGCGCAGCCGTCGGAGATGACGACGCAGCGATAGCCGCGGTCATTGGCCTCGCGCACGGTGGTGTTGACGCACACTTCTGTCGTGACCCCGCACACCAGAAGATTCTCGATACCGTATTTCTGCAGGACATCGCCGAGCTCGGTGGCGTAGAAGGCGCCCTTGCCCGACTTGTCGATCACGATTTCGCTGTCGAGCGGATAGAGCTCGGCAATGATGTCGTGGCCGGCCTCACCGCGAATGAGGATGCGTCCCATCGGACCGGGATCACCGATGCGAAGGCTCGGCGCGCCGCGCTCGACCTTCGCCGGCGGGGCGTCGGAGAGATCGGGCAGATGTCCCTCGCGGGTGTGGATGACCAGCATGCCGGTGTCGCGCGCCGCCGCCAGCACCGCGCCGATCGGCTTCACCGCGCGTGCAAGCTGGCTGACATCGTTGCCGAGCGTTTCGCCGAAGCCGCCGGGCTCCATGAAGTCCCGCTGCATGTCGATGATGAGAAGCGCGGTGGCGGGCCAGTCGAGCGTGATCGGCTCGGGCTCGGCGCTGATGACGCCCTTTGCCGGCTTGACTGAGTTCAACATGACGCAGACCCCCCGCGAGAACTCTCTTGGCCAGGAGTTCTGCAAGCGCCGTGCCATTGTGTACAATAGCGATTGGAAGGAGAGCTTCGAGAAATTCGCTGCTATGTCAAAATGTTAGGAGACGAGAGCGCGTGTGCTCATTCGCTGTGCGGCGGTTTTACGACGTGCATTTGCTCAATGCTTAAGCGGCGGCGAGACTTTCACCAGCCGTCATTCCGGGGCGCGACGCAGTCGCGAGCCCGGAATCCATCAGGCCGCAGTACCCGAGGTGAAATGGATTCCGGGCTCGACGCTACGCGTCGCCCCGGAATGACGACGCACGTGTGTGGCGACGCCTTGCCCCTACCGCCCAGCCCCATACAGCCGCCGATACTCTTCCTCATACGGCGCATAGGAATCCTTCAGCGTCGCCATGTTCAGCAGCATGGTCGCCACCATCGCGCCCGTCTTGTCGAACACGCGTGTCTTCACCCAGGCGCTCTCGGTGCGACGGCTGCCGGACAGCGCGACCACCTCGCGCTCGACTTCGTACTCTTCGTCGACGAAGAGCGGCCCCTTCACGAGGCGGATCTCCTGGTCGGCGAACAGGCCGACAGCCGGGCCCTTGGCCGGCAGCGGATCGTCCTTGGAGCGGTACTGGAACAGCACGCTCAGCATCTCCATCGGGATGATGGGTCTGCCCCAGGGATTATCCGCGCTCGCGTAGTAGGGCGAGTTCTCGGTGATGACGGCGAGCTTCCGCCGGAGTGAGAACGGATAGAGGTCGCCCATGGTCTGATCGAAGGCCATGCGCACCGGCTGCCGCTTGCCGGTCTGCGCCACCTTCACATCGCGCAGGATGACGGGATCGGTGAGCGGCTTGAGCTCGCCGAGGCGCGTCTCGAGCGCGGTCGCAACCGGCGCATCGCCGGCCGAGGCCGTACCGCGCAGCACCTCGATGCCGTCGCGCTTGACCATCTGAATCTGGCACTGGCTCGTGCCGGGCAATGGCTTCGACAGGATCGCCTGCACCTCCTCACCTTCGTAGCAGACGCTGCGATAATGCGCGGAAAGGCAGCCCGTCTCGAACCAGGCACGACCCCATAGCCGTTCGCCGAGCGGTGCGAACTGGCTGAAATGGGTCGGCCCTTCGATGGTGCCGCCCTTGAAGCCGAGCTTCTGGGCGGTTGCGTCGTCGTGGATCGAGGCGTGCGCGTCGTAGGTTTGCGCTTGCAGCATCTGGCGCGGCTGGCGCCACGGCCCGATCAGCGCTTCGGCCGTTTCCGTGATATCGGTGTCGAATGCGTTTGCAGTCATGGTGCTCTCCGCAGGCAGCCATGACTAGCAGGAGCGCCACGGATGCTGCCAGCGATATTGACTTCGCCCATACATACTCTTGACTGTCACAATTCGCGTCGCGCCGCCGCACTCCCCTCCCGCAGCGCAAACTCCACGCCGAACGAAAGACAAGGACTCCCGAAATGACGCTGATGCAGGTCGAGCTGGACGATAAATACCGGCTCGAATCGAAGCGGATCTTTCTGTCCGGCACGCAGGCTCTGGTTCGACTGCCGATGTTGCAGCGCGAGCGCGACCGGCTCCAGGGGCTCAACACCGGCGGCTTCATCTCGGGATATCGCGGTTCCCCGCTCGGCATGTACGACCACGCGCTGTGGCGGGCGAAGTCGCACCTCCAGCAGCACGACATCGCCTTCGTGCCCGGGCTGAACGAGGACTTAGCTGCAACCGCCGTGTGGGGTAGCCAGCAAGTCGGCCTGTTTCCCGGCGCCAAGGTCGATGGCGTGTTCGGCATCTGGTACGGCAAGGGCCCCGGCGTCGACCGCTCGGTCGATGCGCTCAAGCATGCCAATGCGGCCGGCACCTCGCTCAATGGCGGCGTGCTCGCGCTTGCCGGCGACGACCACGGCTGCCAGTCCTCGACGCTGGCGCATCAGAGCGAGCAGGTGTTCGCGGCGGCGCTGATCCCGGTGATCAATCCCGCGACGCTGCAGGACTATCTCGACCTCGGCCTCTACGGCTTCGCGCTGTCGCGCTTCTCCGGCTGCTGGGTCGGCTTCAAGGCGATCAGCGAGACCGTCGAGAGTTCGGCCTCGATCTACAGCGACCCTGAACGTATCCAGATCAAGCTGCCCGACGATTTCGAGATGCCGCCCGGCGGCCTCAACATCCGCTGGCCCGATCCGCCGCTCGAAGCCGAGAAGCGCCTGTTCGGCCCGAAGATGGCCGCCGTGCAGGCCTTCGCCCGCGCCAACCAGCTCGACCGCATCGTGCTCGATTCGAAGCCGGCGCGGCTCGGCATCGTCGCGACCGGCAAAGCCTATCTCGACCTGCGCCAGGCGCTCGCCGATTTAGGCATTACGGACAAGGACGCGCAGGATCTGGGCTTGCGCATCTACAAGGTCGCGCTGACCTGGCCTCTCGAGGAAAGCGGCGCCAGGCGTTTTGCCGAAGGCCTTCAGGACGTGCTGGTGGTCGAGGAGAAGCGCGGCTTCATCGAAGACCAGCTGATGCGCATCCTCTACAATATCGACGCGTCGAAGCGCCCGACCGTCACGGGCAAGCGCGACGAGCGCGGCGCGCCGCTGCTGCCGAGCGAGGGCGAGCTGACGCCGACCATCGTCGCGGGCGCACTGGTGGCACGCTTGCGCAAGCTCGGCCATCACAGCCCGGTGCTGGAGCAGCGCCTCGCCCGGCTCGAGGCCTTCGACAATCCCGTCACCACGAGCACCCAGATCAAGCTCGCGCGCACACCGTTCTTCTGCTCGGGCTGCCCGCACAACACCTCGACCCGCGTGCCCGAGGGCAGCCGCGCCATGGCTGGCATCGGCTGCCACGGCATGGCCCTGAGCATGCCGACCCGCCGGACAGACCTGATCTCGCATATGGGCGCCGAGGGCGTGAACTGGATCGGCCAGTCGCCCTTCACGACCGAACAGCACATCTTCCAGAATCTCGGCGACGGAACCTATACCCACTCCGGTCTTCTGGCGCTGCGCGCCGCTTCCGCCGCCGGCATCAACATCACCTACAAGATCCTCTACAACGATGCCGTCGCCATGACCGGCGGGCAGCCGGCCGAAGGCGCCTTCAACGTCGCGCAGATCGCGCATCAGGTCTGGGCCGAGGGCGTCAAGCGGCTCGCGATCGTTTCCGACGATCCAGGCAAATATCCGCAAGGAAACTACTTCCCGCAGGGCGCGACCATCCATCACCGCCGCGAGCTCGATGCCGTGCAGCGCGAGCTGCGCGACATCAAGGGCCTCACCGTCATCGTCTACGACCAGACCTGCGCCGCCGAAAAGCGCCGCCGCCGCAAGCGCGGGCTCTATCCCGATCCCGCCAAGCGCGCCTTCATCAACGAGCTCGTCTGCGAAGGCTGCGGTGACTGCTCGCAGGCTTCCAATTGCGTCTCGGTGCAGCCGCTGGAGACCGAGTTCGGCCGCAAGCGCCAGATCGACCAGTCGAACTGCAACAAGGACTTTTCCTGCGTCGAGGGCTTCTGCCCGAGCTTTGTCACGGTGCATGGTGGAACATTGAAGCGGATGAAGACCTCGGCGGTCGATTCCGGGCAATTGTTCGCCGATCTGCCGCTGCCGCCGGCGCGAGAGCTCGACGGCCCCTACAACATCCTCGTCACCGGCATCGGCGGCACCGGCGTCATCACCATCGGTGCGCTGCTCGGCATGGCTGCCCATGTCGATGGCCGCGGCTGCTCGGCGCTCGACTTCACCGGCCTGTCGCAGAAGAACGGCGCGGTGATGAGCCATGTGCGCATCGCGCCGAAGCCGGAAGATATCTCCGCGGTCCGCATCACCACGGGCGGTGCCGACGTCATCCTCGGCTGCGACATGATCGTTTCGGCCGGCCCGACCGCACTCAGCCGCGCCGAGCGCGGCGTGACGAAGGCCTACATCAACGCCGACCTGCAGCCGACTGCGAGCTTCGTGCAGAACCCCGATCTCGATTTCGAAATGGGCACGATGCAGACCGTGCTGCGTGACGCGATCGGGGACAAGAATCTCGACATCATCGATGCGACGGGCATTGCCGCCGCGCTGATGGGCGACAGCATCGCAACCAATCCCTTCATGCTCGGCTTCGCCTTCCAGAAGGGCGCGATCCCGCTGTCGCTGGAGGCCCTGCTCCGCGCCATCGAGATCAACGGCGCCGCGATCGAGATGAACAAGCTCGCCTTCACCTGGGGCCGTCTCGCCGCCCACGACATGTCGCGGGTGCGCAGCGTGCTCCAGTTCAAGAGCCGCGCATCCGCGCCAACGAAATCGCTCGACGACATCATCGCAACCCGCGCCGAGTTCCTGACCTTCTATCAGGACAAGGCCTACGCCGACCGCTATCTCGCGGCGGTCGCCAAGGTGCGCAAGGCGGAGAGCGCAGCTTCGCCCGCGTCGACGGAGCTGACCGAGGCCGTCGCGAAGAACCTGTTCAAGCTGATGTCCTACAAGGATGAATACGAGGTCGCACGGCTCTACACAGACGGCAGCTTTGCCAGGAAGGTGTCGGAGAAATTCGACGGGGACTTCACACTGAAGTACCACCTCGCCCCGCCGATCTTCGCAAAGCGCGACAAGGTGACGGGACATCTGCAGAAGCAGGAGTTCGGCGGCTGGATGATCCAAGCCTTCCGCATTCTCGCCAAGCTCAAGTTCCTGCGCGGCGGCCTGCTCGATCCGTTCGGCCGCACCGAGGAGCGCCGGACCGAGCGCAAGCTGATCGCGGATTATCTGGCGATGATCGATCAGCGGATCGTCGGGCTGCAAGCGGCACAGATCCCGCTGCTGGCGCGGCTTGCACGGGTGCCCGAGACGGTCCGCGGCTTCGGCCACGTCAAGGAAGCCAATATCAGGCTGGCGGCGGCGGAGAAGGCCCGGCTGGAAGCGGAGCTCGAGAACAGCCGCTTTGCAGCCGCTGCGGAGTAGGAGAAGGCGTTTCGCCACACTCTCGGTGTCATCGCCCGGCTTGACCGGGCGATCCCGTACTCCGAGACGGCTGTGATTCCTCGATGGGCCGCGGCGTACTGGATGCCCCGCTTTCGCGGGGCATGACAGGGGTGGGGACGGCTAGACTGGTGTCGTGGCCAGCCTTGGTGGCAGCGCCACGCTGCCCTCAGCCAGATGCCGCCCCGCGATGTACCCGAACGTCAGCGCGGGGCCGAGCGTGATGCCCGGAGCCGGATAGTTGCCGTTCATAATCGAGACCATGTCGTTGCCGCAGGCGTAGAGGCCGGCGACCGGGGTGCCGTCCTTGCGCAGCACACGCGCTTGCGCATCCACCGTCATGCCGATGGCCGTGCCGAGATCCGCCGGATAGACGCGCAGCGTGAAGAACGGCGCGCGGACGATCGGCGCGACGCAAGGGTTGGGCTTGTGCGCGGCATCGCCGAGATGGCGCTGATAGATGGTGCTGCCGCGACCGAACTCGGGATCGCGCCCCTCCTTCGCAGCGGCGTTGTAACTGGCGATCGTCGCTGCAAGCACGGACGGCTTGATGCCGATCTCGACTGCAAGCTGCGCGACATCCGCCGCCTCGATCAACTCACCGCTCGCTACATAGCGCCGGTAATTGCGCGTGAATGGCTTGATGCGGCCGAGGCCGTAAGCCCACAGGAACAGGCGGTCGCAGATCAGGTGGAACGGCTGATCCGGCTCACCTTTGGCCTCGCGCAGCATGGCCAGCACGAACTCGTGGTGGGACAGCGCCTCGTTGACGAAGCGCCGGCCCGCCGCATTGACGGCGATCAGGCCGGGCTTAGCGCGGTCGGTCACTTTGTGCGGGAACACGCCGCGACTGCCATCAGTGCGGCGGAACAGCGAGGCCGGGACCCAATAGGCCACGTTCGTCGCGTCCGTGTTGAGCGCTGCACCGGCCGCAGTCGCCAGACGAATCCCGTCGCCCGTCGCCGACGCAGTGGCCGCCGAGATAAAACCTGCCCCGGCCGGGAAGAAGCGTTTGCGCATGCTCGCATCGTGCGAGAAGCCCCCGGTCGCGAGCACGACGCCGCGGCGCGCCGCGATCAGGCGGTCGCGGGCGCCGTGGCGGATCACCACGCCGGCGACGCGCTCGTCCCGCATCGATAAGCCCTCGACATCAGCGCTGAAGAGGATCTCGACCTGCCGCGCCAGCAGCGTGGCATACAGCTGTGCGGCGAGCGCATTGCCGCGATGCAACGTTGTGCCGCGCGGCGATCGCAAGCGCTGCCACGCATACGCAGAAACTAACTGGGCCGCGCGCAAGGCCGAGCGCAGCGACGTTCCGATCCTGCCTAGATGCGGCATGTCGAGGCGGCTGACCATCATCCCGCCGAACCGCGTGCACTCCGGCAGCGGTGGCCGCAATCGCGCGAAACCCTTTCCCAGCCGTGCGCCGTCGAAAACAACCGGCTCCAGCACGCGGCCGCCGGGCGTCGCCCCCAGCCGCTCCGGATAATAGTCCGGACAGGCCTTCACCGGCTGGAGGCGCACCTCGGTGTTGGCTTCGAGATAGGTGATCGCCTCCGGCCCGCGCGCGAGGAAGGCGGCGCGCTGGCCGGCATTGGCGGGCTCGGGGACCGTGCTCGACAGATACCGGACTGCATCGGTGACGCTGTCGGAAAGTCCCGCCTCTTTCATCCTGGGGTTGGCGGGGATCCAGACCATGCCGCCAGACCACGCGGTGGTGCCGCCGACGAAGGCGGTCTTCTCGACCACCAGCACGCGCAGGCCTTCGGCGGCGGCGACGGCCGCGGCCGTCATGCCACCGGCACCGGCGCCGATGACAATGACGTCGTAGGTCTCGTGCGCCGGCATCATGCGGCCAGCTTCCGTGAGCGAGGCATGACGGTGTCATACCGCGCCCAGGCGCCCGAGCGCTAGCGCGCCTTCTTGCGCTCGATCGGATCGATATCGATCGCTCGCAGGCGGCCGAGCCGCAGCACGTCCATGGCGAGCCGCCGGCCGATCCGGTCGCGGTCGAGCACGCGGATCAGATCATCGACGCCGTTGATCTCGATGCCGTCGAGCCTGATCACGACGTCGCCGGGCAACAGGCCCGCCTTGGCCGCGGGTCCATCCGGCTCGATCTGCATCAAGAGCGCGCCCATCTTGTTCTCGACGCCGGCCAGCACCGCATGCCGCCGCGGGACCGGCGCGGTCTGGCCGGCAACACCGATATAGGCGCGGCGGACATAGCCGTGGCGGATGATCTCCGACAGCACGAATTGCGCGGTGTTGCTGGCGACCGCAAAGCAGATACCTTGCGCGCCGTTGATGATGGCGGTGTTGATGCCGATGACCTCGGCATTCGACGACACCAGCGGGCCACCCGAATTGCCGGGGTTGAGCGCGGCATCGGTCTGGATCACGTCCTCGATGGTGCGCCCGCTCACCGAGCGGATCGAGCGCCCGAGCGCCGACACGACGCCGGCGGTCACGGTCGATTCGAAGCCGAGCGGATTGCCGATCGCGATCACCAGCTGGCCGCGGCGCAGGATCTTGGAGTTACCTAACGCGGCATAAGGCAAGTGGCGCGCGCCGCTGGCGCGCAGCAGCGCAAGATCGGTGTCGGGATCGACGCCGAGCACCTGCGCGTCGCCGACATGGCCCTCGACGTCGCGCAGCCGAATTTCCTTCGAACTGCCGACCACATGGCTGTTGGTGAGGACGAGCCCATCGGGCGAGATCACGATGCCCGAGCCGAGCCCGCCGCGTTCGCGGCCGTTCGGCACCTTCGGCCCGGTCTCGACGCGCACGACCGCGGGACCGACACGGTCGGTCACGTCGATCACGGCATTGGAATAGGCGTCCAGCAGGGCCCCGTCGTCCACAGGGGCAAATGTCGTCGTTCGCGATGACGGCGCGTCATCGACGATGTCTGAGGTGAAGTCCAGCATGGCAAGAGTCCTTGAGGCTCACACAGATGGTGGCCTGTTTCCTGCCGCGCAAGGTGCCCGCCTGGAGCGCAGGGCTGGACTGCCCAGATGGCTAGGACGTCCGCCTCAGAGAGCCTCCTCTTGCCTTGACCGGGTCGAGCAGCGACCAGTCCCCATCCGGGAGGACGTGCCCCTTGGGGAACGGCGCGCGCAGCTCCAGCCCGAGCGAGCGCAGCACGCGGTCGTCGCGGTAGTAGCATTGCAGCACGACACGGACGAGCGTTGCTGCGGCGACGCCGCCGGAGATGCGGAACTGCTGGGCAACGCCGTCGCGCGCGGCGGACTCGAGATCGGCCAGCGGCATGCCGGCGAGCCGAGCCAGATGATCAAGTGCCGCCACGACCTGTTTGGTGTCGCGGCCAAGCGTTGCGATTATGTCGGCCTGGATGATGTCGTCATCGGCACCGGGCACACGGTATTCCTCGCTCGCCGGAATGATCATCCCGGCGATGGTGCGGAGGTCGTCACGCTGCCGCAGCGTCAGAGAGAGTTGATCAGACATTGTGTCCTCTTCCAAAGCTTGTGCGGCGATGAAGGTCTGCTCCCTCCCCCGCCTGCGGGGGAGGGTTGGGGAGAGGGTGTCTCCACAGAGGGGCTCCCCCAGAGGAGAAAACCCTCACCCGGCGCGCGGGACGATGCTTCGCATCGCCCGGACGCGCCGACCTCTCCCGCAGGCGGGAGAGGTGCAGCAAGCGCGTGGCTGGGTCTGAACATCATCATTCTCAATCGAACAAATTGGCGAGGCGCTGCTTCATCTGGTCGGCGATGTAGAGCGCGAGGGCCTGGATGGTGGACGTCGGGTTCACGCCGCCCGAGGTGACGAAGATGCTGCCGTCGACGATGAAGAGGTTCTTCACGTCGTGCGAGCGGCCCCATTCGTTGACCACGGAACGTTCTGGATCGGTGCCCATCCGCGCGGTGCCGAGCAGATGCCAGCCACCCCAGGGGATCGGATTGTTGATGCAGATGTCGGTCGCGCCGGCGGTCTCGAGAATCTCCCGGCCGCGCGCCAGCCCGTGCTCCATCATTTTCCGGCTGTTCTCGCTGATGGTATAGTCGACCTTCGGCGCGGGGATGCCGTGACTGTCCTTCAGCACGGGATCGAGCGTGACGCGGTTGTGCTCCTCGGGTAGATCCTCGCAGATTGCCGACACCGCGAGCCGATGACCGTTGAGCTTACGGAATACGCGATGATGGTCGGCGCCCCATGGCAGAATGCCCTTCTGCTCGCTCGCCACCGCCTCGAACACCGGCCCCGCGCCACGGCCGAACTGGATGCCGTAGCCGCGCACGAAGCCGCGCGACGGGTCAGTGTCGTAAAACTCCTTGCTCCACAGGCAGGTCGGCGGCGCGCGATTGCTGTCGGTCGGCTCCTTCACAAATCCGTAGATCTGCGCATAGGGATGAAACATCAGGTTCTTGCCGACAAGGCCTGACGAATTGGCAAGGCCATCGGGGAAGCGGCCGGATGCGGAGTTCAGCAGCAGCCGCGGCGTGCCCACGCCGTTGCAGGCGATGATGACGACGTGCGCGGGCTGAAACTGCTCGACGCCATCCTTGTCGTAGTAGACGACGCCCGAAGCCATGCCGTTCTCGTCGGTGGTGATCTCCCGCACGCGGCAATGGGTGCGCAACTCGACGCCGGCGCGGATCGCATGCGGCCAATAGGTGATGTCGGTGGAGGATTTTGCGCCTTGCGCGCAGGCCGGCGTGCAATGGCCGAGATTGATGCAGCGCGCCCGGCCCTCATAGTCCATGGTCGCGACTGTCGTGTCCGACGGCCACCAGTGCCAGCCGAGCTTGTTCATGGCCTTGCCAATGATGGCGCCAGACAATCCGAGCGGCTGTTGCGGCATCGGCGGATGCGTCAACGGCGAGAGTGGATCGCCTGACACGCCGGACGTCCCCATCATGCGGTCGTTCTCTTCGAAGAACGGGGTCAGCGCGTCGTAGTCGATCGGCCAGTCGTCGGCGACGCCGTCCAGCGTCTTCACCTTGAAATCGGAGGGATGCAGCCGCGGCCAATGCGCGGTGTACATCACCGTCGAGCCGCCGACCGCATTGTAGTTGACGACCTTGATCGGGGAGTTGTCGTCGTTGATCGGGTAGTCCTCGGGCCGGCCGCGGACGTTGGGGCTCGACGACCACTCGCCGTAGAATTTGGCCTCCCAATCCCGGCCGGTGCTGGGATATTCCGCCGGATTCATCCAGCCGCCCTGCTCCAGGCAGAGGATGTGCATCTTGGTCTCGGCCAGCGACCACGCCACCGCCGCGCCGGAAGCGCCGGCGCCGATGATCAGGACGTCCACGGGGTCTTTCATCGCAAGCTTTTCCTCCCCCTCGCCGCTTCCCGGGCGATTCGGCCTTTCGCGCTCGGCGAGGCCGGCGAACGATAGGGTCAGAGCGACGGCCGAGTAAAGCCGCGAGGCCGGAATGTCGCACTTCGCGGGGTGCAGACCATTGGTATCGCCACATCCCGATGCTAGGAACGAGACGCACGAGCCATCGATAGCGAGACCGTATGTCCTTCCGATTTTACTTTGCCAGCGCCCGCGCTTTTGCGCTCGTTTCGTTTTTCGCCTTGTCCGGATTTCTGGGCACCTCCTCCCCTGCCTCGGCGCTGACCGGCGCCGCGACGGCCCGCGACGGCAACTCCATCCAGCTTGGCGACGTGACGTATCGGCTGGACGGCGTCGATGCGCCCGAGCTGGACCAGGTCTGCATCGACGATCACGCCGATGCCTGGACCTGCGGTATCGAGGCCCGCGATCAGCTCACGAAGCTCATCAAGGGACGCGTGGTGCGCTGCGACGATGTCGGGCCGGAAAAGAGCTTCGGCAAGCGACACCGGGCGATCTGCACGGCCGAGGGCGACAAGTCGACCTTGAACGAACAGCTGGTCAGGCTCGGCTTTGCCGTCGCCCGGGAGCCGATCAAGGCCAACGTCAAGGCCGCTGCGGCCGAAGCCAAGACAGCCGCCGCCGGGATCTGGAAGGGCTGTTTTGTTGCACCGCAAGATTTCCGCGCCGGCAAGAAGGACGGCACACTCCTGGGCGCCGCCTGCCGGCCCGACCGCGACAAGGAGATTCGCGCCGTGCTGTTTCCGGAGGAACTGACGATGCCGCCCAGCTGCAGCATCAAGGGCAAGCTTGCGGTGCGCGCCCGCGTCACCGGCAATATCGGCATCTATCATTTGCGCGGTTGCCCGAGCTATCCCGCGACCACCAAACCGGACCGCTGGTTCTGCTCGGAGGACGACGCCCAGGCGGCCGGCTTCCGCAAGGCCTATAATTGCCGCCGGCCAAAGTGAATAAGCGGGTTCCGCACCCGTGAGTAGTATTCCGGGTACGTATTGATCCGGAATTGAACTTCATCGGCAGTTGCTGCATTGGTAAGCCTACGCGAGCGCCTTGCGCGAGCGTTTCCTTGGCAACAATCCGGCTCCGGCCCGATTGTCTTTGCTTGGGCGTTTCCTCCCTAGACTTGGCCGCTTGTCACAAGCAAGCGGCCGTTCTTTTCTGTGCGCCGCTGTGCAAGCCGAGGCGTCGTGCCCGCAACGAGCCATGACGCAACGTCAGCGCTCCGGATGCACCGTGACGCCTTGATGTGATCGTTGCGCGCGATCACTGCATCCGCATGATCTGGTCCATCGGCGGCATGTTCGCGTTGAGATGCGCCATGATCCAGACCGTCCCGCCCACCACCAGGAAGACGACCAGCAGGCCGAAGGCGAGCGCCAGCACGTTGTTGGTATTGTCGGGGCCCGTGGTGATGTGCAGGAAAAATACGAGATGGACACCCATCTGTGCGATCGCAAGCACGATCAGCGCGACGGGAATCGAGGGCTGCCAGACCAGATCGGTGCCGGCGATGAAGAACGAGGTCGCCGTAAGCAGCAGCGCGAGCACGAGCCCGACGACGTAACCGAGAATCCTCGCGCCGACACTATGCTGCTCTTCCTCGCCCGGTGCGAGGTCGTGTTTGACCACCCCATGCGTCTGCTCGCTCATGGCGCACTCCCGAGCAGGTAAACGACCGAAAACACCGCGACCCAGATGATGTCGAGCGCGTGCCAGAACAGCGCAAAGCACGTCATCCGGCGCAGGATGTCGGCACGAAAGCCCTTTGCGAAAACCTGGGCCATCATGGTGAGCAGCCACAGCACGCCGGCGGAGACGTGCAGCCCGTGGCAGCCGACCAGCGAGAAGAACGCGGTCAGGAACGCGCTACGCGACGGACCGTAGCCGCGGGCGACGAGATCGGCGAATTCGCGGAACTCGAGGACGAGAAATATCAGCCCGAGCACGCAGGTCACGGTCATGCCGAGATAGAACCAGAACCGGTTGCGCACGTCGGCGGCGATGCTGGCCATGCCGCAGGTGAAGCTCGAGAGCAGCAGGCAGACCGTCTCGATCGCGACATTCCTCTGATCGAAGATCTCCGCACCCTTGGGGCCACCGGCAGTCTGGCCGGACAGCACCGCATAGGCCGCGAAGAAGCAGGAGAACATCACGATGTCGGAGAGCAGGAAGATCCAGAAGCCGTAGGCGGTCACGATCCGCTTCGGCGCTGGCCCGGGATGCTCGATGACGACGCCGATGTGATGGGGATCGGCCCGGGCGTGGTCGGCAGTCGCGGTCATCGCCATCAGACCGCTCCCGCCATGCTGACGAGGCCGCGCCGCTCCTCGAGATTGGCGCGGTCTATCGCTGCGACCTCCTCGGCAGGAATGACGTACTCGTCATGGTCGCGCCAGGCGAACACGACGAAGGTCGCGAACGCGCCGATGCCGCCCAGGATCACCATCCACCAGATGTGCCAGATCAGCGCGAAGCCCATGATGGTGGCGAAGAACGCGCAGACGAATCCGGTCGGCGAATTTCTGGGCATCTCGATGTCCCGATATTCGGGCTGTTCGTGCTCGAGCGATTGCTGCCGGGCGTGGACCTTCATCTCCCAATAGGCGTCCTCGCCGCGCACATCGGGATTGAAGGCGAAGTTGAATACCGGCGGCGGCGACGAGGTCGCCCATTCCAGCGAGCGCCCGTCCCAGGGATCGCCGGTGCGATCGCGCAATGCCTCGCGATTGCGGATGCTGACCACGAGCTGCACGATCTGGCAGATCACGCCGATCGTCAGCACGGCCATGCCGACCGCCGCAACGATCATCCAGGGCCGCCAGGCCGCGACGTCGTAATGCTGCATGCGGCGGGTCATGCCGAGCATGCCGGCGATGTAGAGCGGCATGAAGGTGACGTAGAAGCCGAGGAAGGTGAACCAGAACGCGGCCTTGCCCCAGCGCTCGTCGAGGCGGAAACCGAACGCCTTCGGAAACCAGTATTCGAAGCCGGCGAAGGCGCCGAACAGCACGCCACCGATGATGACGTTGTGGAAGTGCGCGACCAGGAACATGCTGTTGTGGAGCATGAAGTCGGCCGGCGGCACCGCGACGAGGACGCCCGTCAATCCGCCGATGATGAAGGTGACCATGAAGCCGACCGACCACAACATCGGCGTCGCAAAACGGATGCGACCGCCATACATCGTGAACAGCCAGTTGTAGATCTTCACGCCGGTCGGTATCGCAATGATCATGCTGGCGATGCCGAAGATGGCATTGACGTCGGGCCCCGCCCCCATCGTGAAGAAATGATGCAGCCAGACCATGAAGGAAACGACGCAGATTGCCATGGTCGCGAGCACCATGGAGCGATAGCCGAACAGCGCCTTGCCGGAGAAGGTCGAGACCACCTCCGAGAAGATGCCGAAGGCGGGCAGCACCAGGATGTAGACCTCGGGATGGCCCCAGGCCCAGATCAGGTTCATGAACATCATGACGTTGCCGCCGGCCTCGTTGGTGAAGAAGTGGAAGCCGAGATAGCGGTCCAGCAGCAGCATCGCGAGCGTGGCGGTGAGGATCGGAAAGGCCGCGACGATAAGAAGGTTCGAGGCCAGCGTGGTCCAGCAGAACATCGGCATGCGCAGATAGTTCATGCCCTTCGTGCGCAGCTTCAGCACGGTCGTGACGAGATTGATGCCGGCGACCAGAGTCCCGACGCCGGAGATCTGCAACGACCAGGCGTAATAGTCGACGCCGACACCGGGCGAGTAGGTCAGCCCTGACAGCGGCGGAAAGGCGAGCCAGCCGGTGCGCGCGAACTCCCCGACCACGAGCGAGACGTTGACCAGCAGCGCGCCGGTCGCAGTCAGCCAGAAGCCGACCGAATTGAGCGTCGGAAATGCGACGTCGCGCACGCCGAGCTGGAGCGGCACGACGAGGTTCATCAGCCCGATCACGAACGGCATCGCCACGAAGAAGATCATGATGGTGCCGTGCGCGGAGAATATCTGGTTGTAGTGCTCCGGCGGCAGATAGCCCTGCGACTGATAGGCGACCGCTTGCTGGATCCGCATCATGATGGCGTCGCTGCCGCCGCGCAGCAGCATCACCGAAGCGAGCAGGATGTACATGACGCCGATGCGCTTGTGATCGACGCTGGTGATCCATTCGCTCCAGAGATAGGGCAGATGCCCCTTCGCCACGACCCACGTCAAGACGCCGAGGATTGCGACCAGCACCACCGCGCCGGCGACGAGCGGAATCGGTTGATCAAGCGGAATGGCCGACCAATCGAGCTTACCGAGCATCATGGCCTCCACTGTGCGCCCGGCCTGCTTCGGATGCGAGCTCCGGCCCTGGCCCCGGCGGAATGTGCTGGGTCGCGATCAGGTCGAACAGCCGTGGATCGTCCAGGCGGTAGACGGGCCGGCCCTTCTCGATGCCCTGCTGCATCAGCTTCTTGTAGCTGTCCGCGTTCAGCACCGCATCCGTCCTGGCGGTATTCGCCACCCATTCCGGAAAGGCGAGCGGCGAGACGACGTTGACGTCGAACATCATGTCGGGGAACCCATCGCCGGAGAAATGCGCGGACAGGCCCTGGAGCTTGCCTTCATTGTCGGCGCGCAGGTTGAGCTTCGTCACCATGCCGTTCATGGTGTAGATCATGCTGCCAAGCTGCGGGATGAAGAACGTGTTCATCACGCTCGACGATGTCAGCTGGAAATTCAGCTCGGCGCCCGCAGGCACCGTCAACGTGTTGATGGTGGCGATGCGCTGGTCCGGATAGATGAACAGCCATTTCCAGTCGAGCGACACGGCCTGGATCCGCACCGGGCTTCCGGTGCCCGGCACGGGCGCGGCCGGATCGAGCTGGTGCGAGCCGATCCAGGCGACACCGCCGAGCAGGATGACCGTGAGTGCAGGGATCGACCACACCACCATTTCGACGCGACCGGAATAGACGAAGTGCGGCTGGTAGTGCGCTTTCGAATTCGAGGCGCGAAACCAGAAAGCAAAGCCGAGGATCGCGATGATGGTGGGCACCACGATCACGAGCATGATGAAGACGGAATCGACCAGAATGGTGCTGTTGCCCGCAGCCACGGGCCCTTGCGGATCGAGCAGATTCATCGGCAAGCCACTGGCGGTTGGGAGCCCCCGGACCGAGCCTAGCGCGGGAAAGGCTCCGGCCGCAAACGCTGCGACCTCGGAACGGTTCCTGCACTGCAAGGGTCAGTCATACGCGACAGGCCGGCCGCAACATGCAATTCCATGTGATGTCAATGACATGCACGCAGGCGCCACGCCCTTCTCTCCGGACGGGGCGATTGCTAATCTGCACGAAAATAATGGGACGAATGGTGCCCGTGCCGGGGAGTGAACCGAGATGCGCTTGAAGGACAAGGTCGCGATCGTCGTCGGGGCCGGGCAAAGTCCCGGCGAAGGCATGGGCAACGGCCGCGCCACCGCGCTCACCTTCGCGCGCGAAGGCGCGAAGGTCTTGTGCGTCGACCATCACCTGGAGTCGGCGCAGGAAACGGTGGGGATGATCACCGCGAAACTCGGCACCGCCGCGGCCTTCAAGGCCGACGTCACCAAGGCCGCCGACATCAAGGCGATGGTGGCCGACGCGCAATCGCGCTGGGGCCGGATCGACGTGCTGCACAACAATGTCGGCGTCAGCCTGTCCGGCGGCGACGCCGAGCTGCTGCAACTGACCGAGGAGGCGTTCGACCGCGTCGTCGCCATCAATCTGAAGAGCTGCATACTCGCCGCGAAGGAGGTGATCCCGATCATGCGCGCGCAGAGAGGCGGCGCCATCATCAACATCTCCTCGATGGCCGCGATCACGACGTATCCTTATGTCGCCTACAAGGCGACGAAATCCGCGATGATCGCCTTCACCGAACAGCTGGCGTATCAGAACGCCGAATTCGGCATCCGCGCCAACGTCATCCTGCCCGGTCTGATGAACACGCCGATGGCCGTCGACACCCGCGCCCGCGAATGGCACAAGACCCGCGCCGAGGTCGAAGCCGAACGCGACAGCAAGGTGCCGCTGCGCAGGAAGATGGGCACCGGATGGGACGTCGCCAACGCCGCGCTGTTTCTGGCGAGCGAGGAGGCGAACTTCATCACCGGCGTAACGCTGCCAGTGGATGGCGGCGCGAGCGTGAGGCGGGGGTAGGTTCGTTCTCCCTCTCCCCGCTTGCGGGGAGAGGCGACGCATGCTCGCTCACCGCGAATGCATCACCCGCCAGATCGTGCCGTTGCCGTCCTCGGAGATCAGCAGCGATCCATCCTTCGCCACGGCGACGCCGACCGGACGGCCCCAGACCTCCGAGTCGCTCACGACGAACCCCGTGACGAAATCCTCGTACTCCCCGGTCGGCTTGCCGTCTTTCATCCGGATGCGGATCACCTTGTAGCCGGTGCGCTTCGAGCGGTTCCAGGAGCCATGCTCGGCGGCGAAGGCATCACCCTGGTATTCGGACGGAAACTGCGTGCCCTGATAGAAGGTCATGCCGAGCGAGGCCGAGTGCGGCTGGATCAGCACGTCGGGCACCGTCACCTTGTCCTTCAGGTCCGGCCGCGCGCCGGCGTGGCGCGGGTCCTCGTTGCCGCCGATGTAGAACCACGGCCAGCCGTAGAACGCGCCCTCCTTCACGCTCGTCACGTAATCGGGGACGAGATCGTCGCCGAGGCCGTCACGCTCGTTGGTCGAGCACCAGGGCAGACCGGTCTGCAGCTGGATTGCAAGACCGACGCAATTGCGGAGGCCGGTGGCGTAGATCTTCCGCTCCTTGCCGTCAGGATTGAAGGCCAGCAAGGTCGCGCGCTCGGTTTCGCTCGCCCAGGCCGCGCCAAGCGGCTGCGCCTTCGACCACGCCTCCAATCCGCCCGGCGGAGTACCGATGCCCTCCGCGACGTTGCTGAGCGAACCGACCGAGACCAGCATGCGCTTGTTGTCGAGCGTGAAAGCGATATCGCGTGTGGAATGGCCGCCGTCATGCGGCAGGCTTGCCACGATCGTCTCCGCCTTGCCGCTCGCCTTGAGATCGCCGGCCTGATAGGGAAAGCGGACGACGCCGTCGGTGTTGGCGATATAGACCCATTGCGGATTGTCGCCGTTCGGAAAGAAGGCGATGCCGAACGGCTGCCGCAGTCCGCTGGCGAACACCTCGTTGGTCGCGACCTTGCCGCCCTCCCCGGCGCGCAACACGCGGATGTTACCGGCCCGTGTCTCCGCGACGAAGACGTCGCCGTTCGGGGCCACGCGTATGATGCGCGGCGCGCGCAGGCCTTCGGCGAACAGCTCGATCTTGAAGCCGGCCGGCACTTGGAGCGCAGCCTCCGGCGGACGCGGCACCACGCGCGACGAGCTCGCAACCGACCGTGTGGCGCCGGGCCTTACCAGATCCTGGGGCCGGATCAGCCTGACCGTGCCGGGCTTGTCGGCCCGCCAGTCGCCATAGGCGTCCTTGCCCTGCAACACCGGCTCGGCCTGCGCGCCGGCTGCAACCGCCACCAGCAGCCCCGCGGATATTGCCGCGAACGAAATCCTGTTCTTCACGTCGTCTTCCTCCCCACTTGTACGCACCGAGCGTCAACGCCGTTCATCCGCAAACGTTCTGCGGCAGGTCAAACACCCGCCGCATTCGACGCCGGCTCATGCCCGCACGATAGGCATCCGGGCACCCATCGTACTGGAAAACACCGCAGATAGATGCGACACATTGCAAGGGTGCGGTTGCGGTCATGAAAGCTGCGACATCGCCGTCGCGACTGATGGGAAGATCATGTGGGGATCCGTGATATCGGAATGGGCGAGCCTGCTGCTGCGCTGGCTGCACGTGGTGGCGGCGATCGCCTGGATCGGAAGTTCGTTCTATTTCATCGCCCTCGACCTCAGCCTCAAGCCCAGGAGCAACCTGACAGGCGACCTGCCTGATGGCGTGCAGGGCGAGGCCTGGCAGGTTCATGGCGGCGGCTTCTACCGGATCATGAAGTATCTGGTGGCCCCAAGCCGGATGCCGGACGAGCTGACTTGGTTCAAATGGGAGGCTTACACCACCTGGCTGTCCGGCTTCGCGCTGATGGTGGTGGTGTACTATCTCGAGGCCGACCTGTTCCTGGTCGACAAGGCGATTCTCGACATCACGCCCTTCCAGGCCGGGCTGTTCAGCTTCTGCAGCCTCGCACTGGCGTGGCTGCTTTATGAAGCCGCCTGTCGCACCGGGCTTGCGCAGCGCGAATTGCCTTTCGTCATCGGCGGCTATCTGTTCCTGGTCGCGCTGACTTACGCCTTCACCCACGTGCTGAGCGGCCGCGGCGCCTTCAACCAGATCGGCGCGATCATCGGCACGATCATGGTCGCCAACGTCTTCGCGCTGATCATCCCGAACCAGAAGAGGATCGTGGCCAGCCTGATCGCGGGCGAGGCGCCCGATCCAAAGCTCGGCAAGGCCAGCAAGGAGCGGTCGGTCCACAACAACTATCTGACGCTCCCTGTGGTCGTGCTGATGATCAGCAACCACTATCCCCTGCTCTACGCCACGCGCTTCAACTGGATCATCGTTGCGATCATCCTGGCGCTCGGGCCGGTGATCCGCCACTTCTTCAACGAACGACACGCGGGGCGCAGATCGCCGTGGTGGACGTGGGGCGTGGCGGCAATCGGCGTGGTCGCGATCTTGTTCCTCTCCGCGGCCGGCCCTCGCGAAGCCAGGACAAGCGCGCTGGCGGCACGGCCGACGCTCGCCAATGTCGAGGAGATCGTGATGTCCCGCTGCAGCATGTGCCACGCGGCCGAGCCGGCCTGGGCCGGCATCGTGACCGCCCCGAAAGGCGTCCTGCTCGACGCGCCCGAGCACATCCATCGCAACATCCGCCTGATCGGCCGTGTCGCCGCCTGGTCGAACGCCATGCCGCCGGGCAACATCACGGAGATGACCAGCGAGGAGCGGGCGCTTATCGCCGCCTATATCGAGCAGGCGCGCTGACGCCGTCGCGCGAGGATGCGTTGCGCGGAATGAAATTCCGCATCTGCCGCTGAATTGAAAATGACTTGACCGCCTAACCGGCGTAGACAGGAGCCGTGGCCGCCGGCGCGGCGCAAGATCAGTTTGCAATCGGGGAATGAACAGTGGCCCTCAAGAACGTCATCGGTATCGACCACGCCGTGGTCATGGTGAAGGACCTCGACAAGGCCGCCGAGAACTACCGGCAGCTCGGCTTCACAGTGTCGCCGCGCGGCACCCACAGCGCGCATATGGGCACCGGCAACTACACCATCATGTTCGATCCCGACTACATGGAGCTGCTCGGCGTGCTCGCCGCGACCGAGCAGAACGCGCCGGCGCGCGCGTTCCTCGACAAGCAGGGAGAGGGCATCGAGCGCATCGCATTCACTGCGGTCGATTCCGCCGCCGGCGCGGAGGAGATCCGCGCACGGGGCCTGACGCCGATCGGCCCGACCGATTTCGAGCGGCCGGTGACGCTGCCTGACGGCACGGTCTCGGCGGCGAAATTCCGCACCTTCATGTGGCCGACTGCGGAAGCGCCCGGCGGCGTGCGCATCTTCGCGTGCCAGCACAAGACGCGCGAGACCGTGTGGATTCCCGAACTGATGCAGCACGCCAATGCGGCGAGGCGGATCAAGCAGGCGCTGATCACAGCGCCCGAGCCGGCGCAGGAAGCTGCGCATCTCGGCCGGCTTATCGACCGCGCACCGAAAACTGAGGCGGACGGCGCGGTCACAGTACCCTCCGGCGGCGATCGCGCCGACTTCGTCTATCTGACGCTGGACCAGCTCGGCAAACGCTATCCCGGCGTGCCGCTGGCCGGTCTCTCCGAGCGCGGCGGTGCCGCGCTGGTGCTGGTCAGCGGCGACCTCGCGGCAACCGGGAAGGCGCTGGGTTCAGCCGCCGTCCGCAGCGCCGATGCGATCTGCGTGCCGCCGGCCAAGGCCAACGGCACCCTGCTCGCCTTCGTTGCCGGCTGATTTGAACTAATTCTTTAACGGGTGTTTACCCCCGGCGGCCTAGGATTCCCGGCAATCCAAGTCGCCGGGACCATACGCATGTTCAAAGAGGCATCGCCGATCGCCTATGACGCACCGGCCGAATTGAAGAAGTGGCCGTCGCTGAAGGGCGAGAGGCTGAAGGATCGCGGCGCGCCCTATCTCGTCTACAACGGCACGCTCGCCGAATGCGTCCGCGAACTCATGGGCAAGCCGATCAAGGGCATCTCGCTCTACGACATCATGACGACGCCGCAACCGGCCTTCGACCAGACCGTGCTGTCGCCCGGCGATGCCGCCGAGATCGCCATGCGCAAGGATTTCCCCAAGGACTAGTTCGCGGCGCGTTTCGCGGCGGGTCCGCCCTGCTGCTTCGAGGACGTATCCGTCGGCGCATCGAGGAAGACAACGGGCGTGCCGCGTTTGACGTTCTCGCCGATCACACGAGCGTCCCAATTGGTCAGCCTGACGCAGCCGTGAGACGCCGACTTGCCGACCTTGTCGGGCTCTGCCGTTCCGTGGATGCCATAGCCCTGCGCCGACAGGCCGATCCAGTACGCTCCGACCGGATTGTTCGGACCCGGCTTGATGTCGAACGGCCGTTTGGATTTGACGCTCTTGAACTTGTAGTCGGGATTGTAGCGATAGGTCGGACTCTCGTGGGTACTGGTCACCTTGAGCGTGCCGTTCGGCGTCGGGCGATCCGGACTGCCGACTGATGCGGGATAGAACGCCAGCAGAGCGCCGCTTGCGTCGAACGCCTTCAATGCCCCGTTCTTCTTGTCGACCTCAAGCCGGGCCACGCGCGGCAGCTCTCGCCGTGCCGGAACGTTGGCAACGACGATCGTCTCTCCCACCGTGTCGAAGGCCTTGCCGGGGTTGAGCGCCTTGAGCAGATCCGCGCTCATGTGGAATTTCTCGGCAAGTCCTTCGAGAGGGCTGGTGTAGCTCAGCGCCTTCAGCGATTTCATGTCATCGAGCTTGCCCGGCAACTCCTTCAGGAACGGGCCTCTTACGTCGGTGTCGGCGATCCTGTAGTCGGCGACGATGGGACCCTCGCTCGCCGCTGTCAGCTTGTCCCAGAGCTCCGGCGCTATTGTCTTGTCGGATGCGATGCCGCTCTGCTCCGCGAATGCCTTGAGCGCCTTCTGCGCATTCTCGCCGAACCTGCCGTCAATCTCGCCAGGCGAGAATTGCGCACGATCGAGCAGGACCTGAAGCTTCACCACCGCTGGATTGATCTTGTCGGTGGCCGGCGGCTTCGCAGGGCGCGCAGCGTCATTCACCGCACCCGGATCGAGATTGCCTGCGAGCGCCGGGCCGATGAACCACAGCGAAACCACCGCGCCCAGCATCGATCGCATCGTCATCGCGCATCCCACTCGCAAGCGGCCCGCAAGGCCATGGAGGGTTTCCCTTCGGGAACACCGTAGTAACCGAAGGAACCGACGAGATCGCAGCTTTGCCGCAATCGGACGGTTAAGAACTCCTTGTCGCCGGCGCATCGCCGACCGTTCATCCCACAGTTCGAGGTTGTCTCCGCAAATGCGATTTGTCGTCGCGGCTTGCGCCGCATTCCTGATTCTGATGTGCGACCTCGATCCGTCGGCATCCCGGCAAGCATCACCGTTCCACACCACCATTGTTCAGAACAATCATGCCTCGCCACTTGTTCCGGTGGTCGAACTCTTCGTCGCCAGCGTGCAGGCCATCGAGTTCGCGAACGCGCACGCGGCCTATGAGCAGGTGATCGAGGCACCGCGCGCGGCCGAGCCGGCGGTACAAGCTCCGGTTTCACCAACCGAACAATTCTGTCACGCGCTTCGTGAAGCCGCCGAGTCCAGCGGCATTCCGGTGCCCTTCTTCGCCCGCCTGCTCTGGCAGGAGAGCCGCTTCAAGTCCAACGAGGTCAGCCATGCCGGCGCGCAAGGCGTCGCGCAGTTCATGCCGGAGACGGCCGCCGAGGTCGGGCTCGACGATCCCTTCGATCCGATGAAGGCGCTGCCGGCATCGGCAAAATTCCTGCGCAAGCTTCGCGACGATTTCGGCAATCTCGGCCTTGCTGCCGCCGCCTACAACGCAGGTCCCGGCCGCATCCAGAAATGGCTTGCCAGAGAGAGCGAGCTGCCGCGCGAGACGCGCGACTATGTCCGGATCATCACCGGCACCAAAGCTGAAGACTGGATCGAACGCTCCGAGGCGCTTGCGATCCGCATCGACCTGCCGCGCGAAGCGCCGTGCGAAGGCATCGGCAGTCTTTCCAAGGCCAAGGACGTCGCCTGGGTTCCGGTCAACCTGACGCCTTCGGTCGCGAGCATCATTCACAAGGCCGAGCAGCTCGCCACGCGGGTGGCGACGAGCCGGGCGCGCAAGCGGTTCGCAACCCTGTTGCGGAAGAATGCCACGGCCCACGGCAAGGCGCGCAGCCTGATCGCGGCACGCGCCGCCGGAAGGAGCGCGAAGGCGCGCGCCGTTCGCATCGCCGCTCGGGAACGCTCTGCGATTTGACACGAAGATGGAGAAGCCGCTTGATAGAGCGGCTTCCGACCGACATGCGACTACTCGATCACCCGACGTTCACGGGGCTCGATGCGCCAAACGCTCGGCTCTTCTTCCCGAGCGAAGGCCGCGCCTCTTTCCTGCGGAACCTGAGATGCCATCGAAGAGTGCCGGGATCATCGCCTATCGGAAGCGCGGGGAGATCGAGGTTCTCCTCGTTCATCCCGGGGGCCCGTTCTGGCGCAACAAGGATCTCGGTGCGTGGTCGATTCCGAAGGGCGAGTATGCGGACGCAGAAGATGCGGAAGCCGCCGCGCGACGGGAGTTTTCCGAGGAGCTTGGCCTCGAGGTGACGGCGCCGCTGATGGCGCTGGGTCAGGTCAAGCAACGCGGCGGGAAGGTCGTCACCGCGTTTGCGGCCGAGCTCGACATCGACACGGCCAGCATTCGCAGCAACACGTTCGAGATGGAATGGCCGCCTCGCAGCGGCAAACGGCAGACGTTCCTGGAGGTCGACCGCGCCGCATGGTTCACGCTCGAAGCGGCGCAGGAGAGGATCAACGCTGGACAACGTCCGCTGCTTGACCGGCTCGCGCAGCTGGCGGGCAGCGAATAAGCTGCCTCGCGAGCGGAGCCCTACTCCGCTTTGATGTTCGCGGCCGCGACGACCTCGGCGAGATCCTTTGTCTCCTTCGCGATCTTCGCGGCGTAGTCGGCCGGGCTGAGCACGCTGACGACGCCCTGCGAGCCGAGCTTCTCCGCGACCGCCGGATCCTTGGCAGCCGTGACGATCTCCCGGTGCAGCGTCTCCAGGATCGGCGCGGGTGTCGCCTTCGGCATGAAGAAGCCGACCCAGAACGAGATGTCGAAGCCGGGATAGCCGGCTTCCGCGACGGTCGGCACGTCGGGCAGCGCCGGCAACCGCTCGGCCGACGACACCGCCAGCGCGCGCAGCTTGCCGGCCTTCACCAGCGGCACGGCGGAGAGCGGATCGAACACCGCCAGCACCTCCTGCGCGAGGATGCCGACCTCGGCGGCCGAACCGCCGCGATAGGGCACGTGGATCATCTTGATGCCGGCCTTCTGGCCGAGCAGCTCCATGGCGAGATGGGCGAGATTGCCGTTGCCACCCGAGCCGTAGGCGAGCGCCCCGGGCGCAGCCTTGGCCGCGGCGACAAGATCGGCGACGGTCTTGATGTTGGCCGTCTTGGGATTCTCGGGATTGACGACGAGCACGAGCGGCGCCGAGACGACGGTGGTCAGCGGCGCGAAGTCTCCCTGCGGGTCATAGCGGACGTCCTTGAACAGCGTCTTGTTCAGCGTGATCGTGGACGAGTTGCAGGCGAGCATCGTGTAGCCGTCCGCGTCCGCGCGCGCGACGCCTTCGGCGGCGATCATGCCGTTGGCGCCGGCGCGGTTCTCGACCACGAAGGGCTGCCCGAGCTTGTTGCTGAGGCGATCGCCGATGATGCGCGCGACCACATCGACCGGGCCGCCCGCGCTGAAGCCGACCATGACCTTGACCGGCCGCACCGGGTATTTCTGAGCCAGGGCCTGCGTCGACAGCGCAGAAGCGCACAATCCGGCGATGACTGCCAGCAGGCGGACCGTTCGTTGCATTCGTTCTCTCCCAGGCCTCACAGCGCCGCTTGTGCATGCTTGTTCGTGCGACGCATTCGAGGACCATGAATAGCGGCCACGCCGGATTTCGCAATCGCGTTCGGGCGTTGGCATTCCGCCGCACGGCACGTACGACCCCTTCCAAACAAAAAATGCGAAAACAACCCCATGCACAGTAGGCGGCCCCTGTCGAAACAAGGACTTGCGTTGGGCAGCGACCTTCGGATGTTACGAAATCGACTTTGACTCGTCGGGCAAAACAGGGGCATAATGGCATCATCGCGATAACCGTGAGCACCCCGGCCTGCCCGGCCATGGCGCTTCGCTCCGATCGCGCCCAAGCCCTTCATCGACATCTGAAAAATCGCAACCGCCGCACGGCAGCTGCGCGGGTCGGCCTCGCCCAGCGAGCCTCCTCGCCCCTGCCGCGGGGCCCAAGGACATATCGACATGACGACAGCCCTGACACGCAACAGCACGACGCCCGTCACCAAATGCGATGGCGGCAGGCCGAGCCCACGGATCAAGCTCAGCCGGCGGCGCATCGTGATCCAGCATCCCGACGCGCAGGCCGGCGAGCGCCTGCTGGCCGACGCGCTCGGTGCCGTCGATCACGACGCGCTGCACGGCATCCTGAAGCAGCTGATGAAGGCCAGCGTGGTCCTGCAGAAGCCCGACGAACCCAATCTTGCCTTCATGATCTCGATGATGAAGAGCATCGCGCCGAGGGATTCGCTCGAAGCCATGCTGGTGGCGCAGGTGGTGTCCGTTCACGTTGCCACAATGCGGTCTGCCTGCCGCCTCGCCTGCACCGAAGACCTCTCGCAGCAGGAAGGCATCACCCGCACATTGACCCGGCTGGCACGCACCTTCGCTGCCCAGATGGAGGCCCTCAACCGCCACCGCGGCAACGGCGAGCGTCCGATCACGGTGCAGAATTTGTCGGTGCAGGATGGCGGCAGCGCAATCATGGGCAACGTCACTCAGCATGCGCATCTGATCGTGGGCGAGCCCGGCACCGCGACGGAGGCGGGACAGATCCCGTCCCAAGCCGGCGAGCGCGAACAGACCCTGGCCAGCCGGGGCATTGTCCCGTGAGCGGCAATCACATCCGCAACACCGGCTCGATGTTGGCAAGCCCACGCTGCGGGGCCGCGACGCGCAACGGCACCGCCTGCCGCGCGCCGGCGGTGCAGGGCAGGCCTCGCTGCCGCATGCACGGCGGCGCGTGGAGATCAGGCGCGCCGATGGGGAATCAGAATGCGCGGAAGCACGGCGTGTTCGCCCAGGATGGGATTGCGGAACGGCGGGCCATACGCGAGTTGCTGGGCGAGACGCGGAAGCTGTTGGCCGAGATCAAGTCAGGCTGACGGCGGAGAAGCAACGCGGCGACTTGATCGAGATGAATCATCCGATCGCCCGCGGCAGAGCTAGCGCGTCGAGATCTCAGGATCGACGGCAGCAATCTGCAGCCCGGCCTCGTTCAGCGCATCAGCGATCTGCTTCGCCAGCAGCTTCGCTTCTTAAATTCCGATCTGAGCGTCGGGATGTTCCTTGAAGAAGGCGCAAACCGTCGTTGCGATGATGGTGTTGACCTGGTGCGCATCAACCATTTGCGGCTCGCGAATCGCAGACTGCTTCACCGGATCGGCGGCGCGTCAGCGTGCAGAACGAAGACGGTCATCGCAAACCAAAGAACGAAAGAATGGCCGCGATCACAACGACTAGTCCTACGAGGTAAATCAGGCCGTTCATTGCAATTCTCCTTCCTAAGAGAACGAGTTGAATCTATTCGGGGCTCGCGGGCGCGTTCTTGGCATTACACTGCTGAATGGCCAGCCTTTCGAGCTCCACTTCCTTTTCTATTGCGGCCAGAGAGGTACCGATCTTGTCGACGATCCTGGCCAAATCGGTATCGGAGATGCGAAGCCGTCTTCGGACGGACTTTACCTGCTCCGCATTCGCAAGATCGAGCGTCGTGCGAATGGGCCGTGGCGGTCTCGAGCACAGCATGAGCAGGCCTCCTGACCGGGGCAAGCGCGATGACGTCCTTTTTGTTCCTATCGTCCGCCGGCCGGAAGGCCTCACCTCCCTGTCGTCGCGGCTCAAATAGCGGCGCAACCAGACACCGGCCGAGCCGATCCCGGAGAGAAGCGGGAATGCTCCTTGTCCGCTCTCGGCGAGCCGCCTCACGAGCTGATCGTCGGCTGCCCGAATCTGGTCTTTCGCGCGGCGATCCAGAGAGGCCCACAATTCGGAATGAGGGGGTCCCGCTCCCGCCATTGGCGCCCGCCTCGCCATCATGTACCCCCACCCAAAACCTCCTCGGGACGGGACGCTCATGACCACAGCCGCCAACGACGCGGGCACCGCCACCCGCGCGCTGATCTTCGCGCTCGTGGCGCTCGCCTGCGGGCACATGCTCTCGACCTTGCTGCGCACCATTCCGGCCGTGAGCCTCGACCTGATGGCGGCGGATTTCCACATGGAGCCGCAGGCGCTGGCGAGCCTCACGTCGATCTATCCTTTCGCCTTTGCGGCGGCGCAGATTCCGGTCGGCGCGGCGATGGATCGCTTCGGCGTGCGGCCGGTGTCGCTGAGCCTGCTCGCAGGGACCGTGTTCGGCGCGGTCGCGTCGGGGTTTGCGACAGGGCCGGAAAGCTTTGCCGTCGGGCAGCTGCTGCTGGGCGTTGCCACCTCGGGCATGCTGATGTGCCCGATGACGCTGGCGGCCAAGCAATTGTCGGCGGCCCGGTTCGGGCTGTGGTCGGGCGCGATCCTCTCGATCGGCAATATTGGCATGCTGCTGTCGTCGAGCCCGCTCGCTTTCGTGGTGGACGCTTACGGCTGGCGCGCCGGATTCTGGATGTCCGCGATCGGCGGAATCGCGGTGGCGCTTGCGGTGTTCGCGCTGGTCCCACACCAGCCGGCCGAGCACAAGGACGAGTCCTCGCCGCTGGCGCAGATGATCGAGGTGCTCAGGCTCGGCCTCTCGCGCCCGCTGCGCGGGCTGATCGCGCTGGCGCTGGTGTCGCTGGCGACCTCGCTGGTGCTGCGCGGCCTGTGGGGCGGACCGTGGCTGATGGACGTCAAGGGACTTTCGCGGGTCGAGGCCGGCAACCAGCTCGGCGCGTTCACGCTGGCGATGATCGCGGGCCCCCTGTGCATCGGCATGATCGACCGCAGGCTCGGTCGCCGCCGCGCGCTGGTGGCGGGCTCGCATATGGCCGGGGCGGTGCTGCTGGCGCTGATGGCGTTGGGCGCGCCGCATCATGCGGTCTCCACACTGTTCGGCCTGCCCGTGATGCCGCCGCAATACGACCTCGTGCTGTTCGTGCTGATCGGGCTTGCGACCTCCGCCCAGCCGCTGCTGTTCGGCATGTCCAGGCAGCTGGTGGACGCGCAAGTCGCGGGCAAGGCCCTCGCGGCCGTCAACCTCGCCTTCTTCCTCGGCGCGGCGCTGATGCAGTCGGTCACCGGCGCGGTGGCGGCGCTCGCGGGCTTGCCGGCGGTGCTGCTGTTCATGGCTGCCATGCTGGCCTTGGGTGTGCTGATCTTCTTGGCTTACACCTCGCGGGGCCCATAGGATGACGCGCCCCGCTCGCCAAAGGAATCACTCATGCCCGTCGACACCAAGGCCGCCACCGACCGCCTCATGCGCTTCCTCGCCGTCGAGGGCGTGACTGGACAGGAGGCGGCGATCGGGCGCGAGCTTGCCGCCGCGCTGAAGGAGGCCGGCGTGCCGGCGAAGGCGATCCGGCTCGACGACGCCAATACCCGCATTCCCGTGCCGACCGAGACCGGCAACCTCATCGTCGACCTGCCCGGCCGCGGCGCGCTGCACAACCAGCCCCGCATCATGTTCATGACCCACATGGACACCGTGCCGCTCTGCGCCGGCGCGAAGCCGAAGAAGTCGGGACGCAAGATCGTCAACGAAGCCAGGACCGCGCTCGGCGGCGACAACCGCTGCGGCTGTGGCGTGCTGGTGACGCTGGCCGCCGAGCTTGCCAGGCAGAAGCTCGATCACCCGCCGATCACGCTGCTGTTCTGCGTGCGCGAGGAAAGCGGGCTCTATGGCGCGCGCCACGTCAGGCTGAACGAGCTCGGCTCGCCGGTGATGGCCTTCAACTATGACGGCGGCTCCGCCTCCAACGTCGTCATCGGTGCCGTCGGCGCCGACCGCTGGAGCGTCGAGATCTTCGGCCGGGCTTCGCATGCCGGCGTCGCGCCGGAGCGCGGCATCTCCTCGACCATGATCATGGCGCTCGCGCTTGCGGACGTGAAGGCCGGCGGCTGGTTCGGCAAGGTGGTGAAGGGCAAGCGGCAAGGCACCAGCAATGTCGGCCCGGTCACCGGCGGCGAGGGCCGCCCGGCGGGCGATGCCACCAATGTCGTCACCGACTACGTGCATGTGCGCGGCGAAAGCCGCAGCCATGACGGCAAGTTCTTCAAGGAGATCACGAAGGCTTACAAGGCCGCGTTCGAGAAGGCGGCCAAGAAGGTCACCAACGCGCAAGGCAAGTCCGGCAAGGTCAAGTTCAAGGCGGAGACGGACTATTATCCGTTCCGCATGAAGGAGAGCCAGCCCGTCATCAAGCGCGCGGTCGAGGCCGTGTCCGCGGTCGGCGGCACGCCGAACGTCCGCACGGCCAATGGCGGCCTCGACGCCAACTGGATGGTCCGCCACGGCATTCCGACCGTGACCTTCGGCGCGGGGCAGAACGAGGCGCACACGATCGACGAATGGATCAATCTCGACGAATATGACCGCGCCTGCGCGCTGGCGGTGCAACTCGCGACGATGCGGTGAGCTGCCTTGCGCGACGCGCGCTTGCCGGACCTCGCACATCGTCCTAGCCTGCAAGAAAAAGGCAGGAGGGAACCATGGCGCGCATCGCAACGACCGAGACCGGGCTCTACCGGATCCCCCTCCCCGTCACGCTGTCCGACTCCACCCATGGCGAGATCGCCGCGTTCGAGCTGATCACCTGCCGCATCCGCGATGCCGATGGCGCCGAGGGCGTCGGCTACACCTACACGGTCGGGCGCAATGGCGGGGCGACTGCGGATATCCTCACGCGCGAGATTGCGCCGCTGGTCGAAGGGCGCGAGGCCGAGGACACCGAAGCGATCTGGCACCACGTCTGGTGGGCGCTGCATTATGGCGGCCGCGGCGGCCCGGTGGTGCTGGCGCTCTCCGCGCTCGACATCGCGCTGTGGGACTTGAAGGCGCGGCGCGCGAAGCTGCCGCTGTTCCGCCTGCTCGGCGGCTTCGATGCGGGCGTGCCGTGCTACGCCGGCGGCATCGACCTCGACCTCTCCGTCGATGCGCTGCTCAAGCAGACCGACGGCAATCTCGCCAAGGGTTTTCGCGCCATCAAGATGAAGGTGGGCCGGCCCGACCTGAAATCCGACGTCGCGAAGGTCTCCGCGATGCGACAGCATCTCGGCGACGGTTTTCCGCTGATGGTGGACGCCAACATGAAATGGACGGTCGAGGAGGCCATCCGTGCCGCCCGCGCCTTCGTTCCCTATGACCTCACCTGGCTGGAGGAGCCGATCATTCCCGACGACGTCGCGGGACACGTGCGCATCATGCAGGCCGGCGGCGTGCCGATCGCGGCGGGCGAGAATCTGCGCTCGCTGTGGGAGTTCAAGAACTACATCGCCTCGGGCGCGGTGTCCTATCCCGAGCCCGACGTCACCAACTGCGGCGGCGTCAGCACCTTCATGAAGATCGCCCGGCTGGCGGAAGCGTTCAACCTGCCCATCACCAGCCACGGCGCGCACGACATCACCGTGCACCTGCTCGCGGCCTGTCCGAACCGTTCCTATCTGGAGGCGCACGGCTTCGGGCTCGACAAATATATCGAGCATCCGCTGGTGCTGAAGGACGGCATGGCGCTCGCGCCGGACCGCCCCGGGCATGGCATCAGCTTCGACTGGCCGGGGCTGGCGAAGCTGATGGCTTAGAGAGATGCGACAACAAGCGAGGTGCGCCCCCTCTCCCGCTTGCGGGAGAGGGGTGGGGAGAGGGTGTCTCCGCAGTGAGACTCCCAATGACGATCCAGCCCTCTCCCGCAAGCTGGAGAGGTGAAGTGGACCACACGGCACGGTTGGTGCCCCAGCGATCACCGATCTCATTGCTGCACGCGAGGCATTCCAAGGCGCTTGATGCATGGCGCGGACAATCCGCTATTGTGCCGGCAACCTACATTTCGCGAAAGACCCCAGCCTTGATCCCCGAGCTGCACCAGAAACTGACCGCGTGGCGCCGGCATCTTCACGCCCACCCGGAGCTGTCCCTCCAGGAAAAGGCCACCGCCGCCTTCGTGCAGGAACGGCTCACTGAACTCGGCATTCCGTTCGAGGCAGGCATCGGCGGGCACGGCATCGTCGCGACGTTGACGCGCGGCCACGCACGGAGCCGGGTTGGCCTGCGCGCCGACATGGATGCGCTGCCGATCACCGAGGACACCGGCCTCGCCTACGCCTCGAAGACATCAGGCGTGATGCATGCGTGCGGACATGACGGCCACACCGCCTCGCTGCTCGGCGCCGCGGCGCTGCTTGCCGCCGACACCGACTGGAGCGGCACGGTCGATTTCATCTTCCAGCCGGCCGAGGAGGGCTTTGGCGGCTCGCGCGCGATGGTCGCGGCCGGGCTGTTCGATCGTTTTCCGATGGAGCGGGTGTTCGGCTTTCACAACTGGCCGGGCCTTGCCGCCGGCACCATCGCAGTCCACGACGGCGTCGTCATGGCCTCCGGCGGGCGCATCACCATCACCATCGAGGGCCATGCCGGCCACGCCGGGATGCCGCATCTGACGCGCGATCCGGTGGTGGCGGCGGGGCACCTGATCGTGGCGCTGCAATCGGTCACCTCGCGCGGAGTCAATCCGCTCGACACCGCCGTACTGTCGCTGTGCACGATCGAAGGCGGCACCGCGCCGAACCAGATCGCCGGGCGCGTCACCATCCGTGGCACGCTGCGCTACCATCGCGAGGCGGTCAAGGACACCATCCTCGCCGGCATCGAGCGCACCTGCGCAGGGATTGCGACGAGCTTCGGCGTCAAGGTCACGCCCGAGATCGTCTGGGGCGTGGGCGTCGTGATCAACACGCCGGCCGAAGCGGACCTCGCCCGCATCGCTGCGGAGAAAGTGCAGGCGCCCGTGCGGCGCGACCTCGCGCCGAGCATGGCCGGCGAGGATTTTGCCCATTATCTGCAGCAGCGGCCGGGCGCCTTCGTCTGGATCGGCAATGGCGAGTTGCGCGACGGCGCGGAGCTGCACGGCCCGCGCTATGATTTCAACGACGCGATCCTGCCGGTGGCGTCCGGCTGGATGGCCGAGGTCGCCAAGGCGGCGCTGGCGTCCAACTAGAATTATTCAGGAGATCTCGCGCGGCAGCTTCCAGCCCGGCCGCGACTCGAACATCTCCTCGACGCGCCCGACGTGATAGGCCGCCGGCAGACTCCGGCCGCCCTCCTCGTCCGCGACCGGAACGTCGGTGACGAGGCCCTCGATCAAGGCAGCTTCCCACACCTCCTTCTCGGTTGGAAAGGGATTGCCGATCTGCTTGTTGCCTTCGAACAGCGCGTACATCGGTTCCGGTCCTGCGTTGATCAAGCTCACGAGCAACGTATCGGCGGCACGGGCGTTCCCTCCCGGCAGATGACAAGGGATGGCACTTAAGACATGGCGCGCGTTCTGATCGGAACCTCCGGCTGGCACTACGCCTCCTGGCGCGGCCCGTTCTTTCCCGAGGGCGTGACGCTGAAGGAGCAGCTTCGCTACTATGCCGGGCAGTTCGACACCACGGAGCTGAACGGGGTGTTCTACCGCACGCCGACGCCGGAGGCGGTGAAAGGCTGGCGCGAGCAGACCGGCCGCGACTTCGTATTCGCCTGGAAGGCGTCCAAATTCATCACGCACTGGAAGCGCCTGTCGGACCGCTCCGTCAACAGCCTCGAGCTGCTGGAGGACCGTATCTCGAGGCTCGGGGGCAAGGCCGGCCCGATCCTGTTCCAGCTGCCGCCGCAATTCGAGGCGAACGCGGACCGGCTCGCCTCCTTCTTCAAGCTGCTGTCGCGGAAACGGCGTTACAGCTTCGAGTTTCGCCATCCGAGCTGGTATCAGCCGCGCATCCTGCGGATGCTGGCGGATGAGAATATTTCGCTGTGCCTGTCCGACCATCACGATGCGCCGGCGCCGTGGAAGCGCACGGCGGATTTCGTCTATGTGCGCGGGCACGGGCCGGGCGGGCGCTATCACGGCCACTACACCAAGGCCACGCTGGGGCAATGGGCGAAGCGCATCAAGTCCTGGAAACGGCAGGGCTGCGACGTCTACGTCTATTTCGACAACGACCAGAAGAGTGCGGCGCCAGCCGATGCAAAGGCGTTGAAACAATTGCTGTGATGCCAGGCGGAATGCGTTCTGGTTGAATTGATGCAAGCCTGAACACCAGCCGGGATGATCTCGTCCTACGCTCGATGATGCCGCCTTGCCGAAGCACCGCGATCACCGCCTCGCCGCAGTCCGGAACCGGTTTCTGGAAGTGGGATGCTCCACTTTGGTTATCGCATAGCGAACAGCTCCTGATGAAACCGTTGTTCGACGGGGAAGCCGTGCGCGCTGAGGTCTCGCCTGAGCGCTTCACCGAAGGCGGGCGGACCACAGAACCAGATGCTCGCCTTGCGCCATTCCGGTACGGCTTCGCGAATGCGTTCGCCGGTCAATCGTCCATCACGAGCGTCGACGAGAACGTGCAACCGGACATCGGCTGACCGCGCATCTGCTGCGAGCTTGCCGAGAGCCTCGTCGTCGACATCAGTCGTGGTGTGAAACAGGTCGACCGGCTGCGCCACGGTGCAGTTCGGAGCATCCTTCGGCATGGTCATCTGTTTCATGCGAGCGACGAAGGGCGTGATGCCGATGCCGCCGCCGATCCAGATCTGATGCGAGCAATCATCGTCAAAAGTGAAGCAGCCATAGGGCCCTTCCACCTTCACCTCCTGTCCGACACGGAGCGTCTCCCGCAGCCGGCTGGTGTGGTCCCCAAGCTCCTTGGTGATGAAGGTGATCCTGGGATACTCGGCGTTCCAGCAGGAGGCAATCGTGTAGGGATGCGCGCCTTCCGAGGTATCCGACGTGGCGAAGGCGAACTGGCCCGGCTTATGCCCTGGCCAACCCTCGGGCACCTCGATTTCGGTCTCGATTGCTCTGACGCCGGGATAATATCTGAGCGCGGTAATCCTCCCTTTGACCTGGCGCCCGGCGCCGATACGCCGCAAGAGCGCAAGAGCCGCCGCCCATGTCCCACAGGCAAGCAGCGCCCCCATGATCCATCCGAGGGGCGACATCCAGTAACTGAACTTCATCAGCGTGACCGCGTGAAAGACCAGCACCAGGTAAGCAACCGCGAGGAGCCGATGGGTCTTGTAGAAGAGCCGGTACGGGAACACTTGAATGAGCGCCAGAGCAATCAGCACCACTGTGCCGTAGAAGGCCCATTCGCCCAGGCCCTCCGCCGGTCCACGCAGGCTTGCAAGGAAGGCCTCGATCGGATTCTCAATCGCAGGCCTTGCCCCACGCTCCGGTCGCGTCAGCAAACCCAAGCCGACCGCCCATTTCGGGCCGCTGGCCCAGAGCCAATGAACGCATGCAATCACGAGGGCCGCGATGCCGAGCCATTTGTGCAGGCGGTACATCTTGTCGAGGCCGCCCAGCCATGCCTCCGGCCAGCGCGGTCGCAGTGCAAGAATCATCGCCATGCTCATGCACCCGATTGCCAGGATGCCGCTCAACTGCACCATTCTCTCGCGAAGCGGGAAAAAGGGGCCCGGCCCCAGCGGCTGCGGTTCCACAACGAGCCACAGCAGGACCAGAGCCGCCAGACTGCCCCAAAATGCCCGTTTGAGATTCTGCATGTGGCGCTCTCTCGTGACGATATCGGTGCCACATTGACCTGATTGAGCAGCGTCGCATTGAGCTGACTCAAGGCCGCATGCCATCAGTTGCACTGCCGAGGAATCCAGGACTGGAAAATGGTGTCGTCAGGCGAGTTGGCTGACGACCGCCTGGTAGCGTGACGCCGCACGTACGGCGCGGGCGTTCTCAGCTTTCGGTGGACGTGAGCGCTTGTCGCGGCATGCACGACCGGTCTTCGCCGGATGGGTAGAGACGACGCCGCTGACCGCCCCCTTCACCCAACATCTTGCCAGTGGCGATGTTGACGAAGTGCAACGAGCCGCAAGCGGGACATCGAACGGAGACGTGCGTATCCGCGGCGTCGGACATTGCGCCGGGAAGCCAGTGCTGCACGTTCATGCCAGTGCGCGGGCACTTGAAAATGATGTTGCGCTCCATGCTGCCCATATGCGCCCGCCGCTCCGGCATTGAAATTGCGGGCCAATACTTAGGCAACTGTCCTGAACGGATCGACGCGGGAGTGGCGAGGATATCGCACGGCGCCAGCGCGCAAGTCGTCAATCGAGAGCGCTCAGTCGAGCGCTTCCGGCCACGCCGACTTACGCAAACATACGTAAGGAGATCGCCCTACGAATCCTCCCGAAATATCCGGGCACGATGCGCTCGCGTATTGGAACTCCATCAAAAGGAGATTCCGATGCTGACCACCGCCCTCAACGTCAATCGGCCGCTTCGCCCTAAAACGACCCAGGCGTCCCGCGTGTCCGATCCATTCGCGGCCATGGCGGGACTGGTTGCGAGCGAGTTCTCCTACCACAAGGACGAGGAGATCTTTGGCGACGACGAGCCGGCCGAGTATGTCTACCAGGTCGTGTCGGGTTCCGTCAGAACATACAAGCTACTCTCGGACGGACGGCGTCAGATCGGATCATTCCATCTGCCCGGCGATGTCTTCGGCCTGGAATCCGGAGCGACCCACCGCCTCGCGGCTGAAGCGATCGTCGATACGACGGTGCGTCTCGTGAAGCGCTCGGCGCTCGAAAAGGCCGCAACCACCGACGTCCAGGTCGCGCGCAGATTGTGGGACATGACGGCCGCCGAGCTCAATCACGCCGAAAATCACATGCTGCTGCTGGGTCGCAAGACCGCCATGGAGAAGGTCGCGGCGTTCCTTCTCGAAATGGATCGCCGGCTGGCGGGCGCGGGCATGCTGGCGCTCCCGATGTGCCGCCGGGATATCGGCGACTATCTCGGACTGACGCTGGAGACGATTTCTCGCGCACTGTCCCAGCTCCACAGCGGAGGCATTCTCGGCTTTTCCGGTGCCAGGCAGATCGTGCTGCGCAATCGTCAGCACCTCAGGGACATGAACGTCTGATCGCGCCTTTGAGCTGGATCAAGACATGTTTGTGACCCTGATTGTAGCGTTATATCGGCATCGGGACGCTTGCTGAGGTACCGTTGCCGGAAGGAACGAAGTCCGGATTCCCAGGCATTCCGGGCGTCGCCTTCATAGACAGGTGCAAAAACCGCGAGCATGGAGCAGGCCGGAGCGCGGCTCCGCCGGAGAGTTCGATGGAACGAAGGTCGGCAACGCGGGTTTGTTGGAAGAGCTCGGACCCTGAATGGGAGAACCAAGCGAACAATCGGCCTCGGCGCTCCCATGGAGCCCGGGGCCGATTTTCGTCGACCCCATAGGATCGTCCGGGCAGAGGAGTACGCTGATCAGGAGAGCCGACATGCTTACCGACATTCACACCGACGATCTCACCGCGGTCGTGCGCTACGCACTGGAGACGACCCGCGCGACGACTGTTTGCCCCTTCCACCGCGACGTGGTCGTCCGCATCGGAGATGACGCTGCCGAGAGCCACGCCTTCGAACGCGTGAAGCGAATGGCCAGAAGTGACGGCACGAAATGGGAGAAAGAGTCTCTCAGGATGGAGATTGGCCGTCAGCTCGGAGCAGCCGCCGACGGACGCTGCCCCAAGTGCGATCCGACGGCCCCGGGGCGTTGAGCCCGGCGCGAGTGAAGGGGATCAGGCAGATGGAACTGGTTCTTTTCCTGAACGGTGCGCGCAGCTCTATCCAGAGGCCAGAATTCCCGTGAAGCTGACAAAGCCCACCGCCTCCATCGTTCGCGGGGGATCCCGGACGGATACTCCGTCAGCGGACGAAGGCGATGATCGTCGGCTTTCGCCATCAGCCGAGAGGCGTCAGGTCATCGACGAGTACGCCGACAATTTGAGGAAGATCATCCGAAGACTCCTCGGAAGGCTGAATTGATCCCGCTCAGGCGCCTCACGCCGAAGCACCAATTTCGAATTCACCGTCATCTGCTTCTCTCGACCCTGTTCGCTGCGCCTCTTCTTAACGAGATCTGGCGGCGGGAACGCGAAAGCTTGATTCAGCGCAAAGGCCTGGAACGGAGGCCTGATAGTAAAGGGCGAAACTAACAGGGAATGCTCGGATGACGCTAAGACATTGGTGCGTGGTTCTCGCGATTTCGGCGGGTGCGGTCACATCCGCGATCGCTCAGTCCGACTTTCCACCGTCCGCGAGCGCGAAACAAGAGGTGCCTCGTCTCGTCGAGGTCATGGGCATGGCGCAGCTCGAGCATCTCAAGCTGTGGTATGCAGGCAAGGCGAAAAACTGGGACCTGGCCGCGTATGAGCTCAGGCAGCTGACGAATAGCCTGGCCGAAGCAGCCGTCTTCTATCCGGCGGTGCCCATCAGCAACGTGACCACGATGAGGGAGCCGCTGGTCTCGCTCGCCGACGCGATCGCGGCGGGAGATGATCGCAAGTTCACCGCTTCCATGCGCGCGCTGACCGACGGCTGCAATGCATGCCACACCGCGATGGGCCGCGGCTTCGTGACCATCGCCGTTCCGACCGGCGGGCAGCCACCTGCCAACCAGATATTTTCGCCGTCGGCGAACAGCCGGAAGAAATGATGCGCTGAAGCAGCGCGTCGCTCAGAACATCAGCACGAGGAGGTGAGATGCCGGCAGCCAGCTTTGCGCTCAGTCGCGCCCACAGCAGGAATATCGAGCGGTATCACCGCTTGCTGAAGACGCATCTCACCGACGTCGAGCGCAACTACATCGAGTGGCGCCTGTCGCATGAGCAGGCCGCCCTCGCCGCTATCGATCGGCCGCATCAGGATGGTGCTCACGCAGACGCAGGTCGTGCGGTGTCCGTCTATTAGGAATCCTGTACGCGCATCGATTCGACCAAAGTTCATCCCACTCTCGGCTCCGTACGTCTCATTGTGGTGCTGCGGCACGGCGCATCGGAATCTGCCGCTCACAGCCTGTGTCACCCGAAGCCGAGTTGAGCTGCGTCAACCCGGGGATCGAGTAGCCTCTTACGCTCGCCTGGCCCAGATGTCAGTGACCGGCGAGCCCTCCCAATGATCGCGCAATCCATTCCGGCGGAGGCGTTGGCTGCCGAATTCTGGCAGACGCCAAAGGACGAGCTCTGCCGCACGCTCGGCTCAGGTCCGGAAGGCCTGACACAAACCGAAGCGAAACGAAGGCTGGCAATCTTCGGAGCAAACCGCGCTGACGCCTCCCAAAGCCGGTCAGCGCTGCGCAAGCTCGGCCAACGCCTCTGGAATCCCTTGATTGCGATGCTGCTGGCGGCAGCGCTCGTATCCGGGCTGAGCGGCGACATCGGCAGTTTTGCCATCATCGCGACCGTGCTGTCCCTATCCATCACGCTCGATATCGTTCAGGAGCATCGCGCCGAGCGGACGGCCGAAGCGCTGCGGGAATCCGTCGCCATTCAGGCCGACGTCATCAGGGGCGGCAGCGACATGACCGTTTCGGTGACGGCTCTCGTCCCCGGAGACGTCGTGAAGCTCCGCATCGGCGATCTGATACCGGCCGATGGCATCGTCCTCGATGCCCAGGAACTACATGTCAATGAAGCCCTGATGACGGGCGAGCCGTTTCCGGCCTTCAAGACGGACGCTCCTTGCGCGGCGGCACTGCCTGCGGACGCCACGAACGCCCTGTTCGCGGGAACCAGCACCGTGGGCGGAAGCGGCAGGATGTTGGTCGTAAGGACCGGAGGCCGGACGCGCTTCGGCGCGATCGCCTCGGCAATGGCCGCCGACGCACCGCCGACGGCTCTCGAGGAGGGCGTCCGAAGGCTCGGAGTGCTGATCCTTCGGCTGACACTCTTTCTCACGCTCTTTGTGCTGATGACTCATCTCGTCGCGCATCGTCCCGCAATGGAGTCCTTCCTCTTCGCCGTCGCACTCGCCGTCGGCCTGACTCCCGAGCTGCTGCCCATGGTGATGACGGTAACCCTCGCCCGTGGCGCGCTGCGCATGGCGAAGCGAAAAGTCATCGTCAAGCGACTGTCCGCCATTCACGACCTGGGCGCAATGGACACGCTTTGCGTCGACAAGACCGGAACGTTGACGGAAGCCAGGATCACGCTGGAGGCGCATATCGATCCGCAGGATCGGTCCAGCGATCGCGTCCTGAGCTTCGCGCACCTGAACAGCACGTTCCAGGCCGGTGTCCGAAGTCCTCTCGACGACGCGATCCTGTCAGCGAGCCGCGATGGCACGGACGGCTGGGTCCGGCTTTCGGAAGTCCCGTTCGACTTCGAGCGGAGGTGCTTGTCCGTTCTCGTCGCACGGCAGGACGAGCACGTGCTGATCGCAAAGGGGGCTCCGGAATCCATCCTGGCCCGCTGCGCTGCCGTGGAGATCGATGGCCTGGCCCATCCGCTCGACGCCGCATGGCAACAGAAAATGGCAGACATCCAGGCTCGATATGCCCGCGACGGCTTCCGGCTTCTTGCCGTCGCCATCAGGTCCATTCCGGCCGGGCAACGGACGATTGCCGTCGGTGACGAGACCAATCTGACCATGCTCGGCTTCTGTGTCTTCGCCGATCCGCCGAAGCAGGATGCGGCCTCGGCGATTGAAGCGCTCACCTCGCTCGGCGTGACGATAAAGATCCTCTCGGGTGACCATGACGCCGTGGTCTCCCATGTCGCGCGAGCGGTCGGTCTCCCGTCGGGACGCGTCATGACCGGAGCCGAAATCTCCGAGCTCACCGATGCCGCGCTCGTCGCCCGGGTCGATGACGTCGATCTGTTTGCCCGGATCGACCCCGATCAGAAGCGGCGGATCATTGCCGCACTCCGGCGCCGCAATCACGTCGTCGGTTTCATGGGAGACGGCGTCAATGATGCGCCGGCGATCCACGCAGCACATGCCGGCATATCCGTCACGGGCGCGACCGAGGTCGCCCGCGCAGCCGCCGACATGATCCTGGTGACTCCCGACTTGTCAGTGCTTGCGGCCGGCGTGCGCGAGGGCCGCAGAACCTTTGCCAACATCCTGAAATATGTTCGAATGGGAACGAGCTCGAATTTCGGCAACATGCTTTCGATGGCCTTGGCGTCGATCGTTCTTCCATTCCTGCCGTTGCTGCCGCTGCAGATCCTGCTGAACAATCTGATCTACGATCTCTCCGAAATCGGCATCCCGTTCGACGAGGTCGACCGCGAAGACGTGGCCCAGCCCGAAACGTGGAACATGGCCGGCATCCTGCGCTTCTCCATCGTCATGGGAATGGCGTCCTCCCTGTTCGATGCGATCACCTTCGTCGTTCTCCTCGAGGTGTTCGAGGCGGATGCAGCACTGTTTCGAACCGGGTGGTTCGTGGAATCGATACTCACCCAGATCCTGGTCATCTTCGTTATCCGGTCTCGCCGCATGCCCTGGCGCGCGAACCGCCCCCACAACATCCTGATCGCGACGTCTGTCGGCGCCCTTCTCGCCGGACTGGCGCTTGCGCTTGGTCCGTGGCGCGGGCTGTTCGGCTTTACCGGGCTTTCCGGAGGAATACTTGCGGCGATAATTGCCATCGCAGCGGCCTATCTGATCTCGGCGAACGCCGCCAAGCGCCTGGCAATCTCAGAGCCTTGACATTCGAGTCGGTCGATCTGGGTCGATGCCATGCGTGAAGGCGCTGGCGCGCCGCGCGGCCTGCATCCAGCTGGAAGCAGAGCATCCCTACTTTGGCGGCTGAAGACCCCGAGAGTTGACCCATTCGTCGAGGTGAGCTGCGACATCGGCCTGACGAACCTTCGCGAGCAGGTCGGCCCGCTCGCGGCCAGGCTTCAGCCTGGCGGCCTGCTTACGGAGCTGTTCGGCCCACGCCGAAACGCGGTCCTGAAACGATACGGTTTGCTTGGTCTGCTGCCGCTTCATGGTGCTTCACCCCTCCCAGGCACCTTCCGTTCAGCACCTGTTGGGCGAGGGACACGAGCACTCCGACCCGGCGCTTTGATTTAAGCTAGAAGCCGATCGGCCTGCGGCTTTGCGCCAAATCAATGAGGGGGGCGAATTTTCGCGATGTGGGGCGATCAGGGCGTCAGGGAGAGAGCCGCGCTACATCCCATTACCGGTGTCAGGTGGCGTTTGAATAAATCCGTTCGCGGTGAACTTCCCGGCCGTTCTCGTCGATGACGACGATCTGGAGCGCGGGATGACCTTTCGGTTTCTCTTTGCGTACCTTGTCGGCGAGGTTCTTGCTGTGTGCGATGGCTGCGCCATCACTCACAAGCTCCAATCCTGACTTGTCGCGGACGGGCACGCCGTCCTTGATATCGAAATAGTAGGTGGGCATCGGCTCATTCCCGCGGTCCCACACAGCTTGGCTGAAATAATCATCAGAAAAAAAGAGCCGCCGAGATACGGTGGGATGGACCTCGGCGGCGATCTGGGGGCGTAACCGTGGGGTCGTGTTACGCAAGATAAATACTAACGGGCTCGCGAAGCCCGAGCTTGATCGGGATCAAGCCCGATCTGCCGCGACTTCTGTTTCGCGACTTGGATCGCCGTTCAGAAGATCACGGATATTCTGGTTTACCGCTCTCGTTCCTGCTACTATAATACCGCGGCGGGCCTACCCACCCAAAGGCGGTCATCTTTCGTCGCCTGCCCTTGCGGTGGTAATATAGGGTTACGGGGAGTGCGCCATGCATCGCTACATCGCACGGGCGAATGTCGACCATTACATCGCGCTGTTGAGCGGCGCCGACCTCATGCCTGACCGCCGAAGCGCGATCACCAAGATGCTGATCTCCGAAGCGGACGAGCTCGGCCATGATCTGGAGCAACTCGAGTTCTTCGAAAATCGAGCGGCAGCCGGACGCAAGCGTGTGGAGACCGTCGCGCATCTGCGCGACGGTTTTGCTTTCGGAACACCAGATCGGCGACAAGCAGAGGAGCTGCTGGTGAACATCGAGAATCTTCAAACTCTCCTGGAAGATGCGTGTCATCGCCTGCGCCGGAAGATCAACTCGCGCGGCCTTTGATCGCGTCGGCAGGCTTGATGCGCGCTCCTGCAGAGCGAGCCGCAGCCGTTGATGCGTGCCGCGATCACGCGGCGACCGGCTTGCTCTCCTCGCTGCGCTGGCCCCGCAGCGGCGCGAACTGCTCGGACGTCACCGTTTCGTTCGCGATCAACAGCTCCACACCGGCGTCCAGGTCACCACGCCGGCGCTGGAGGATATCCCGGGCGCGGCGGTCTCCCTCCTCGATCAGGTTGCGGACGGCCAGATCGATCTCGCGGCCCGTTGCCTCGGCAGCCCCGACGATCTTGTCCTGGGCCGCCCCGAGAAACGCTTGCGGCTTCGGCGCATAGGTGCGTTGCCCCACCGTCTCGTCCATGCCGTACTTGGTCACCATTTCGATCGCGACTTCGGTCGCACGCTGAAGATCGTCGGCGGCGCCCGTGGAGATCGCACCGTCGAAAATCAGGCGCTCCGATGCGCGTCCCCCCATCAGCACCGCGATGCGGTTCTTGAGCTCCTCGATCGTCAGCAGGAACCTGTCCTCGGTCGGACGCTGGATGGTGTATCCCAATGCGCCGATCCCGCGCGGAATGATCGAGACCTTCTGCACCGGGTCGACGCCGGGCAGGCTGGCCGCGACGAGGGCATGGCCCATCTCGTGATAGGCAACCCTGCGCCGTTCGTCCTTGCTGAGCACCCTGCTCTTCTTCTCGATGCCGGCCACGATCCGCTCGATCGCCGTGACGAAATCGTCGAACGTGACCTCCTCACCGCTTCGTCTGGTCGCGGCGATCGCGGCTTCGTTGATGAGATTTGCGAGATCGGCGCCGGTAAATCCGGTCGTGAGTCCCGCCACCTTGTCGAGGTCGACGTCGTTGCCCATGCGGATCTTGCGGACATGGACCTTGAGAATGGCGACGCGCCCGTTCTTGTCCGGCCGGTCAACCAGAACCTGGCGGTCGAACCGGCCTGCCCTTAGCAGCGCGGGATCCAGGATCTCGGGGCGATTGGTGGCTGCGAGCAGGATGACGCCGGCGCTCGGGTCGAAGCCGTCAAGCTCGGACAGCAGCTGGTTGAGGGTTTGCTCCTTCTCGTCGTAACCACCGAACGAGAGTGGCCCGCGGCTGCGTCCCAATGCGTCGAGCTCGTCGACGAAGATGATGCACGGTGCCGCCTTTCGGGCCTGCTCGAACAGATCCCGGACGCGCGCTGCGCCGACGCCGACGAACATCTCCACGAATTCCGAGCCCGAGATCGAGAAGAACGGAACACCGGCCTCTCCCGCCACGGCGCGGGCCAGCAGCGTCTTTCCCGTTCCCGGTGGTCCGACCAGCAATATTCCCTTCGGCACGTGCGCTCCCAAGCGGCCATAGCTCTTGGGGTCCTTGAGGAATGAAACGACTTCCTGGAGCTCGAACTTCGCCTCGTCCACTCCGGCGACGTCCGCGAAGGTGACCTTGATGTCCTTTTCGACATAGACCTTTGCGCGGGACTTGCCGATCGCCATCAGCCCGCCCAGGCCCTGGCCGCCTCCCATGCGGCGGCCGATCCAGAACCAGATCACGAAGAAGGCAATGACGGGGAAGATCCAGGACAGCAAGTTCTGCAGCAGACCGCCACTGGGAACGCCGGTCACACTCGTGCCTTTTGCCGCGAGCTTTTCGGCCAAAGCCATATCGACCCGCGCCGTGATGAATGCGGACTTTCCACTCGGAAGCGGTTCTTTCAATTTCCCCTGAATCATATCCGAGCCGACGGACACCTCGGCGATCTTGTCCTGCGCCAGCAGCTGCTCGAATTGGCTGTAGGGAATGGTTTCGATTGAACTGTACGTCGCGAGCCCGAACTGCAGCATGACGAGCAGCAGGCCGCCTGCCAAAACAGCGGCCATGACCATGGTCTGATTCCGTGAACCTTGATCGGACTCCACTCTGCTTCTCCCATCACCGTCGGCTGCACTGTAAATGGTAATGGAGAACGGCGACCTCTGCTTGATTCAGGTCAACACCGCGGTCCCACACGACCGGGCCGATGAACTCGACAGGACTGACAGCACATGACGCTTGCGCTGGATTCCCAGCGTTCAATGCTGCGCAATCCGGCCGTCGATCACCTCGATGATGCGGTCGCAGCGGCGCGCGAGGTCCAGATTGTGGGTGACGAGCAGGAAGCTGGTGCCGCTCTCCCGATTGACCCGTCGCATCAGTTCGAAGACGGCATCGGCCGACTTCGAATCGAGATTGCCGGTCGGCTCGTCCGCCAGCACGAGATCCGGATTCATCGCGAGGGCCCTGGCCACGGCCACCCGCTGCTGCTGGCCGCCCGACATGTTGTTGGCGAGATTGTTTCCGAATCTCTCGAGACCGACCTCGGCAAGGAGGCGATCGGCCCGGGCCGCGATCTCGGCACTCGGAAATCCGCGGTCCGCGAGCATCGGCATCATGATGTTTTCGCGCGCGGTGAAGGCAGAGATCAGCAAATGATGCTGAAACACGAAGCCGATGGTGTGGCCTCTGAGATGCGTGAGCTCGTTGTCGCCCAGCAGCCCGGTGTCGCGCCCCTTGATGAGGAGCCGCCCGGACGTCGGCCGATCGAGCAGACCGACGATGTTGAGCAGCGTGCTCTTGCCGGAGCCGGACGGACCCATCAAGGCCAGGAACTCGCCATGAGCGAGCTCGAGATCGATGTCGTGCAATACCTCGACCTCCGTTGGCAGGCCCACATTGTAGGCCTTGCAGACGCGCTCGAGCCTCAGGATCTCGTCAGCCACGGATCGCTACCACCGGATCGAGTTTCGCGGCGCGCACCGCCGGCGCCGTCGCAGCCAACAGGCCGGTGACCGTGGCGAGCACCGCCGTATAGATGAAGAGGTTTCGCTCCAGGATCAACGGAAAGAACTCGCTTCCATCCGCCTGGCGGGCAACAGCGTGCCAATAGATCAGCGCAAGGGCGCCCATCGTCGCGCCGAACAGCGAGCCAATAAAGCCGAGCAGACCACCCTGGAGCAGGAACACCCGCAGGATCTGGCCGCGCGAGGTGCCCATCGCCCTGAGGATGCCGATCTCCTTGGAGCGCTGGATCACCGAGACGATGAGCACCGCGGCAATGCCAAAGGCCACAGACAGGCCCACGAACACACGGATCAAGGTGTTCGTGTAGATCTGCGCCTGGACGGCGGTGTAGAACTGCGCGTTGGTGGCTATCCAGCTATCGGCCTCGACGGCCGTCGCGGCCTGGATCCGCTTGGCGATGGTTTCTGCCGCATAGATGTCCTTGATCGTCATGTCGATGGTGGTGACGCCGCCGATCATGCCGAGCAGAGACTGTCCGGTCCGCAGTGCGATGAAGGCCACCCGCTGATTGGCGGCCTTGTTGCCGAAATCGACCAGGCCGGAGATCGTCAGCACCCGGTTGGCAGAGCTTGCCGCCTGGAGGTTCAGCTTGTCACCCACGGTGGCGCCGAGATTCTTGGCGAGCTCGATGCCGATGATGATGTCCTCGCTGGTCAGCCGCGCGGTACCGGCGACGATGTAGTCCGGCACCTTGACGATGTTGAAATAGGTGTCCGGCTCGATTCCGGTCAGCGTCACCGCCCGGCTGGCGTCGCCGCGGATGGCCAGCGCGGATCCGGTGATGGTGGGTGAGACCGCGGTGACTTCGGGCATCGCCAGCATCTGGGCTCGGATCTTCGGCCACTGGTCGATCGAGATCACTCGCTGGCTCGGCCGCTGCACCACCGCGTCCTCGATCTCGCCGGCGGCATTGCGCAAAGGGCGCGCGACCTGGTCCGGCGTGAGGAGCTGGATCTGTGGCTGCGACGTCAGCACGCGCTTGATGAAATTCGCCTCCATGCCCGCGAGCATCGCCGACATGAAGACAATGACGCCAACGCCGATCGAAATGCCGCCGATGATGAAGGCGGTCTGCAATCTCCCCTCACGCAGGAAGCGCACGGCAGCGATCCACTCGAATGGAAGCCAGCGATTCATGGCCGGACGGGCCGCACGCGCTGCCCGGTCACCACGCCGGAGCTTTGCGGAATCGCGACATCACCGGCTTCGAGCCCCTCGACGATCTCGATGTTGCTGTTGCCGCGCAGGCCGAGCTTCACCGGACGCTTGACCGCACGACCGCCCTCCACGGTCAGGACCCAGGGCTGTCCGGAGAGGACGTCATGGACCGAGCGGACGGGAAGCACCTTCGCATTGTCTTTCGCGGCAACCTCGATGTCGACCGAGACGGTCATGTCCTGGCGCAGATCGTCGGATGGCTCCACCACCGTCAGCTTCACCTGGACGGTCGCGCGGGAAATGTCGATGCCCGGATTGATGTAGGAGACCTTGGCGGCGAAACGCCGGTCCGGGTAGGCATCCGCGGAGGCCAGCGCGCTCTGTCCGAGCGCGAGCTTGCCGAGATTGCGCTCGTCGATCTGCAAGACCAGCTGCAAGTCACCTGACGGCGCCAGCACCAGGAGCGCCTTCCCCGCCTGCACCACGGTGCCTCGCTCGACGTTCCGGGTGATGAGAACGCCGTCGCGAGGAGCCACGATCGTCGCATAGCCCAGGCGGGATTCCGCCGTGTCCAGATTGGCTCGTGCCTGGTTGAGCTGCGTCTGCGCCATGACATAGTCGCTGCCGCCCGGGCTTGCGGTATAGACCTGGAACTCCGCCGCACGCTTCACGGCGCGCGCGACGTCGAGCGTCTTCTGCGCGTCATCCAAGGCTGCCTTGGTCGCGTAGCCATTGTGTTCGAGCTGCGCCGTGCGGTTATAGGTCTGCTGGGCGTTCAGAAGCGTCGCTTGCGCTTGTGTCAGGGCCTCCTTCGCGGAGGGCAGCGTCAGCTCTTCGAGCTGCCTGATCCGGGCTTCGGCCTGGGCTACCGCCCCCTGCGCCTGGATCACGCTCGCTTTGAGTTCCCGTGCCTCCAGCGAGATCAGCGGCTGCCCCTTGGTGACCTTCTGGCCTTCATGCACCAGCACGTCCGCGACCGTGCCGGTGATCTGGCTGCCGATCTCGACGCGGTACGGTGTCTCGACATGCCCGCTCGCCACCACGGTCTCGATCAATCGCCCGCGCGCGACCTGGTCGACCACGACGGCAGGTCCGAACAGGATGCGGACGCCCTGCCAGGCACCAAGGGCGAGCAGAACAAGGATCGCGAGCACAAACCATTTGTGGGCGAGGACTCCCGACCACGCCGACGCGGCGGAGAGCCGGGTCGTGTGCTCCTGCTTCGAAACGGATAGTGTTTGCTCGTCCATGACTCTGCGCTGCTGCGAATTCCGCCGAACTGAATACCGCACCGCCCCTGTTCCAGATTGCGCCAAGTCAACGCGCTGCCGGCAAAATGCGCGCTGTCTCAAAACATTGTCGCGTTTGCATCGATCGACGGCCTGTCGAGAGCTCCCGGGAGCTTCGACGCCGGCGTGCGCACGTTGACGAAGATCAATTCGGTCGCAGCTCACTCGTCCAAACTGGTCCGCCAAAATCGCATTGGCAGCGGCAGCAAAGCAGAGGACATGAAAAATGGCGCACAAGCAGGTCCTGTTTCACTCCGCGGCTCGTGAAAAAGTCTTGCGCGGCGCGTCCCTTCTCGCCGATGCCGTGCGCGTCACGCTCGGGCCGAAGTCGAAATCCGTCCTGATCCAGAAGTCGTGGGGCGCACCCATCGTGTGCAACGATGGGGTCACCATTGCCAAGGAATTCGATCTCAAGGACGCGGAAGAGAACCTGGGCGCCCAGGTGCTGCGGCAGGCCGCCGAGAAAACCGGCGATGTCGTCGGCGACGGCACCAGCACGTCGACCATCCTGGCCCATGCCATCCTTGCGGACGGCGTCCGGAACGTCGTCGCCGGCGCGAGCGCGATCGACCTCAAACGCGGCCTCGATCGCGGGACACAGGCTGCCATCGCCGCCCTGCACGCCATGGCGAAGCCGGTGAAGACCAGGGCGGAAAAGGTCCAGGTCGCCACGATCTCGGCGCACAACGACATCTCCATCGGCGAGCTGGTGGCGGATGCGATCGAGAAGGTCGGCGGTGACGGCGTGATCTCGGTGGAGGAGTCCAAGACCACCGAGACGCTGCTGGAGGTCGTGGAAGGCATGAAGTTCGATCGCGGCTTCCTGTCGCCCTACTTCGTCACGGATGCCGACCGCATGGAAGCCGTGCTGCAGGATCCCTACGTGCTGCTTTGTGATCACAAGATCGGGGCCCTGCGCGATCTGGTTCCCCTGCTCGAGCAGGTCGCCAAGAGCGGCCGATCGCTTCTGATCATCGCCGAGGACATCGAGGGCGAAGCGCTGGCGACCCTGATCGTCAATCAGCTTCGCGGCGTGCTCAAGGCCTGCGCGGTCAAGGCGCCCGGCTTCGGCGACCGGCGCAAGGCCATGCTGGAGGATATTGCCATCCTCACCGGCGCGCAGGTGATCTCGGAGGAGATCGGGCTCAAACTCGAAAGTGCCACCCTCCAGCAGCTCGGTCGCGCCGCACGGGTGGTCGCCGACAAGGAGAACACCACCCTGATCGGGAGTGGCGGCGATCGCGCCCGTATCGACGCACGGCTCGCTCAGATCCGCGTCGAGATCGAGAAGACGACCAGCGACTACGACCGCGAGAAGCTCGAAGAGCGCCTCGCCAAGCTGTCGGGCGGCGTCGCCGTCATCCGGGTGGGAGCACCGACCGAGGCCGAGATGAAGGCCAAGAAGGAAGCGCTCGACGATGCGATCAGCTCGACCAAAGCTGCGGTGGCCGAGGGCATCGTGCCGGGCGGCGGGCTTGCCCTGCTCCGCACGATCGCGGCGGTGGCCAAGGAGGAGAGCACCTGCGAGGGCGACGAAAGAACGGGCGTGCAGATCCTGAAGCGCGCGCTCGAAGCTCCCGCGCGCCAGATCGCCGAAAATTCCGCAACCGATGGCGGCGTCGTCGTTGCCCGGATGCTGGCCAGCGAGGGCAATTCCGGCTTCGATGCCGCCCGGAAGGTCTATGTCGACCTCGTGGAAGCCGGCATCGTCGATCCGGTGAAGGTCGTACGGACCGCACTCGAAAATGCGGTGTCCGTCGCAAGCGTGCTTCTTCTCACGGAGGCGACGATGACGGAGATCCCGGAGCCGAAGCGCGAGCGGCTGCCCGAGTCCGACATGGCGATGTAGCAGCCGCAGGCCCTGCAGCGAACGCAGCGGCATCAGCCGTCGGCGCAAGGGGGGCGAAGATTCCGCACAGGATGCAACGATGCCCTATCGCTCGAACAAGGACCTTCCCCCTGGCGTACGGCACCACCTGCCACCTCATGCCCTGGACATCTACCGGGAGGCGTTCAACCACGCCTTCGCCTCGCATGCCGGGGACCTCCGGCAGGAAGAGATCGCTCACCGCACGGCCTGGGCTGCCGTGAAGCGCTCTTACGTGAAACTTGGCGACCAATGGTTGCCAAGGAGACCGGCTTCATAAACCCCACATGTTCTCGACTGCCCCTGCAGCCGAGAAATGTCTCTGGACCTGCCCCATTTTGCTCGACACAGGAATGCGGTACGACGAGTTCCACACCCGCATGGGACATGATCGTCCTATGCCCTGCCGACGCATCCAATTTCGCGCGCGCAGCTCCTGAGTTTGAGCGAAATCAACCAGCGCACGATGGCCGAGACTATCCTTCGTAGCGACCGGAATGGTCAAGCTCGAAGGAGAACATGATCATGGCGACCGAAACCAAACTTCCTGTCACCAAGACGTCCACCGCGCCTGCAGCCGCCGGCGAGGCATGGCAGCCGTTCCAGGCGCTGAGAAACGAAATCGACCAGATCTTCGACGATTTCGGTAGCGGCTTCTGGAAACGGCCGTTCCGCTCGCTCGCACGGCTGGAGCGCGACCTGTCCAAGAACTTCAATGCGCCGGCCGTCGACGTCGCCGAAAGCGACAAGGCCTACGAGATCACGGCTGAGCTGCCCGGCCTCGACGAGAAGAACATCGACGTCAAGCTCGTCAACGGGGGTCTCACCATCAGAGGCGAGAAGAAGGAAGAGACCGAAGAGAAGAAGAAGGACTACTACGTTTCCGAGCGCCGTTACGGCTCGTTCGAGCGCTACTTCGCGCTCCCGGACGATGTCAATGCCGACAAGATCGAGGCGACGTTCAAGAACGGCGTGCTCAAGGTCGTCCTTCCCAAGACCGAAGAAGCTCAGAAGCCGGCCAAGACCATCAGCGTAAAGGCCGCCTGACGGCCCCCGACGCGAGGCTGCGACAGCCGCAGCCTCGCCTCACCCAGGAAACTCGCCAGCGAACTCGAGGACACACCATGCGCGCGCATCATATCATGACGAAGGACCTCGTTGCCGTAACGCCGCACACGACGATCGAGGAGGCGGCCAAGATCATGCTCCGAATGCACATCAGCGGACTGCCCGTCATCGACGATGCCGGCAATCTCGTCGGCGTGGTCTCGGAAAGCGACTTCCTCCGCCGCAGCGAGATCGGCACCGGCCGCAGGCACGCCGCCTGGCTGAAGTTCTTCATGGGACCAGGACGCGCGGCTGCCGAGTTCGTTCACGAGCGCGGCCGCAAGGTCGAGGACGTCATGACGAAGCAGGTCGTCTCGGTGCAGGAAGACACAGATCTGGCCGAACTGGTCGACCTGATGGAGAAGAACGACATCAAGCGCGTCCCCGTGATGCGGGGCAAGACGCCCGTCGGGATCGTCACGAGGACGAACCTGCTGCAAGCCGTGGCGAGCCTCCTGCACGAAATTCCCGACCCGACCGCCGATGACGAGCACATTCGCGAGCGCATCACGCGCGCGGTCAACGGCACCGACTGGCGTCCGATCGGCTTTGAGGTGAATGTCCGCAAGGGCGTCGTGCATCTGCACGGCCTCGTCACCACCGACGAGGCCCGTCAGGCCGCGATCGTCGCCGCCGAGAGCACCGCCGGCGTCAAGAAAGTTCACGACCATCTCTGCTTCGTCGACACTTACACCGGCTTGTATGTGGAATCGCCCGAAGACATGAAGGCCGCTGGCTGAACTCCCTACGGATCGAGGCCGCCATGCTCGGATGGTTCGTTCGGATTCTCTTCGCCATAGCAGCGCCGATCACGGCGCTGTTCGTGGCGCGTGACGCGCTGAACTTCGGCTTGATCCAGACCATCGTGACCATGTTGCTCGTGACTGCCCTGGTCGGGCTGATTGCCGCCTGTACCGGGCGGGACCGACAGGCACCGCGCTAAAGCATGATCCGGAAAAGTGCGCAGCGGTTTTCCGAAAAGATCATGCTTAAACAACAATCCAAAGCGCGATGACGATTCAGCCTAAACGCATCGCGCTTTAGCTGCCGACGCGACACGGTGGCCGGCCCCTGAAGTCGCCGCCCTACCGGCTCGCCCGCTCCTGCCGAACCGATGCGCGAGGCCCCCGATGGCGTTTGCCGGCACAGCAAAGGTAAGGCGGTGAGCCGGTATTCCAGGAGTGCAAGTGTTGCGCGCTCTTCCGTACGGCTACGGACATCACCTTAGGTGAAGCCCCCAAATTTCGGCCGGACGATTTATCCGATAGTAAGGGTTCGTCAGGACGCACCGGCAAGGGGCCTGCAAATGAACCACTCGATTTACACTGCAGACAGGGCAACGCATCTGAAAGTGGTCGTCGCCGGATTGCTTGCCGGCATCGCCGTCGCAGCGACCACGCTGACCGTACACTTGGCCCAACCTGAATTGAGCTTGCAGAAGGCGAAGACGCTGGCCGTCTACCAGGCACGTCCAATGCATGCACTGACCGAAATGGCCCAACGCTAGTTGAGATCGGCTGTTGGAGGATATTCAGATGACGAACGAAGCAATCAAGGCGCTAATGCTATTCGCGATGTATGGCATCCTCGAGCTCGCGCTCTATTTTTCGTCGACCGCCAGACCTGCCAAGCAATCGGTTCGTTCGAAACCCGGCCAGACTGCGAATCCCGATTTCACCCGTCCCGTGGCGGAGGACTAGGTCGATCCGCGCGGTCGCCCGTCGGGAGACCGCGGCCTGGGACGATGGTCACAATGGTTCGTCATCGAGGGTGGATGGTTCTGCCTGCAGCGAGACGAAGTCACCGCCGCCGTAATCGTCCTCCGGATCGGGACTGACCGATTGAAGGCACAGGCGGTCATCGACGCCGCGCACGCCTGAGGCGTTCTCGCAAGCCACGATAGCCGCGCGCCGGGCGTTGTCGCCCTTGACGACGCCGCGCAGCGTCACCACCCCGTCCCTGACGCTCACGTTCAAGCCGAAGGGCTGCCAGGGCATCCCGGCCATCGCCGCAAGGACCGAACGGCGGATCTGACTGTCGTCTTCCGAATAGCCGGGTGCGCCAGTCAGCGGACCGGCAACTGCGGACAGGAAGTCGGACCGGGTGATGATGCCGACAATGCGATCATCGCGCATGACCGGAACGTGATTCAGGTTTCGACGCTCCATCAGGTCGGCAATCTCCTCGAGGGGCGTCTCCTCCCTGGTCGTCGCCGGATCACGCGTCATCACCTGCTCGACCTTGCGCCCGTGCTCCTTGACGAATTCGCGCGCCATCCGGTCTGTTCCGAGCAGGACGGTCAGCAGCCGGTTGCGCGTGTGCTCCGTTTCGAGCTCGGCCCGCCTGAGGAAGTCGCTTTCGCAAATGATGCCAACGAGCTTTCCCGCCGCATCCGTGACCGGCAGTCCACTGATGTGGTGACCAAGCATGACCCTGATGGCATCGGCGATCGAAGCTTCGGGCCGGATAGTCATCACCCGCCGGGACATGATCTGGTGCGCGCGCATGTCTTCAACTCCAGAGAGAACTCACAGGTAGTCGCCGCCCCTGACGGGGTCTTGATCGAAATCAACCGCCCGGCCGCGATCGAGTGCCATGCTGCGGTCAAATCTGGACATTGGGGCATGCGCCTGCAAGCATTGTTCATGGCCGCGATCCTTGCGACGGTCGCGGCGCCGAGCGCCGGAGCGCCGGCCGCAACGACGTCGGTCGACGTCTCTGCCGCGCTCTCCGATCTCATGACCCGGCTTCAGCTCCAGCATGCCAAGCTCTGGTTTGCGGGGAAGCTCAGCAACTGGGGTCTGGCGAGCTACGAAATCCAACGGATCGAGGCCAATCTCGAAGCGACGGGCAAGCTCTTGCCCGATCCATCGCGGATCGCTCCTGCAAAGGATCAGCTGCAAGCCGCACGCGAGGCGATCCAACAGAAAAACGTGCCTGCCTTCACCAAGGCTTATTCGGCCCTCACGAACGAATGCAACAGCTGTCATCGGGCCAGCGGCTACGCCTCGATCACAATCCAGGTACCGGTGCGCCCGCCTGTCACCAACCAATTGTTCGTCGATCAGGTCACCGAAGGCCGGGCGCTGGCCCACGCCTCCTGCGGAACCTGCCATATCGTCGAGGATGCCGCCAGGGAATCGCCCGCGTCGCGCCCCCCGGCGCCGAGCCTCATGGAGATCGTCAATCGCCCCTCGTTCTCCACCGATGACATCAGGCAGTTCCTGGCATCAGGCCACCGCAGGCTCGGACCTGACCAGGCCATGCCGAACCCGCGGCTCGCGGAGTACCAGATCGAGGAGATCGTGGCGTACCTCGAAACCTTGAGAGCCGGCCCGCCGCGCTAGCCCCCGCTCCACTCGCCCGTCGCTTGCCCGGCGGTTGATCTCGGTCAAGCGGTGATCGGCAAAGAGCAGCATTGTGGACCTAACACAATCTGAACTGCGCCATCGCAAGGCAGGCACATGACAATGACAGACGGAGCCGCTCCTTCACCTCAGACGCGCGTGCCGGCTGCGGATTCATTTCTGTGGGGCGTCTCGACCTCGAGCTTCCAGATCGAGGGCGCCTCCCACGTGGATGGGCGCGGCGACAGCATATGGGACAGCTATTGCCGGCAGAAAGGCCGCATCAAGAATGGCGATACCGGCGATATCGCCTGCGATCATTATCACCGCTACCGTGAAGACATCGGCACGATGCGCGATATCGGCGTCGGCGCCTACCGATTCTCGATCTCGTGGCCGCGCATCCTGCCTCGCGGTCGCGGGGCTGCGAACGAGGCGGGCCTCGATTTCTACGACAGGCTCGTCGATGCACTTCTGACTGCCGGCATAGAACCCTGGGTCTGTCTCTATCACTGGGATCTGCCGCAGGCGCTGCAGGATCTTGGCGGCTGGCAGAACCGGGACATCGCAGGATGGTTCGCCGACTATGCCGCGCTGGCGGCCCAACGCTTCGGCGACCGGGTCAAGCGGTTCGCCACCTTCAACGAGCCATGCGTATTCACGTTGTTCGGATACGGTCTCGGCTGGAACGCGCCCGGCATTGCCAACAGGGGCGCTTTGCACCGAGCCATTCACCACGTCAACCTGAGTCACGGCCGTGCCATCGACGTGCTCCGGCAATCGGTGACGGATGCATCGCTCGGTGCCATTCACAACCGCCAGCCCTGTTATCCCGCCACCACGCGGGAGGAGGACGTTGCGGCGACGCAGCGCCTTGCGCCGTACTGGAATGACGCATTCCCGTATCCGCAGCACTTTGCCTACTATCCTCCGGAGCTTGCCGAGGCCATCGAGCCTTACGTCAAGCCCGGTGACATGGCGCAGATCGCACGGCCGGTCGACTGGTTCGGGCTCAACCACTATTCGCCGCACTACATCAAGGCCGACAGCAATCCGATCGGCGCTGGCTTCGGTGCACCGCCTGATGGCGTACGCCGCACCACAATCGGCTGGCCCATCATTCCCGACGCGTTCCGCGATACGTTGCTGGACATCCATCGGCGCTTCCGGCTGCCGATCTACGTGCTGGAGAACGGAACCGCCGCGGACGACAAGCCGGACGATAGCGGCCGTGTTCAGGACACCGCACGAATTGCCTATCTCGACGCCTATACGACGGCAATGCAGGAAGCGATCCGGGCCGGAGCCAACGTCAAGGGCTATTTCGTGTGGTCGCTGCTCGACAATTTCGAGTGGGCATCGGGATATTCGCAACGCTTCGGTCTCGTGCATGTGGATTTTGCCACGCAGAAGCGAACCCCGAAGGCGTCGGCGCACTGGTATTCCGATCTCATTCGGTCGTCGCGACGGTCGCAGGTTGCCGCAGGCCGTGCGGGGCTCGACAACGTGACGGCAACGCCCGGCGCGATGGCCGCCTCCACGGTCTCCAGCTGAGCCGATGAGCGCGATCCTCACGATCACGCCCAATCCGGCGGTCGACGTGTCGACATCGGTGGACAGGATCGTTCCTGTCGCCAAGCTGCGCGGCATCGGGCAGCGCCGCGATCCCGGCGGCGGTGGCATCAACGTTGCGCGCGTGGTCAAGCGCCTCGGCGGCAATGCCACCGCGCTCTATCCGGTGGGCGGACTGACGGGAGACCTGCTGCGTCAATTGCTGGACAAGGAGGGCGTCGAAAGCCTGACCTTTCCGATCGCCGGCGAGACCCGGCAAGACTTCTTCGTCCGCGAGATCGGCACGGGCCAGCCCTATCGCTTCATCCTGCCAGGGCCGCCTCTTGCTGAGGACGAATGGCAGAGATGCCTTGCCCTGCTGTCGGCGCTGCAGCCGTTTCCCGGCTTCGTGGTTGCCAGCGGAAGCCTGCCGGCAGGGGTGCCCGACGACTTCTATGCAAGGGTCGCGAGGATCGTCAAACAGCGCGGCGCCAAGATGATCCTTGATACCTCGGGGCAGGCCCTCGTTGCCGCGGTGGCGGAAGGGGTCGAGCTGGTCAAGCCGAACCTGCGGGAGATGCGCGAGCTGGTCGGCCAGGAGCCGTCTGATTCCGCCGAATGGGAAGCTGCTGCCGGAACGCTGGTGCGCAGCGGTAAAGCGGCGATGGTCGCCCTCACGATGGGACATCTCGGCGCCGCGCTGGTGACGAGCGACCGCGTGTGGCGCGCCAAACCTCTCGCGATCGTGCCCGTCGGCGCCGTCGGCGCGGGCGACAGTTTTCTCGGCGCGCTGGTCTACGGGCTGGCATCTGGAGCGAGCCTCGAACACTGCTTTCGACAGGCGGTCGCCGCCGGCGCCGCCGCCCTGCTCAATCCCGGCACAGAACTCTGCCGGCCCGACGACATCAAGCGTCTCGCCGAGCAGGTCATTCTCTCTACGGCAATTTGACCGAGCCGGTCGGAAGCGCCGGGGACTCTGCCTGCTGCGGCGGCATGTCCCGGTTGAGGCGGTCGAGCGACAGCAGGAGACTGCCGACCCGTTCCAGCGACGACATCCAATCGGCAATACGCCCATAATTGTCGACAATCCAGTTGAACGAGGCCTGCACCAGCGTGAAGGCCGCGGCGGCTTGTGTGAGCTCGCCCAGTGTCATGGCCCCGGAGAGAAATTTCGGCGCGCACAGCACCAGCCCGATGATCGGTGCCAGAAGCGAGTTGCCGTGCGACACGATCGTCGTCCGCATCAATTGCCAGCACAGGCGGCGCCACTGGTCCATGGTGGTTCTGAGAGTGCTGCGAAGGTCACGGCAGACTTCCGGCCGTTGTTCTTGCGGCGCGATACCCTCCCCGATATCGCGGAGCTGGTGTGCCGCCGTGATCAACTCCGCCTCCGCCTGGTTCTTGATCTGAACCAGCCGGGTCAGCGGCGCCCCGACCGTCATCATCGCAGTGGTCACGATGCCGGAATAGAGCGCCACACCCAAGACAAGGTAGCCCGGAATCCGGACGGAATGACTTCCCACGGGGATCGCGATGCCGCCACCGACCGTCCAGAGGACCTGAATGAAAATGACCGCGCTGAGCAACGCGGACACCAGTCCGAGCGCCAAGTCGATCGGCGCGTCCGTCGCGATCCTGACATCCTCGGCGATCCGGTATTCGGGAATCTGCTGCTCGCTCTGCACAGCCGCGAGGCGGGCGTAACGGTCATCCTCCACCCAATAGTCGATCACCTTGCCGGTCAGCCATTCCCGCCATTGTCTCTGCACGGTCATGCGGCCCCAGACCGACGTCACGGCGAGCGTGATGCTCCCGATACACAAGGGGACGAGCAGGAACGCCTGCCCTCTCAGCCACGCAGGATCGCGGCTCTCCAGCGCATCGAAGAAGTCGCGGTTCCAGTAGTTGAAGCGAAATTGCACGTAGAGCTGGAGGACGACGACCATCACCAACAGCCCGCATAGCAGCCATACGCGCCAGGCCGATGCTCCCCGCCAGAAGCCGGAGGCGCTCTGCCAAAATCGCGACTTCGCCCGCGAAGAGCCGTTCTGGTCTGGTTCGATCATCATCAATGTTCACAGCTAAAGCCGGCATGTGCTGCGCACTTGATCTTGCGCAAACCGACGGCGCGGAGATGCGCGAAAGTCGTCGCCATTCAGACCCATTCTGCAGCGCGGGAGAATGCGCGATGGACGCATCGAGCTACATTCGCTGGTTCAGGGACATACGTCTTGCCGACGTGCCGCTGGTCGGAGGCAAGACCGCATCCCTGGGCGAATTGTATTCGGCGCTGACGCCGGAGGGCGTCAAGGTCCCGAACGGTTTTGCGCTGACCGCGGCCGCGTATCGGGACGCCCTGACCGAGGCGGGCGCATGGGACAAGCTCGGCCGGCTCCTCGCCGGGCTGGACAAGCGGCGGATCGCCGATCTTGCCCGCCGCGCCGCCGCCGCGCGCGCGATCGTTTACGCGGCGACCGACCGGGAGGATCTGCGCCATCAGGTCAGACAGGCGTATCGGCAGCTGGAGCAGGAATACGGACGCAACGTCGCGGTCGCGGTCCGCAGCTCGGCCACGGCCGAGGACCTTCCGACCGCAAGCTTTGCCGGTCAGCACGACAGCTTTCTCAACATCCGGGGCGCAGACGGGCTGATAGAGGCCTGCCGCCGCTGCTTTGCTTCACTGTTCACGGATCGTGCGATCTCCTATCGGATCGACAATGGTTTCGATCACTTCAAGGTCGCGCTGTCGGTTGCCGTGATGAAGATGGTCCGCTCGGATATCGCGGCAAGCGGCGTCACCTTCACGCTCGATACCGAGACCGGGTTTCGCGACGTCGTATTCGTGACCGGCGTCTACGGACTCGGTGAAAATATCGTGCAGGGCGTCGTCGATCCCGATGAATTCTACGTTCACAAGCCGACCTTCAACGCCGGCTTCCGCGCGGTTCTGTCGCGCCGCCTGGGATCCAAGGCAAAGCGGATGGTCTACGGCCGCGGACACAATGCAACAAGGAACGTTGCAACGCCGGCGAGCGAGCGCCAGCAATTCTGCATCAATGACAACGAGGTCCTGACGCTGGCCGAATGCGCGATGCTCGTCGAGAAGCATTACTCGCAAAAGTCCGGCAAGCCGACCCCGATGGACGTGGAATGGGCCAAGGACGGCAAGGACGGTTCGCTCTACATCATCCAGGCCCGGCCCGAGACGGTCGCCTCCCGGCGGAAGCCAGAGGCGCTCGAGAGCTATGTCCTGAAATCACCCGGGACGGCGCTGGCCGAAGGCCGCGCCGTCGGGGAAAAGATCGCGGCAGGGCGCATCCGGCTGATCAGGAACGACCGGGATCTCCAGAAATTCCGCCCCGGCGAGGTGCTTGTCGCGACGGCTACGCGTCCGGACTGGGAGCCCGTCATGAAGCTCGCCGCCGCGATCGTGACCGATCATGGCGGCCGGACCTGCCATGCCGCCATCATCGCACGCGAGCTCGGCGTGCCCGCGGTGGTCGGAACAGGCGGTTTCAGCAAGAGAGCCAAGACGGGCGCGGCCGTGACGGTGTCCTGCGCGGAAGGTGACATCGGTCACGTCTTCGAGGGGACCCTGCCATACGAGGTCGAACGGACCGCCATCGAAAGCGTGCAGAAGCCGCGCACCGAAATCATGGTGAACCTCGGCAATCCCGAGGTCGCGTTCAAGACCGCATCCCTGCCGAGCGATGGCGTTGGCCTTGCGCGTATGGAATTCATCATCAACCAGCATATCGGAATCCATCCGATGGCGCTCGCCTGCCCCGACAAGGTGACCTCAGTGCGGGACCGGCGGAAGATCAAGCTGCTGACCGCACGCCACAAGCAGCCGTCCGAGTTCTTCGTGGAGCGGCTTTCGGAGGGCGTCGGCACCATCGCGGCCGCGTTCTATCCCCGGCCGGTGATCGTGCGCCTCTCCGATTTCAAGACCAATGAATATGCGAACCTTCTCGGCGGCGCCGATTTCGAACCTCGCGAGGAGAACCCGATGCTCGGCTTTCGGGGCGCCGCACGCTACGCGCACCCCGCCTATGCGCAAGGATTTGCGCTGGAATGCGCTGCGATGAAGCGGGTGCGCGAGGCGATGGGCCTTACCAATCTCAAAATCATGATTCCGTTCTGCCGGCGTGTCGAGGAAGCGCGCAAGGTCATTGCAGCCATGGCAACTCATGGCCTCAAGCGAGGCGAGGGCGGCCTGGAAATATTCATGATGTGCGAGATCCCGAATAACGTCATCCTGATCGACCAGTTCGCGCAGTTGTTCGACGGATTCTCCATCGGCTCCAATGATCTCACCCAGCTGACGCTTGGCGTCGACCGGGACTCCGAGATCGTCGCCTTCGACTTCGACGAGCGCGATCCCGGCATGCTGCAAATGCTGTCGATGGCCGTGCTTGGCGCCAAGCGCAACCGACGCCACGTCGGCATCTGTGGCGAGGCTCCCGCCAACTATCCGGAGATCGCGCAGTATCTGGCTGAGCTCGGGATCGACTCGATCAGCGTGAATCCGTCGAGCGTGTTGCGGACCATCGAGATCGTCCGTGCCGCAGAGCGCGACAGCGGGGAAGGCCGGCGGGCTGCGGGTTAAGCGCGATGAGTTCAGGACGAGACGTCACCGCGCCTTGGGTTACTGTTTGAGCATGATCTCCGCGCAAACCCGTTCCGCGTTTGTCGCGCGGGAAAACCGTCGCGCGCTTCTCGGGATCATGCTTCAGGGGCGCTTGTCCCTGCGACGTACGCCAAGCGCCTGACGCACCTCGTCGTCCTCGAGGGCATCCTTGATCGCGCGGTCGGCCGGCCTGGTCTCCAGGACCGGTGCGTCGACCGGCGCGTCGCGATCAGGTCCGGGCACTTCCGCCTTTCGCTTCGCCACGCTCTTCTTCGCCGCTCGACCATCCTTGTCCATTTGCACACTCTCCTGTGACGTGGACGTCAGTGCGACATCAACAGGCAGACCGGAGCGTGCTCTAGAAGGCTCTGCGTCATGCCGCCGAAAACCCACTCGCCCAACCGGCTGTGCCCATACCCTCCGGTCACGATGAGGTCGGCGCCGACATCGGCGGCCAGCCGAACGAGGTAGCCCGCGTCAGGCTCCGCCGTATGCACGCGCACCTCGTGCTGGCAGCTCACGCCGTGACGCTGAAGATATCTGGTCACGTCCCGCACCCGGTCTCGCGCCGCATCCTGTTCGCTCGACGTGCAGATTTCGGCGACCGTGACCTGCGAAGCGCGGGTCAGAAACGGCAGCGCGTCCCGAACGGCCAAGCGCGACTCCCGGGCATCCTTCCAGCCGATCACGATCCGATCGCCCGTCAATCGGGTGACGCCGTCCGGCACCGAGAGGATCGGACGGCCCAGCCGCAACATGGCTCCCGCCGCATCGAGGTGACGGGAGTAGTTCGGCTTCAGCCGACTGCGCCTCACCACGACGAGGTCCGCCGCCCTGGACTGCTCGACCAGGAACTCGGTCGGAAGACCGATCGTCCAGCGCCATTCCACCTTTTCACTCGGCAGGCGAACGATGCGCCTGAACCACGCCTCCTTGTCCGACAGCGTTGCGCGTATGCGCTTGAGATCCTCCTCGGTGGTCTGTTCGATGATCACGCCTTCGGCGACGAACGGAGGCTCTATTGCGACGGCCGAGACGCCGAGCAAGGCGGCCTCAAAGCCGCTCGCGACCGCCTCGGCGACGGCAATCTGCCCTTCGTCCTGCTGCTCGGAATCGACGTAGACCATGACGCTGGCAAGAGACATGTCATTGCTCCATTACTCGAATGATACCCTTATCTCGCGTTTCCCGATGATCCCGTTGACGCAAATCAAGCGGTCCGGCCGCTCCTTGATCCCGATCAATCCGGTTGGCCCGAAACGCGGCAAGATGCCAGCAACCAACACGGAGGCCTGCCATGCAAGCACACGACGTGATGATCGCCCCGGTGGTGACCGTCGGCGCAAATGCAACCGTCCGCGAAGTCGCCAAGATCCTGCTCGAGCGCCGCATCAGCGCAGTGCCGGTCGTCGATGCCGACAACAAGATCCTCGGGATCGTGACCGAAGGCGACCTGATGCATCGAACCGAATCCGGCACCGAGCGGCACTATGCCTGGTGGCTTCGCCTCCTGACCGGCGACGCGCAGATGGCGACTGACTACGTCAAGTCGCACGCGATCAAGGTCGAGGATATCATGACCCGCGAGGTCGTGACTGCCACCCCCGAAACGCCGCTGAGCGACATCGCCATGCTGCTCGAGGAGCGTCAGATCAAGCGTGTGCCGATCGTCAACAAGCAGGATCAGCTCGTCGGAATCGTCAGCCGGGCCAATCTGCTGCAGGCGATCGCGAGCGCCCGGCCGAAGCTGGAGATTTCACTTTCCGATTCGACCATCAGGAAGAGATTCCTTGAAGAAATCAAGAAGCAGCCTTGGGCGCATACGTTCAACCTGAACGCAACCGTCCAGAACGGCATCATCGACATCTGGGGCTTCGCGCCATCTGCGGCCGAACGCACAGCCATCCGCGTCGCGGCCGAGGCGATCCCGGGCGTCGTGCTGGTGAATGACCACCTGCTCGAAACTCCGGCTTTCGTTTACTGACGCAGATCGGATCGCGTGCTCCGGCTCCGAGGCGACCTTGATGGCGATCAAGAGGCGCGCACCCGCCACAGCGTCGCGGCAAGCAGGAGATAGGCGGCGCAAGTCCACATCGCCTGCCAGTTCGCCGGCCCTTCGTTGAACCCTACATAGACCGCCGCTCCGACAAACACGCCCGCAAACAACGTCTCCGCCACAGGACGGCTTCCCTTCCCGGGCGGATTGAGCAGCGTCACGGCCGCGAGAGGTAACGCCGCCATGGTGAGAGCCGCAAAAGGAAAGTCGATAAAGCGCGGGTCGAACACAAGCCCGAGCGCAGTGGCCGTACCGATTACGGCCGTTCCGATCAGGGCCAACCCGTGCATGGTCACGAGCATCGACTCCGTCCGGTAGCCTTTGGGGCCGAGCAATTCCTGGCAACTGGGCAGTGGGCGCCCCGATATCAGGGCGTTGGCACCGAGCACCGGCGAAACCGTGGCGGCCACCAGCAGAGAGCTCCACAGGAGCCAGCCACCCATTCCGATACTTTCAAAGAACACCTTCTGGGCGGCCACGCCAAACAGGATTCCGGCTGTCGTCGCCGATATTGCGACCCCAAACCATGAAGCCAGGCCAGCGCGCCCGGGCTTACGACGCGAGGTCAACCACGCCGCGCCGAAGACCAGCGTCGCCAGCGCAATTCCACTGCACATCTGCAGCTTCCAGAGCGGATAGTTGCTGACGGGGATGCCGGCAGGATATTTGAGCACGCGTTCCTCGCCTCCGAACAGGCCCCATGATCCGCCGACCGTGCCCTCGATCTCCCGCTTCCAGGATTCGTCATAGGCCTCGAACAGGTTGACGCGAAAATGCTCGCGTCGGGCAAGGTCGAGGACCTCCGAGACCACCCGGGCCTGATTGACAGGGGACGGCAACGCCGATTCCCGCATCCGTCCCTGGCTCGGCCAACCTATTTCTCCGATCAGGATTTCCTTGCCCGGAAAAGCCGCCGCGATCTGTCGGCGTATTGCGTCGGCGTGCGTGGCGGCGGATTCCGCCGGGATTGGCACGTTCTCCCAATATGGCAGGATATGAATCGTGACGAAATCGACGACGTCATAGAGCTCACGATTGCTCAGCCAGAATTCCCAGACGTCGGCATAGGTCACGGGGACACTGACCTGCGCCTTCACCGAGCGGATCGTGTCGGCGAGATCGGATACAGTTATGTCCTTGCGCAGCAGCGTCTCGTTTCCGACCACGAGCGCGATCACGGTCTCGGGATATTCCCTGGCGAGGCGTATCGCCGTCGAAATCTGCGTTCGGTTCTTCTGCTTGTCCTTGTCGAGGAAAATGCCCTGGATGACCTTCAGCCCCGCTCTGGCCGCAAGTTCGGGGATCTGGTCGAGACCAAGATCGTTCGCATAGGTACGGATGCAGTCGGTTATCTCCGCCAGCTGGGCAAGATCCTCCGCGATCTGCTCACGCGATACCTGCGTCGCAGGCGAAAGTGACGTCTGATGGTTGCGGAATGGAGCGTATGAGATGCACTGGACCTTGTCGTTTGGATCGATGGGTGCGCGCACCAGATGGACTGGCGTCCCCAACCACCACCACACGACGGCGATGGCGCCCAGCGATATCAGGAAGAGCGCGAGCGAAACGCGGACAGTATCCCGGGGTCTTCCGGCAGGCGCGACGTGACTGGCTTCCTCGCTTGGCGAGAGCAACAGCCTGGAGAACCAGCTTGCTTTCCGAGGATAGACCAACTGATCACACGTGAGGTGCCGCTTTTCACCTGCCGCGATGTCGCGGACGCGCCACATTGCTTCAAGTGCGCGCCTGCGATCGTGACTGCATGAGAAGCAAGGGGATCATGCAATTGAACTTGTTCGACGGTCGCTCCCGTAGGAATTATAGGATCGCTCACGTTTCCACAAGCCGGTTGATTCAGGCCAGTTCCGGTGCGGCGAACGCACGGCGCGCAATAGTCGCCCCCTGAGCTGGCGCAGATCACCCGTCGGACGACCGATCGAAACAAGACATGACGATTGCCGGGCTGCGATGCGCGCCCGTCATCTCAGCGAGATCGTGATGTGGCTGAGATTGGCGGCGAATTCCACCCCGGCCTTTGGTCCCTGCAGCACCATCGTGACGCCCTTGTCGTTCCGGAGATGGACGCCATTGACGCCGCCGACCAGCGCGGCGCCGCCACCGACGGAACTGTAGGTGCCGGCGAAGTCGCCGATGTGGCGAATTCCTGACGCCCAACCATCGAGCCGGCCGACCGTCGCACCAGCGGTGATGCCCAGGCTGACGCCAGTCATGCGGAACGGATAGTCGCGGCCACGATAGGTCAGAACGCCGCTGCCGGCGCCACCACCGACCAGCAGACCCGCCTTCACGATCTTGACCCGCACCTGGCCGGACGCTTGGGCAAGCGACGGCGTCACCGGCACTGAAATTGCCAGGAGCGCCAGCGCCGCCAGGCGAATGACGAACGCCCGCCGTGCAGGGCGCATGTGGTCACGGCTTGGCAGCATCGACTTTCTTCCAGGTCTGGTCGGGATCGAACAGCGTGATGCGCCGCGCGACGAACTCCGTCCGCCTGCCGAGGTCCTTCTGGTAGACGGTGCCGGCGTGATTGACCAGGAAGGTCATGACGCCGGAATTTCCGTACTCCGCGGGCCAGGCGATCAACGCGAAGCCGCCGATCATCTTGCCCTTGACCACGTAGTTGAGCGCGCCGCCCGGCGCATCGGACCCCTGCCCTTTGAGGATACGGAAGTAATAGCCGTGATACGGCGCCGGTCTCTCACCAGCCTTGTAGCCTTCGGCTGAGGCCTGTGCCGCCAGCGCGCCAAGCGGGCTCGGGTCGCTGTCGTCCCACCAGAACAACCCATCCTTCTTGCCGGCCGTAGAGACAATGCGTTGCGCGTAGACGCCTGCGCCCTCGCCGCGATCCTTGTCGGCATATTCGTTCTGGGCATCGACATAGGCGAGACAAGTCTGGATCGCATCGAGCTCGTTGCGGCCGATACGGCGACGAAGCACCTCGATGCGTCCCTCGTCGGTGTCGAACTCCCAGCCCGTTCTGGTGTTGACGAGTGGAATCGGGAACGGGAAGTCCTCGGGTCCGAGCATCAGCGTGGCCTTCTTGTTGCCCTCCGCCTTGATCGCATGCTTGGAGTCATACATGGAGACGAAGCGTGCACGGATATCGGCATCGGCGACCTCGTCTCCGGACGAGACGATGTCGGCCGCCGATCTGCCGAGGACCTTCATGATCTCACGCGGACCGCTCTTGACCGCCTCGGCGAGCGCGGACCCCGCTTCCTCAGGCGTCCGGTAGGATTGCTGAGCCAGGCTCGCGGTGCACATCAGCGCGAGCGCCATGACGCTCGGCAAGACAGCGCGACGACATGATTTCAGACCGATCATGGCGTTACCTCCGCCGGGATCGTCGCGCCGGCGGCGAGCCAGTCGCGGTAGGTGCGGAATTTCAGGCCGAGCTTCTCGTAATGGACCCGCAGATACCCGTCGCTGCCGCGCATGACGGCGTTCGGCATGATTTGCTCGACCTCCTGCGCCATGACGCCGACATAAGCCTTGTCGCTGCCGATATAGCTGAAGCGATAGTAGCCGAGCCCATTGCCGAGATGGCCGAGCAGGACGACATCATGCTTCAGCGCCACATCGGAGCGCCGGCCGCCGCCACCACCGCGGCCGCCTCCTCCGCCGCGGAAGCCGCCGCCACCCCCCATCGACATTCCGCCGCCACCACGGCCGGCCATGCTCGGTCCGCCACCGCCGCGCGGCATGCTCGCCATGCTGGACCGACCGCGGGCCGACGCCGCGGCCGCCGACCGCCCGGACGAGACGTTCATCGCGCCGCCACGATTGCCACCACCGCCGCGGTTTGCCGCACCGCCACCGGCGCGGTTCGCCGCCTTGGCGCGATCGCCGCCACCTTTGGCACGATCGCCGGCACCTTTGGCACGATCGCTTGCGCCCGCGCGATCGCCGCCGCCCGGACGATCTCGCGCACCGGCACCGGCGCGATCCCCTGCTCCCTGACGATCGCCGCGATCGCCCGCACGGTCACCCGCGCGATCGCCAGCACCCTGACTAGGACGCAGCACCTGATTGCCATCACGGCCGCGGAAATCCATGCGGTCCGACGCGCCGGCCTTGATATTGTTGTTGCCAAAACGCTGCGACACGTTGGCATTGTTGTAGCGCACGCCCTGACGATGTGTCGGATTGTGCTGCCAGCCGGCGTTGATGTTGGTGGCCCGGTGATTGACGTAGACGTTGCGGTTGCCCCAATTGCAGCCGCCTCCCCAATAATTGCCCCAGCGTCCGATCGCCCAGGCCGTACCGAACGCGAGACCCGCGGCGATTACGCCGGCGCCGATATACGACGGATATCCGAAGTAGTAGGGAGGATATTCTGCGTAAGGCCACGTTCCGTAGACCGTTGCCGGATCATAATACGGCACGTAGATCGCTTCGGGATCCGCCGACTGAATCACGACGACTTGCTTGTTCTCCTGGGTTTGAACGCTGACCTTCTGCTGCTTCGTCGTAGCAAGCTTCTTGTTGTCGTAGGCCTTGGTGCGCAGGCGCTGGATCGCGTCCATCACGTCCGGCTGCTGGGCGAGGAACGCATCGCCCAGATTCTTGGTCCAATCGATCTTGTCGCTCATCATGGCGAGAACGTCCGCAGTGCTCGTGAGCGCCTTGACACTGTCATCCCAGGGCTGCTTGTCGACCTCGGTCTTCAATGCATCGCCCTTCAGCGACTTGCGCTCCTTGAGCCATCGGTCTGCCTGGACCACCTCCAGTGGGTAGGTGGAGGCGGCCAGCACGTTTGCGAGCAGATCGTCCGGGTAAAGCGCGATCGGTGCCACGAGCGCCTCGAGCTGCTCGGGCTTCAGCAGTTCCGCGGACGGCGCGGCCGGGCTCGCCGGTTGCATCGCCGGTGCCGCTGGCTTGTCGGACGTCTGCGCGAACGTTGCGACGGGTGTCGCCATAAGCATCATGAGCGCAATCAGGGTCTTGCCGCTACGAAACATCGCATCCTCCATCGTCGAGGCAAGTGTCAGCATCGGCGCGCCAAGCCGGCCTTCGTTGACAAAGATCAAAGAAACCCCGCGCAGGCGATTTGCTGCGATGCGCCCGTCGACAGTTCGGCGACCGACGGTCAATGCACGATGGGCAGCCTGATCGTGAACAGCGCACCGCGCGATGGCCGGTTCTCGGCAGCGATGTTGCCGCCGTGGGCTTCAACGATGGTCCTGACGATGGCAAGGCCCATGCCCATGCCTTGCGGCTTGGTGCTGAAGAACGGGTTGAAGATATTCTTCACGTCTGCGGGAGCGATCCCCGGCCCGCTGTCGCCGATCCGGATCTCCGCAAACGCATCGGACTGGGCCGTTGCCACATGGATCTCCCGCTCCGTCGTACCGGCCTGCGAGATCGCGTCGATCGCGTTGATGATCAGATTGAGAATGACCTGCTGAAGCTGAATGGGATCGCCCTTGACCCGCAGCACGCTGGCGGATGGCGCAAATTTCAGGGCAATTCGGCGCCCATCGCTGACGGCGGACATCAGCCTGATTGCCTCGCCCACCGTGTCGTTGAGGTCGATATTGGCGATCTCGAACGGCGTCTTCTTCAGGATGCTGCGCAGCCTGCGGATCACCTCGCTGGCCCGCTGGTCGTCGCGCCGGATATCAGCGAGAATTTCTCCGATTTCCACCAGATTGGGCGACTCGCTCTTCAACATCAGCTCCGCCGTCTCGGTGTTCGTCAGGATCGACCCCAACGGCTGATTCAGCTCGTGGGCAATCGACGTGGTCAGCTCGCCTGCCGCCGCGTATCGGTTGACGTGGGCCAGCTCCGCAAGACGCTGCCGGGACTCGACCTCGGCCACGAGCCGCCGGCGTCGCTCGTAAAGCAGGCCGCCGATCAGACCCGCCTGGATCAGGATGACGGTGGCGAGCATTGCGATCTGCCAGCGGTACGTCTCCCAAAGGCCCGCCTGCCGAAACAGTACTTCGCTTCCAGTGGGAAGGTCGCTCTCGCTGATGCCCCAGCGCTGCATTTCACGCCAATCGTATTTCGGAGGCCCGAACTGGAGGGGCTCGAACTTCATCGTGCCTGGTCTCTCGCCGGCCAGGATGCGGATCACGGCTTCGACCGTCTTCGTGGTGGTCGCGCCGATCGAATGCATCGGGCCGCCGACCGTATAGCCGTTGAAAAACGGCTCCTGATAAGAAAATATCGGAGCATTGGCGACGGCGCGAAGACTGCGCAGGGCAAGATCGCTTTCATGGACAATGCCGGCCCCGTCGACCGACATCAAGCCCCAGAACAGAACCGTGTGCGGCGGAAGCACCGATGCTCTCTTCAGAATCTCGTCGAACGACAGTTCATTGTACCAGACGAAGGCCACGCGCCCTTCGAAAGGTGCCGTCTCGCGCTTGATCTCGTCGAGCCAGAACTTTTCCAGGCGAGAGGCGCCGATCACGACAGCGATCGTCTTCGTCTCCGGCAGGACCTTGAGGACACCGTTGAACGCAGCCGTGAAGTTGTTCCGGACGGAGATCACGGTGTCGTTGTCGGTCAAGTCCGAGCGGTTCACCAGCCGCTCTTCGACCGCGGTCAGAACCATCGGCGTATCGGGAAAAAGCTGATCGCGATATTTCTGGACAAATCGTGCAGCCGGCGCCCCGATGCTAACAACAACATCTGGGGGGACGCCCGCGTAAAGGGAGCGGAGATAGTTGACGAACGGCTCCTCAGGCCCGGGATTGTTGAACCGTGCCGTCAGCAGGGTGTGCTCCTGGACATCGAGCGGCCACTGCGCCTGCTGCTCCAGCGCGGCCTTGATGCTCAGCGCATACTCGCTCCATGGGCGAAAGTCTCGCCCGAAAGAATGCAGCAACAAGATCCGTTTGGGCGTGCTACGCTCGGCACCCATCGCCGGCGCGGAGACGACGACCAGAAAGGCGACCAGGCAAGCGGCGAGACACGCGGCCCGGCCGGACGAGGCGCCTGCAGCACTGGGGACACGTCCGCTCATGCTCTCTTTCGGCGGCCACAATGATCGAACGGCTCTCATCAAAGCACAATCCGAGCACGGCCGCACGGAAGAAGCGTCTCGCCCTGGCGGGTCTTGTCAGCAGCGCGTCACGACCCGGCCATAGGCATCGACGACCTGAACGCAGGATGAGCCGTAGTAGGCACCGGCAGCTCCCGCCGCTCCTACGGCGACCGCGCGGCGTGTGGTTCTCCGGGCAACACCGGCATAGCTCATGGGAGTCAAGGGGCGCCCGACCCTCGCCTGGGCCTCGGCAAAGAAGCTTCCTTCGATGAGGCCATTTGTTTCATTCGAGGACAATCCGGCGCTGAAGGCGGTTACCCCTGCGGCAAACACGATGACTTTTCGAAGCGCGATCATTTCTTTGCTCCTGTCGGTGTACCAGGGGGAAGCTCGTCGAACTCTGCAATTGCGGCACCCTCCAGATCGACCTTGGTGGCGCCCGCCGGCGCAACGAATGCGAAGACATCGGCGTTCAGAGCGTCAGCCTTCCAATCCTTGATCCGGAGCGTGTATTGCGGCGCCCCGGCGAGTGTCTTGCTGGTGATGACGTATTTGTGCGGCACGGGCTTGGCGCCGGCCTCGATCCAGATCTGCCAGTCCGTGTCCGGCGTGCGGAACGCAAGATGCTCGCACTCGACGCCATCGACGACACCCTGCCCGATATGCTTGCCCTCGATGACGGTGGCCATCAACTCGTCGAACGCATTGGAGAGCAGCAGGTCGGCGCCCGGCATCCCGATGCCGGAACGCGCCTGAAGCGCGTCGATCATCTTGTCGATGGTCCCGGGCGCGTCTGCCTGAACATAGCTCTTGGCATTGTTGCCATAGATCGAAATCAGCTTGCCGTCATAGACCAGCTCGACATCGGCATAACCGCCGGTGCGCCTGACCCGGAGCTTGTCCGGGCGGCTCATCTTGATCTCGCCGGAGCTCGCGAACTGGATCTTCTGGAGTTCTGGCGTGATGATCTCGATGTCGCTGTCGAAGGACGCGGACAGCGTCTTCTGACCGGCGAGATGGTCCGACATCGACTTGAGAATCCTGGCCGGGTCGTCCGCGTGCGCCTGGACGCCGGGAGCGACCACAACCGTCGCTGCTCCGAGCATCGCGTAGATCGTCCTGTGAACACATCTGTTGGATGTCATGTCTATCCTCCCGGGGATGAACGGCACTTGACGCCTGCGCGCACGCAGTTGCTTGACATGCATCAAGCCTACGCGACCGCTTGCTCAGTTGAACGGGCAGCGATGATAAATGATCTCCATGTCCGCCATCCCCGGAAACAGCCGGGCGATGCTGTTCGCGTCGAGCTGCTTCAGGCTGAACTGAACACTGGACAGCATAATGTCCGTTGCGCAGGACGCGACCAGGTTGACATTTGGACCGTCGTCTTTCCGTGCCTTGACCGTGCACCGCGCGAACTTTCCGATCAGTTGCCTGCCATCGACGATGAAGCCGCCGCCGTAGACTTCGGACATGTCCGTGAAGCCGATCCTCCCGCCTTCGCGGGTGAACACCTTGTCGCATTGATCCGCGCTGCTCGCCCAGGCGCCGTTCAGCTCGACCGCCCCCGCGCCGCCGGCTGATGCGAACAAGGCGCCGAGCGATAGCGCTACTCCCGCGACCGGGGCTCTCACATCATACATGCATCTGTTCCTCATCCGTGACCGCCCCCGAACACCAGCGTCTTGAACGGCAGCAGCAAAGCCTGGATGCGCAGCAGCAAGGCATGCACGAACCCGATGCCGTCGATGACATGGAGTGCGATCTTGCGGCCGGTCGACGTCTTGGGGTCGACGATCTCGTCGTGATTGCTGGTGTAGGCATTGACGATGCAGCTGCTGCCGGCCGTCACCCCGTCGAGACCGCCTTTGTAAAGCGGTTCGAGGAACACGAGAATGGTACCGGGCTTGGCGAGGTTCTGCGCCTCGATGAGTTGCTCGCCGGACCGGAACTGCCCCGCTGCGATGTAATCCTGAACGGACGTCACCACCAGAGGGACGATCACCCATGGCTTCGAGATGCAGGTCGCCTCGGCGACCATCCCCTCCCGCATGATGCCGGACTCGATCTGGTCGAACCCGGCTTGCAGCTTGGCCTGACCGGCGCCCTCGGGAATGAGGATACCGGCCGGCCGCATCAACTGATTGACCACATCGCCGGCGCGAATGAGGAATTGTTCAACGCGTCCGTCGACGCCGGCGCGAACGAAGGTCTTGTCCAGGTCAACCTGAGCCTCAGCCCGCGCGGCTTGAGCGCTCGCCTTCTCCGCTGGCAGGAGCGTCGAGACTCGCAAGGCCGCCGACTGCAACGTGGCCCTCGCCGCGTCAATTCCCGCCTGCCGCTGATCGACTATAACCTGCAGCTTCTCGATATCGCGCTGCGGCACGATGCCGGGATTCCGGCGCTGCAGCTCGATCTTGACGTCCAGTTCGTCCTTTGCCTGCTGATAGTTGGCCTTTGCTTCCCCGAGCTGCGCTTCAGCCTTGACCACGTCGGACTTCGCGGTCTCCAGTGAGGCATCGATTTCCGCGACCTTGCGCGTGGCGGTTTCGAGCGCGGCTTTCTGCTTCGAACTGTCCAGCGTGAACAGAACGTCGCCCTTCTTCACTGCCGCGCTGTAGCCGAAATTGACTTCGACCACGCGCCCCGAGCCCTCGGGCAGGATCGGGACGGTCCGGAACAACAGCGCCGCGTTCCGGGTCGCCGGATGGAAGAAGAAGACGCTCGTGATCAGCGCCACCGTCAGCATCAGGCAGCCGGTGATGCCCCATCTGAGCTCGTACCAGACGGAGAAGAGCGTGATCTCTTTGCCGAACCGCTTGCCCTGCGCGAAGCGGCGGTAGAGATAGTCCGGAAGAATCGTCAAGAGTGAGCAGATGGCAAGCTCAAGCATGGCTGGGTACCTTGCTGCCGGATGCCGCCGGATGCAGCTCTTGGGGCCGCGTCTCCGTCGAAGGCGTATCACCGACGGTTACCCGATCGTCGCCGCTCGGCGACGCACCGTCCGCGATCCGTTCGACCGATCCTGCAATGCTGCGCAAGGGCGTCCCGAAATCCGGAAGCTCGATCATCGCAAGCACCAACGCTGCAATCCAGTAGAGATGCTCGTGCGTGAACAGCGCGATCAAGCCCAGCACTGCCACAACCTCGAACTGCAACTTCTGCGTCTTGTGAGCCATGCGCTCGGGCAGGCTGTGCAGATACAAATAAAGCAGCCCGACGCTGAAAACTGCGCCGATCAAGATCAGCCCGGTCGCCACCATCAGCCAGTCGGTCTCACCGGGCGCAACAATGTAGAAGGGCAGATGATGCGGGCCCATCGGGTGCAGCTGCTCGCTCAACGTTCCCTCCTGACCGGGACCGCGTGTCCCCTGAATTGCGCCGAGAGTGACGACCCCGGCCCCGAATTGCTTGATTTGCATCAAGGGAATGCACTTCGCCCCGCCTAGCCTCGATCACTGGAACAAACCAGAAATCAGGAGCCGCCGCCATGCCAGGCATTGACGATCTCATCCCCAGTGCAACGCAGATCCGGAAGGAAGCCGCGCTGAAGGAGGCCGAGAAGGCAGAACAATATGTCCGCGTCGCCGCCGCCGCTGAAGCCGAGAAGCTGGCTTTGATCGAGCGGCTGAGCAAACCATCCGGGAAGTCGGAGGAGGAGAAGATCAAGCTCGCCTCGACCGTCATTCAGCGTGCGGTGCGAAACGGCCTCACGGAAGTGCAGGTCTACCGCTTTCCCAACACGCTGTGCACGGACAGGGGACGCGCCATCAACCAGATGGAGCCCGGCTGGGAGAACACGCTGACCGGCATTCCGAAGGAGATCTTCCAGCTCTGGACGGACTATCTGAAGCCGCGCGGCTATCGCATCGCCTACCAGATCATCGATTTCCCGGGTGGCATGCCGGGGGACATCGGCGTGACCATCTCCTGGGGAGACGACTAGCGTTTTCCTGACGCCGTCGCAGCAGATGTTACGAAGAGGGACGCATGGCAAAGAACGAACCTGCGGAACGAATGAAGCGCAAGGACTATGAGAAGCATCTCGAAAAGCTTCAAGTCGAGCTGTGCCAACTGCAGGACTTCGTGAAGGCGAACAAGCTGCGGGTCATCGTCCTCTTCGAGGGCAGAGACGCCGCCGGCAAGGGCGGCACGATCAAGGCCATTACGGAGAAGGTCAGTCCGCGGGTCTTTCGCGTCGTCGCGCTTCCGGCGCCGTCCGATCGGGAAAAGACGCAGCTCTTCTTCCAGCGCTACATGGAGCAGTTTCCCGCCGGCGGTGAGATCGTGATCTTTGACCGGAGCTGGTACAATCGCGCCGGCGTCGAATATGTCATGGGCTTCTGTACGGCCAGGGAGCACGACCGATTTCTGACCCTCTGTCCTCAAATGGAAAAATACGCGATCGACGGCGGAATTATTCTGGTCAAGATCTGGCTCGAGGTCGGAATGGACGAGCAGGAACGCCGTTTCAGAGCCAGGATCGATGATCCAGTACGACAATGGAAGCTGAGCCCGATGGATCTCGAATCCTATCGTCGCTGGTACGATTATTCGCGGGCCCGCGATCTCATGCTCAAGCGGACCAGTACGAAACACGCGCCATGGTACATCATCCGCTCCGACGACAAGCGCCGGGCACGGTTGAACTGCATCGCACATTTGCTGAAGTCGATCCCCCACAAGCGGATCAAGAAGGACAAGGTCAAGCTGCCGCCACGCTCCGATAAGGGACGTTACAATGACCAGGCGGGCTTACGCGGAATGAACTTCGTCGCCGAGCGATATTGACCGCAGCGACGCTCAACGAACATCAGGCAACGTCGGTACAGCCGCGCCGATTCTTCGAGGGATTCGGCAATGGCTTCTGATGAACTCAATCGAGGCTCATGAGACGCCATCGCTCGCTCCGGTCGTAGACCGTCAGAAAGATGGATCCATGAAACGCATCCCACCGCGCAGGACGACGGGCCACGCATCGACGCGGCCCGTCGTTCCGCTCATTTGAGGCGAATGGTGACACCGCCCACGGCGGCCGAGACCTCCGCGCCGATTTTCGGGCCGCTCAGCTGCAGGATGACGCCGTTCGCGTTCTGCAGCTGAACCGCGCCGGCCCCCGCGGCAACCGCCCCGCCCGCTCCGCCTACGGCATAGGAGCCTTCGATGGAGGCGGGGCCCCTCAGGTTGAGAGCGCGGCCGACCAGCTTGGTGGTCGAGGCGCCGATCGTGAAGCCCACGCTCATGCCCGACACCGTAAAGGGATATCTCTTGCCCCGAAGCAGCAGAACGCCCTCGCCACCCCCGACGCCGACGATGAGGCCGCCCTTGGTGAAGACGACCGCAACCTCGCCGGTCTCGGCGCGCGACGGCGTGCTGAATCCGGCGACGCCGGTGAGGAAGGCGATCAGGGCCGCATAGATAACAGGCTTTCTCATGGTTTTCGTTTCCTCCTGGAGTTTGACGCCAGACTATTGGGCGAGCAGCAGCCCGAAGTAGCCGAGCCTGCGTGTCGTATGCGCACCGAAAGTCGGTGGGACCAGCTCGGGCACATCGCCGTTGCCATCGTCCTTCGCGTTGCAGTCGCCGGATGCTGGCGGAAGGATCGCGTCGCCAACGCCTGGGTGTTCCGTGTCGCAAGGGCAAGCGACGTTGCCCCATCGCTAGCCGCCGCTGCTTCGCGTAGCGCCCCCATCCGTCGCAGGCCGGGATAGCCGTGAAACTCCCCCGTGATCGAGAGATCGGCCAGCGCCGCATCGTATTTCGCGCGGTCGCCGCCGCGGGCGCATGCTTTTGCAGCATCCACCCGATCACGCCAATCGTCAGCCCGTGCACCGGGCCCCGAAAAGAACCGATCAATGCGCTTCTGCGTGGGCTTGGCGTCCGTGGACATAGGTATCTCCCGATTCTTATCGGTTCGCGCGGAAGGTGATGATGGACCGTGGACGGCGGGGGGCCCGCTCCTTTGATCCACGTCAACAGTCGCGAGATATCGGAGACGCGTTGGTGACTTTGCGCTCGGACGCTTCGCGCTGCAGCAGAGGCTATTTGACTTGAAAGTCGCCGAGGACGCTGTCGAGCGATCGCAGCCACCGCGAACTGTCGGTCTTCTCCGCGAGCCCCTCCGCCTGCAACAGGTCGCGCAATTGCGCATGAGCGCCAACAATGCAGAAGGCGACGTGACGAGAGGCGAGCTCATCATGGAGATCTCGCAACATACGCGCGCCAGCCAGATCGATGTAGGGCGATGCGGAGAGGTCGCAGGCCACCAGCTTGATGTCTGACGACTTCTGCAGGGCTTCGAGGACCACCGCCAGGATCGTTTCGGCATTGATATAGAGGAGCGAGGCTTCGGGACGGAACGCGATGACGCCAACGAGCGGCTCGACGCCGTCGTGCCGGGCGCTGTCGGAATAGCGACCGGTTCCCGGAAGCCTGCCGAGGAATGCAATGTTCGGATGCGATGCGCGCGCCAGCAGGAGGAAAATCGATGCAATCGACGCAAGCAGGACACCCTGCAGGATGCCGAGCAGCAGAACGGCCACGAGCGCAATCGCCGCAGCATAGAAGTCGAGCCTGCTGACCTTCCACATTCGCAGCAGGGCATGGACGTCCACGAGCCGATACACTGCGGCAAAGACGATGGCGGCCAGGACGGCCTTCGGCAGATTCGTCAGAAGTCCCGTGAAGAACAGCAGGCACAGCGCCAGCGCAATCGAGCAGAACAGCAAGGCAAGTGGCGTGCGCGCCCCAGCGCTGTCGTTGACAGCAGATTGCGACAGCCCGCCGGCGACGGGATAGCCGTGACCACAAGCCGCAGCGAGATTCGCAGCTCCCAGCCCCAGGAATTCCTGCCGCACGTCCAGTGCGTAGCCATGTTTGGCCGCGAAGCTGCGAGCAGCCGAGACGCCCTCAATGTAGGCCAGCAGCACACATCCCGCGGCGAGCGGAAAGAGATCGTCGAACTGCAGGAGACCAAACGTCGGCAGCGCCAGCGTCGGCAGTCCCTCCGGGATCTTCCCGGTCACGGGCACGCCGGCGGCCGGCAGGGAGAGCAGCGTGGCAGCGAGGATCGACAGCGCGACGATCGTGATGCCGACCGGCTTTCCCGGCAAAAGCCGTTCGCCGAGCAGCAAAAGCGCGAGCGCCACCGCGCCGATCGTCACGATGAGAAGGTTGGTGTCGCCGATCTGCGCTACGAGTCGCAACGCACGATCGAAGAAATTGTGCCCACCGCCCGCGACGCCGAACAGGCTCGGCAATTGGCTCATGATGATGGTGAGCCCGGCGCCGGCCTTGAAGCCAACCAGTATGCTGTCGCTGACCAGGCGGACGAGGACGCTGAGCTTGAACAGCCAGCAGACGAAGCACAGGACCGCGACCGCAAAAGCCGCAAGGCTGGCGATCTGCGCGTATCGCACCGCGTCCCCGCCGGCGAGCACCCCGACCGTGGAGGCAATCATCAGCGAAATTGCCGAGGTCGGGCCGATCGCGAGCTGCCGCGACGACCCAAGCAGCGCATAGCCGATACCGCCGAGCATGTAGCCATAGATGCCAACCTGCGGCGCCAGACCGGCGAGCGTCGCATAGGCCAGCGATACGGGAATCGCGTACGCGGCCAGCGTTATTCCGGCCACTGCGTCCGATGCCAGCCATTCGCCGCGATAGGCAACAAGCCAGCCGGAGACTGGGAAGAATCGCGACCACCCCACAGGTCGGTCGGACGGCGAGCTCATGCGGGCACCTCGCTCCGTTCGATTTCGCAGCGCAACAGGATGATCAGCAGAGCGGTCACGGGAATGCCAAGCGTGAGATCGGGAATGCCTTTGGTCGCAAAGGCCCCGACGGCCGCGCCCACGCCGAAAGCGACGCAAAGCGCGGCAAATATGCCGGAGCGGCGCAGCGGCCCGCGCGGACCACCACCTGATAGAGCCATGAGAACGCCTTTGGTGAAAGCGACAGTCTGCATCGCCGCGACGAACGAGATTCCGAGCGTGCCGGCGAGATCCGGCAGGCGGTTGTGCAGGGCGCCGATCGTCACCAGCAGCGCGATCTGCACCGTCTCGTCGCGGCGCAGCGAAGGACTGGCGGTATTAGTCAGGCTCATGTTCGTGACGTAGGTCGTCGCGGGTGCATTGGACCATCAAGAGTGGTCTCGCTCGTGAAAGGGTTGACTTGGATCAACCATCCCACTGCTTGCGAGCCCAGCTTGGCCTGCCACGAGGCTCCGGGATCCACGACGATGAACGCAGTCAGGGGATCATTTCAACTGCGCCCGAGATCTTTCTGCTGCTGTCGAGGAGATGCGCATGCAATTCTGGCATAGCTCCTTCTATCGATCTCTCCTCAAAGCGGTGCTGCTCATGGCCTGTTTTGTCGATCCTTCGCGCGCGGGTGATCAGGGCACCTCGCATCCGATCCGGGAGGAGATATGGGCGCTGCCCCTGCCGCTCCCGACGTTTGCCTATGTGGTGCGTCCAATCGGCGATGGTCCGTTTCCGCTCGTTATCATGAACCATGGCGTGTCGCTCAATCCGATAGAGCGAAGCTTCTTTCCGCTCGTTGAATTTCGCGACGCAGCCAAATGGTTCGCGACGCGCGGGCACCTCGTGGTGGCGCCGGTTGGCACCGGATATGGCGCCTCCGCGATCGACATCCCTGAACGTGCACTCTACGGCCCGTTCATCGCAAAAGTCGGCAAGTGCAGTAATCCCAACTTCCGCTCCGCCGGCATGGCCGTCGCACAGGTCGACATCTGGATCATCGACTATATGGTCGCGGAGATGCGCATCGTGCCCAAGGACGTTATCGTCGTCGGGCAATCGGGGGGCGGCTGGGGGTCCATCGCCTTGTCCAGCCTCAATCCGCCGCAAGTCAAAGCGATCATCACCTTTGCGGCCGGCCGCGGCGGCCGCGTCGACGGCAAGCCGAACAATAACTGCGCGCCTGACAAGCTGGTCGAAGCAACCCGTGAGTTCGGTCGCACCTCGCGTGTACCGATGCTCTGGATCTATATCGAAAACGACACGTTCTTCGGCCCCGCATTGTCGAAGCGCATGCACGAGGCTTTCACCGCCTCCGGCGGCCGCGCGGAATATCACCTGATGCCGCCGTTCGGCAACGAGGGCCACTTCTTCATAGGATCGCCGGACGCAATCCCGATCTGGTCGCCGCTCGTCGCGAAATTTCTGGAGGCTCAAAGATAGCCGAAGTTACCCATGTCTGGAGATGCGGCCATGATCACCGCGCGCTATTGTCTGTCTGCCTCACTCATTGCAGCCATCGCCACGACAGCGCCGGTTCTGGAGGCGGTCGCGCGCGAAAAGCCGCCGGCGGCCAAGCCTGCCGAAGTCGCACCCCGGGGCCAGCGCGAGGCAAAGGACATTACATACGGAAGCTGGCGCAAGCGGTGCTTCAAGGCAGGTGCAGCTCCGAGAGTGTGCCGGACCTCGATTACCGGCACCTTTCCCACCGGTCAGATGGCCGTCCGTCTGGACCTGATAGAGCGCGACGGCGACCGCAACGGGCGACTGCAGGTGTTCGTACCCGTCGGCATGTACTTACAGCATCCCGTCAAGCTGACGGTCGACCAAGGACGTTCCTACCAGTTGCCCTACAACTGGTGCCTCAGCAACGCCTGCATCGCGGCCGATGTCGCGGATCCCAACATCGTCAAAGACATGGAAGCGGGAAAGGCACTCGTGCTGGAAGTGATCGACTCCAATCTGCTGTCGCTGACGACCTCGCTGCCGCTGACGCAGTTCGCATCAGCCCACACAGGCCCCCCGGCGCAGATGCTCGAGCAGGACATCGACGAGTGAAACGACGGCCTACTGCGCATCGCTCGCTGCACCGTCAGGCATCGAGCTGTGCTAGTCCTTTGCGATCCAGAAGCACGAGCTGGCGCTGCGTCTGGCCGTCAAACCGCAGCATGTTGTCATCACGCAAGGTCGAGAGAGCCCGCGAGACCGTCTCGAGCGTCAATCCAAGATAGTCAGCGATGTCGCGGCGGCTCATCGGCAAGCTCATCACGTTTGGATGATCCTGCCGCCGGTCCATCTCGAGAAGGAATGCGGCCACCTTCTCGACGGACGTCTTCCGGCCCAGGAGAAGCATGTGGTTCTCCGCGTGCTGAAGATTGCGCGTGACGAGGGTGAGAAGGCTTGCCCTGCCCTCTTCCTCGTGCTCGATCCTGTCGAGCAAGTGTCGCCGGCTCGTGATACGAACCCTGGTCTGAACGACTGCTTCCGCGGTGAAACGATGAACCGCGCCGTTCTCTAGCCCGAACAGATCACCCGGAAGATGGAAGGAGTTGATTTGCCGGCGGCCATCGCAGAGCAGTTTGTAGGTCCGGATCGCACCAGACACGATCTGGTAGACGTACTCGGCCTCCTCGCCTTCTCCGAAGACTTCCGTTCCCCTCCGATAAGTGAACTCGCTGCAAAAGACCCGTTCGCCGGCGAGGGCTGCCAATTGCCCGTCATTGGCAGGACGGCTCACTGTCCTGGTCCTGATCAACATTGCAGAACTCCCTACAAATTGAATTGGCAGTGAACCCGGGAACTTTAGGCAATAGCACGCGAACGCATTTTGATCTAGCTCAACTCCAAACGGTGGCTACGTGATTGCCCGGGGCGAGTGAGGACAGGCACCAGGAGTCCGAAAGGCCATGTGCTCCCCTGCGCCAACATGGGGGGAAGTTTGCGCAATCTGGCCCTACGCCTTTCTTGTACAAGTCGGCGGTCGAGCCATGTCGGTCAGCATCAAACCGCCACAAGGTCTCGTCGACGAATTTGGCTCATTTCGCCCTGCGACGTGACGGTGCAGGCGGCGGCACATAGCGCTGCCAGATGGTCCCGTTGTCGAACTGGATTGTCATGCCGTCAGGCGTATAAACAGCGCTTATGTCGTAAGCATCGATCCAGATGCGACTCGCCGGCGAGAACCAGTCCGGCCATGCGCGGGACGGCACGCCCGCCTCGGTGGTGAGATTGAGCTCGGGTCCGTTCTGCGTAACGTGGGCCGGCAAGTCACCGCGGCACATCTGGACGCATGTGTAAGTGCCGGTAAGGTCAACCGATTGGGCGAGCGCCGCGCCGGACGTCAGCGCAGCAGCCATGCCAGTGACCATCAAGAGCCGTTTCATACCTCATCTCCCTGCATAGGCGATTGCTCCCAATGAGAAGCAGACTTTAATATCCAGCGCCATGGATGATGGGGTTGATCCGCGTCAACGGACACCTCCAATACGGGATGAAGAGGCGATCGCTGGCCGCTAAAGCATGATCCGGAAAAGTGCGCAGCGGTTTTCCGAAAAGACCATGCTTAAACAACAACCTAAAGCGCGATGACGATCCATCCTGAACGCATCGCGCTTTAGTTTGCCGTCGACCAGGCACGATGGATGGGGTCGATTAACGCCTTTGCCGCGAACGGCTTGGTAAGATAGGCAATACATCCGGACTCGATTGCGGCCGTGCGACTCAAATGGTTGTCGTTGCCGGTGATATAGATCACCGGTGCCGCAACGCCATGCTCGGCAAGCCTGCGGCGCAACTCGATTCCGGAGGCATCGTCCAGATTGATGTCGATGATGATGCATGCTGCCTCGCCACAGCCGCCATGGCCGAGCAGCGCATGTGCCGAGTCGAACAGCAGCGCCGTGAAGCCGTGCGCGCGCAGAAGGCGCTTGATGCTCATGCGCATCGACGCGTCGTCGTCGACGACAAGAACAGGCTTGCACGAGGACAAATTCGGCAGTCCTTCCAAGTATTGGCTGGCGTCAGTTTGCCGGACGATATTAGATCCAGTCGGACAACAAGCCCGACTGCAGCCCGCGCACCCCGGACTACAGCATACCCTTACCGAGCTTTGAAATAGTCCTTGTGTGCAGGTTGCTTGGCGGAGACCCGCCGGGACCACAGGCGTCGTTAGCCGGGCCGCTTGGATTCGGGATCCAGTACGCCAAGCCGTTCCGCCATCGACACAAGCTCCGCCAGAGACTGCACCTGCATTTTCTCCATCACCTGATGGCGATGGGCCTTTACGGTGCGTTCAGCGGTGCCGAGTTCGTGGGCAATTTGCTTGTTGATCTTGCCGCGCACGATCAATTCGAACACTTGGCGTTCACGCGGCGTCAGTGACTTCAGCCGCATCTGGAGCAAGCTGAGCTTTGTGCGCTGGATGTGGTCGGCCTGCTGGCGGATCAAGGCACGAGCGAGCGCATCGAGCAACTGTTCCGACGAGACGGGCTTGGTGAGAAAATCCTCGGCTCCGGCCTTAATGGCGCGCACGGTCGTCGCCGTATCGGCGTAGCCTGTCACGAACACGATCGGGAGCGTGGACCCGAGTCCGGTGAGGTGGCTCTGCAGCTGGGGACCGGAGAGCCCGGGTATTTGCACATCGAGCAAGATGCATCCGGGGCCATCGCCGCCCGGCAGCCGCTCGAGCAGGTCTTGGGCCGATGAATAGGTGGCGACCTCATAACCAGCAAGCTTCAGCCGGCGCTCGACGGCCGTGCGGAAGGAGGCGTCGTCGTCTACCACGTGAACCAAGCCGGGCATTTGACCTCCTGGAGGGTTCCGCAACCTTCAAATGCGCAACAAAAGCAACCAACGAAAAATGCGCCTGAGGCGCTTCATGTCGTGCAAGGTATTCCGCCCTGCCCCTTGGTACAATGACCTGAGAGACAATGGCTTATAACACGGCCTTCATCGTAGACCAATCGCCCGGGAAAAAGAGGCACTCCCGGCAGCGAAATAATCCCAGCGACGAACCCGTCAAGCGACCAGAGGAGGCGGTCCATGTTTGTGCGTATCGCAACCGACCGGTCCCCGCGCCCCAATTCTCTCCGTGACTTCGGAATGACCAGCGATTCGAACACGATCGTCAGTCTGAGCGAATTCACCTACAAGAAGGGCACTGAAGTCTACGGGGAGAAAGAGCCGGCCGAGTACGTCTATCAGGTCAAGGTTGGTGCAGTGCGAAGTTACAAGCTGCTGACCGACGGCCGGCGCCAGATCGGCGCGTTTCACCTCCCGGGCGACATTTTCGGCCTCGAGAATGGCGGAGCTCATCGCTTCACGGCGGAAGCCATCATCGACACCACCGTTCACTTCATCAAGCGGCAAAGTCTCGAAATGGTGGCCAAGAGCGATGCGATGGTCGCCAGGAACCTGTTCGGCATGACGACTGCCAATCTCCACCACGCCGAAGAACACATGCTGCTGCTTGGACGTAAGACCTCGCTCGAGCGGGTTGCCGCGTTCCTGCTCGAAATGGATAAGCGCTTGACTGCGGCGGACGTTATCGCGCTGCCGATGTCGCGGCGCGACATCGCCGACTATCTCGGCCTGACGCTCGAAACCGTTTCGCGTGCGTTGTCGCGGCTGCACGAGTTCGGAGTCCTCGGCTTCATCGGCAACACCCAGCGTCAGATCGTGCTGCTGGACCGGGTGAAGCTTGCCAGCTTCGATCTCCAGAACTGACGCTGCGCGTGAAGCGCGACAATTCGTCCTACGCCTGCACTAAAGGTCGCCGTTGAATGCACCGCAATCCGAGGCGGAGCCGGGCAGCTCGCTCAATCCGCAGATTTGCAAGCGCTAGCGTTGATCGCGGCAAGGTGCTCCACGGTCTTGCGCAGCACTTCGAACAGCATTGCGGTCGACCAGCCGAACAGCAGGATGCCGTTCATCGCAGTCATCGGGCCTAGTAGCCGGCGCGCCTGGATCGGCGTGATGTCGCCATAGCCGAGCGTTGTGTAGTTGACGAAGGCGAAATAGACCAAATCGGTGCCGGCAGGCGCCACGCCCACCATCAAATAAGCCGCCGACCAGACGACGCTTTCCAATGTATGCGCCACCATCAGAACGGCGGCGGTAGCGGCCATCACGGCCATCAGGTGCAGTCTTGGCCACTCCATATGTCGCAGTCCGGCCGAACGAGCAATGCCAATTGCACCGACTGTCACCAGCGCGTGAACATGATGTTTACAAGGCTGACAATGGTGCCGACCACGAACTGAAGCGCCATTGTGCCCTCATCGCGAGCCAGAATATGAGGCGCGGTGGTCCTGCCAGCGCCCATCTCTTCGAGTTCCCATCCGCTCAGATCTTTGGCGTGAAGGCCCCCGTCACGGCCTTCATTGCAGTCTCGCCCATGTTCTTGGCCTGATCGGTCAGGGCCCTCATCTGGTCCTGAAAGAATTCGGATTGCATCTTGAGGGCGTCCTGCACGTCCCTGGCCTGAGTCAGCTTGTCACCGAGATCGAATGTCGCGGTTACGTTGCGCTGCATGAAATTGCAGAACTGTTTGGCCTGGTCGGCGATCGGAAGCGGCGACGAACTCAGAGCTTTTTCAAGCAGACTGAAATACTCTTCACTGCCCTTGCGAAGGCGGCCGAGACTCTCGGTCAACATCGCACGTGCATTTTCAGCCGAAGGATTGATGTCTGCCATTGTCTTTCTCCTCCTCTAACCAACGGATTCAACTCACCTGCTCCGAGACAGGAATCGCGGAGAACCGGATCGCGCATAAGGTCGTCATTGCGGCGGGGAAATCCGCCGGGTGAAGGCGATCGTCGCCTTCACCGCCGACCGCGGCAGCATATCGGCGTGAGCCGACCAGGATTGCACCTCGAACAAACCGGTCGAGAGCTGCCGAACTTGTACTCACGTCGCGTATGCCGATTTTCAGCGTCGCCCGACGCGATCGACGGGGCCGCCGCGATTCATTGGCGTTCCAGGCCGCACCGCTTCACGCGTTACCGCGCGCGCGACGGGACGCGGCCTGAGCACGACGCCGGGCCGTGCAATGCAGCTCGGCGGATAATCGACGTATTGGCAGTAGACGACTGCAGCTGCCGGTCCGCTACTGACGGCAGTTCCTACGAGCGCCACCGAAGCGGTTAAGGCCAACCCGGAAAGAGTCAATGTGGCTGATCGACGAAGCTTCATTAGAACCTCCTTACATTGTCATGCGTGAATGTGAGCCTCGGTAGCAGAGCGGGCACGGGTAGCACCCGCAGACGGTCCGGTAACGATCCCAGATAGGCGGCATCCCCGCCGCTGCCGTGCCGTGACATGCGACGCCAAGTCCGCCACTCTGACAAGCGGATGTGCTTCAACGGCGCTTACCCGGCTTCTGGTCGAGGCGCAGCCTCTGAGCTCTCATGCGCCTGATCTCTTCGTTAAGTGCTTCTATCTTCTCGTCCTGCTGCTCAGTCCTCGATTTCGGCTGCTCTTCGGCGCGCAGCTTCTCGAGTGCCTTTTCGACGGAAAGCTTTGTGGTTTCAGCCATGCTCATACTCCATTGAAGAATTGCTATTTCGCTAGTCCTCCGAACCAGGCTCCGAAATAGCCGGCATACATCGCCGGCAGCTCCAGATTCATGGAATGGCCCATCCGGGGTACGGTCACGAGCCGGCAGTCCGGCATCGCCGCCGCCATGGTCTCGAGATCCGCCGGCGGGATCCACCCGTCCTGCTCGCCCCAGAGCACGAGATGCGGATGCTGGATTTCCGGCATGCGGCGCTCCAGCTCCCGGCTTTCCTTTTCCCGGTTGAGGTTGACTGGCGTGCCGACCCAGATTCCCTCGGAGACGCCGAAGGTCTGTTCAATGATGCGGTCGAACAGCGCCGGGATCTCGCCGAGCCCCTCGCGAAAGCGCGGGATCGCGCTCGGCGCAAGGCTCTCCGGCACGAACAGCGAGGATGCTGCGGTGGCCATCACCGTCCGCGTCAGCTCCTTGCTCGCCATCATAGCCCGGAAAAGACCGATCTGATCGGCATTGAAGGACATTCCGAGCGGCGTGACCGGGTCGAGCGCAAACACCCGCCCGAACCGCTGCGGCTGCATCAGCAGCATCCGTGCGACGATGATGCCGCCGGTCGAGTGGGTCGCGAGATGGCAAAACCCGATGCCCAGCGCATCCAGTGCCGCCAGCATGTCGTGCGCATGCTGCTGCATCGAGTAGTTGGCATAGTCGGCCGCGGGTTTCGGCCGATCGCTGTCGCCGCAGCCGCGCCAGTCGATTCCGATCACGCGCAGTCCGCTCGGAAACATCGGCGCAGCGAGCTCGATCCAGTCCTTGCTGGCGAGATTGCCGTGGATGAAGACGACGGTGACGTCGCCTTGGCCCCACTCTCGCCAGCCCAACCGGACCTCACCCGCCTCAACCGTTGACATGGTCCAGCCTATTTGTTCAGGCCGGCCGTCGGTGCGGCGCCGGGTGGAGTCGGCGCCACCGGCAAGGCCGAGACGGCCGAACCTTTGATCATCCGATCCGTGCCGAGCGGCGACGACGTATCGACCGTTCCCTTGATCACGAAGTCCACCACGTCGACCGGGAACTCCACCGGATTGTCGGTGTGGATGAAGTGACCTGTCTCCGGATAGATCTTGAGAATTGGCCGGTTGCCCGCACTGGTCATGCGTGACATGAACGGCGTGATGACGTCGCGTCCGAGGTCCGTCAAGCCGTTGAACGCCGGCGTCGGGATGAACGGCTCCTTGTCGCCGAAGGAGAGGAAGATCGGCGCCTTGATCTGGGCCACGCGCCGGTAGAGGTTCTTCGGGTCATCCTGCTGCAGCTCGGACCCGATCGAATAGATGTCGTAGATGAAGACGTTGGCCCATTGCTCGAGCTCCTTCGGGTTGCCCTTGATGAGCCCGACACGCTGCTCGGTGTGGAAGCGGGCATATTCGCTGTCGCTGTAGAAATAACCGCTTTTCGCCGCCGACACGGCGTTGGTCTCCGGATCACGCTTCTTGAAATAGAAGAAGTCGCGGACGCTCTGCTCCGAGCGTCCCAGCTCCGCGGCAAGGATGCCGGTCGGACCCCAGGTTTCGCTCCACTTGTCGAAATCATGATCGAAGACCTGATCGAACAGGCGCGCCTTCTTGTCCTTGGCGATCGTGATGTCGCGCGGATACTCTTCAAGGCCCGAAGGAGCTTCGAGCGCAAGGCCCAGGACGGCGTCTGGCCACGTGAGGGCATAGCCCATGACGACCTGGCCGCCGAGCGAATGACCGAGGTAGTGGGCCTTCTTGACGCCGAGCTGATTGACCACGAGATCGTACACGGCCTCGCGCATGTCCTGCATCGTCCGCGCCGGGCTCTTGTCGAGATTGCCGGGACCGGACATGCCGTAGTGCGGCAGGTCCGGCACGATCACGCGCAGCCCGCTACGCAGGGCATATTGCATGACGTTACCGTAGTGCCCGCCGAACGCGCCTTTGCCATGAATGATGACGAGCACCTTTGGATCCTTCTCGGTGCCGGCGTACTCGTCCATGTAGCCGATCTGCCAGGACGTGCCTCGCTTGTCTTTCGTGGTCGCGTATTTGACCGGATAGGGGTAGGTCACGGCTTCCTTCCAGAACGACTTGGTGGGGTCGATCTTTTCGGTCACGCCCGGCGCGCGATAGTTCTTGTCGACGTATTTCTGCGCGCGATCGAGGCTCGCCACGTCATCCATGAAGGCGACGAACTTCGGATCGTTCTTCCGGTGATTGACGATCGAGAACACGCCGTAGTGGGCGACAGGGCTTTCCTCCGCGATCAGCTGGGCGCCCGGTACTCGGTCGACGGCGCGCTCGGCCAGCTTGAAGTTCAGCCACAGGTCGTTGGTGATGTGCATCACCATGGTGCGGGCCTGAATGCGGCCGAGATAGGGATTGACGTTGTGGGTTTCGCCGACCCGGTTGCGCCAGACGAGATCGACCGCGTCATACAGCTTGGCGCGATTGGTCACGCTACTGCCGGCCTTTTGGTTCGGCGGATCCCAGTAGAACACTTCGGGCTGCACGGCGGCGAAGCTCTGCGTCGTGCGGTAGGCGAAGTCGTATCCGGTCAAGCCAAGCACCGACCAGCCGAAGGCAACGCCCGGCACGGGATGCTTTTCCTTGGGCAGCTTGTAGTAGTCGCCCTTCGTTGCTTGCCACACGGGATCGGACTGGATGGCTGCGGTCATCATCTGGAAGGTCCAGTTGCCGACCGGGTCCTCTGCGTCCGACTGCGTGGTGCCGCCGATCGGCATCAGCCCGCCCATGAATTCCGGGTGCATCACGCCCCAGACATAGGTCTGCGTGCCGCCCATCGAGACGCCGGTAATCAGCGCCGCATGTGCGATCTTCAGGCCGTCGTGCAGCATGCGGTAGTTCGTCTGCACCATGTCGTAGTAGCTATACTGCGGAAACTTGGTGCCGAGCCCGTCGGACGGTTTGCTCGCGCCCCAGGTGCCAAGCGGATCGACCATCACGACATAGTAGCGATCGGTGTCGATCGGCCGGCCCGGCCCAATGACAGGAACTCCGCCCGACAGGGCAGTGCCCTTGACCCACTGCTCGTACATGTCAGTGGAATCGCCGGAGTAATAGGAATTGACGATCACGGCATTGGTGATCTCGCCCGCCGCATTGCGGCGGGCGTTGCCGATCGCAATGTAGGCCGTACGCAGTTTGCCGGCGCCGAGCGATTCGAGCGTGACGCCGCCCTCGCCGCCGTTCTCCCACTTCGAAGGGTCGGAGAGATCGTACTTGCCGCCGATGCGGAAGTTCGCAATCTCGTAGGTCTTCTTGAGCCCGTCATGCTGCATCTGCGATGAGCGGCGGGTGAAGGGCTCCGCGACCGCCAGCGCGGTCCCCACCAACAGCAACAGCAGACTCACACAGCAATACCGAATGAAGTTCTTTCCGGCCATGGCCGCTTCCTCCCGGCAATTTTGTCAAAAGGCTAGGTACGCGCTCGCGGCCGACCCTTGATCTAACTCAATGGATCGCTGTCTTCGTGGACGAGCATTGTGGTTGCCATCCATCCGGCCCGGACCCCGCAATGCCCTTTCTCAGTCACGGCTCATATCGCATCCGTTATGAGCTTGACGGGCCAGCGAACGCTCCCGCCTATGTGCTGGTCAACGGGCTTACTCAATATGCCGAGCTCTGGGCCGCGTATCGCGACGCCCTGGTTGCGCGGCAATTCCGCGTCGCGACGTTCGACCTGCTCGGCCAGGGGGTGTCCGACAAGCCCGCTCTCTTCATCAACCAGGATGATCAGGTGGCGGCGCTTCATCTCCTGGTCGACGAACTCGGCGACGGACCCATTTTTCTCGCCGGTATCAGCTTCGGCGGCCTGATCGCGCTGCGCTACGCGATCGAGCACGGCGAGCGGCTGGCCGGGCTGGCGCCGATGAGCTGCTTCGCGGAGCTTCCGCCGCAACTGTTCCTGCTTGGCAATGCGCTCCGCACCGCGCTGATCCTGGGCGGCACCAGCTACCTGCAGGATTTGTTGCTGCCGATGAACGTCTCCGATCAATGGCTAGGACCGGTATTGGACAAGCTCGACAGCGTGAAACGGCAGGGCTGGCTGGTCAACGACGTCTACGCGCTGCAAAACCTGATGGAGTCCTTCCTCGACTTCCGGCCGCTGACGTCGCAACTGTCGTCGATCACCCTGCCGACCATGATCCTGAACGGCGAGTTCGACTTCCTGACGCCCCGCGCAGTCCATGAGACCCTGCGCGCCGAGATTCCGAACAGCGCGCTCGTGATCATCCAGCGCGCCTATCACGCCTTCACGCTGGAGAAGCCGGCGCTGACCGCGGACCTGCTCGCCCGCTTCGCCGAGGACGTGCTGGCCGGCCGCTGGCAGGGCAACAAGGCTGTCTGGATCGCGCCGGAAGAGGCCGGCGGCGAGCTCATTGCGTTTCCTGCCGGCTACGATCATCTGCGCGCCATTCCCGTGCAGGGACCGGCCACATGAGCGAATTCCTTGGACCGCTCGACCCGCAAGGCCGTGTGCCGCCGTACCAGCAGACTCGCGTCGCCGCGTTCCTGACCTCCGCCCATGGCGCGTTGGCGCGGCAGTTCGCGTTCGCGCTGCCCGCAAAGCTCGTGTCCGCCTGGCAGACCGAATTGAACGCGCAGGTCTACCACGAGGCGGAGATCGTCTCCCTGCTGCTTCGGGCGACGTCCTGGGTCCCGGACCTTGCGCTGGGGTACCTGTCGATGTCCTGGGAGACGGCATGGTTTCCGCAACCAGCCGAAAGCATTCCGGATCAGCCGCTGGCGCAGGCAGTCGGCCTGGCAACACTTGCGCATGCCGTTCATGCCGGCATAAGGCCGGCCGCTTTGCTCCCGAGGGAAGCCAATGCCGACGATCCCTTCGTCATGGCCTTGCGGCGCATCGAATTGGAGAGCGGCCGGTTGCTGCAGGCGCAAATCCTGTTCCTGAAAGGGCCGGAGCTTTTGGCCCATCGCGATGCTGTCAGCGCTGCGCTCGAACATCGCCACGTCGAGATTCGCAAGCTATGGACCAGCGCGCTGGAAGGCGTCGGCATCGCGTTCCATGAATCATGAGAAGCCTTGACGCAGATCAAGGGACCGGGATGAACGCAAAGCGAGCATCCCACCGTCGCTTCCTTGATCTCTGCCGACTGGAGTTGGAACCATGAAGGCCGTTTCCATCGAAGAAGCCGTCGCGATGATCCCGGCAGGCGCAAGCATCATGGTCGGGGGCTTCATGGGAGTCGGCACGCCGTGGCGTCTGCTCGACGAGCTCGTCCGGCAACGAAAGGCAGGGCTCTCCATCATCAGTAACGACGCTGCGTTGCCCGGCAAAGGTGTCGGGAAGCTGTTCGATGCGGATCTGGTCTCGCGTCTCACCGCGACCCACATCGGCCTCAATCCGAAGGCGCAGCAACAGATGCTGGCCAAGCAAATCGCGGTCGATTTGATTCCGCAAGGCACCTTCGTCGAGCGCATTCGCGCAGGCGGATGCGGTCTCGGCGGCGTCCTCACGCCGACCGGCGTTGGCACGCTGGTCGCGGAAGGCAAGCGCCAGATCGAGGTCGACGGAAAATCGTTCCTGCTCGAGACCGCTCTGCGCGCGCAGTTCGCGCTGGTTCACGCTTTTCTCGCCGATTATCTCGGCAACCTCTCCTATGCGCTGACCGCGCGCAACTTCAATCCGGTCATGGCGATGGCGGCAGACACCGTGATCGTGACCGCAGAACACATCGTGCCCGTGGGCGTCATCGCGCCCGACCACGTCGTAACGCCGGCGCCGCTGGTCGACTATCTCATTACGAACCCGAACGGGTGACACATGGACGCACAGGAGATCATCGCCCGACGCGTCGCCAAGGAGCTCAGAAGCGGCGATCTCGTCAATCTCGGCATCGGCATTCCGACGCTTGTTGCCAACTACGTTCCGCCTGACCTGAAAGTGTTCTTCCAGTCGGAGAACGGATTGATCGGTACCGGGCCGATCCCCGAGCAAGGCCTTTCTCATCCGCTGCTGACCGACGCCGGCGGCCGCCCGATCAGCGCGCTGCCGGGGGCCAGCACCTTCGACAGCGCGATGTCGTTCGGACTGATCCGCGGCGGCCACGTCGACGTGACCGTGCTCGGCGGACTCCAGGTCGATGCCCACGGCCATCTCGCCAACTGGATGATCCCCGGCAAGATGGTTCCGGGCATGGGCGGCGCGATGGACCTCGTCAGCGGCGCCAAGCGGGTCATCGTCGCCATGCAGCACGCCGCGAAAGGCAGGTCCAAGATCGTCGCCAAATGCACGCTGCCGTTGACGTCAGTCCGGCCGGTACAGCTGGTCGTGACCGACATGGCGGTGATCGGCTTTCCTGACGGCAAGGCCACGTTGCTGGAGATTGCTCCCGGCACCAGCGTTGGCGAGGTCATGGCGGTGACGGACGTCGAACTCGTCGTGCCCGACGACATCCCGGAAATGAAGATCTGAGCAGGCCATCATCATGCGCATATTCAGCAACTTCGACGAGATCAAATCCGCGGTCGGTACTGAGATCGGCGTCAGCGACTGGATCGAGGTGACGCAGGATCGCATCAACCAGTTCGCCCAAGCGACTTGCGACGAGCAGTGGATCCACGTCGATCAGGAGCGCGCCAGGAGGGAAGCACCAGGCGGCACCACCATCGCGCATGGCCTGCTGTCCCTGTCGCTTGCGCCTCTTTTCATTCGTTCGGTGATGGGCCTGAAGGGCCTGCGCAACACCCTGAACTACGGCGCGGATCGAATCCGATATCTTGCCCCCGTCCCCGCCGGATCGAGGCTGCGCGGGCGGATCACGGTCGCCGAAGCCGAGGACGTGCCGCCGGACGGCCTGCGCGTCAACTACCATCTCGTCATTGAGATCGAGGGCGGCAAGAAGCCGGCCTGCGTCGCCGAGCTGATCGCGCTGCATTACCGCTAGGTGTGCAGCCAACGGCGGGCCGCGGCGATCCGGAGGACGCCGTCAGTAGGCTCGCGGATATCGCGGGTATCCCCCACGGGGGAACGCCTGAGCGAAGTACGGGTTTATCACGCACATGGCGGCTCGTCCGAAAGCTGACGCCTGACACTGCGGCAGCGATGTGTAGCTGCAATCGACCCATTCGCCTCCGCCAAGAGACCCTTCGTAGACCTTCATGCATACAGCATAGCGCGGATCGTAGGTTTGCGCCTGCGCGGGCACGAAATGGATCGCAAGCAACAACAAGCTCAACCCGACCGTACGCACCTGAACCTCCGCCGTTGTTCAGTCGATGATGTGATAGCCGCCATCTACATAGAGAACGCCGCCGGTGATCAGCTTGGCCCCGTCGAGCGCCAGGAACGCCGTGGCGTTGCCGACGTCTTCAATGCTGACGAGGCTGCGGGTCGGCGCGGTGGACTGCGCCTTGTCCATGAGATCATCGAATTCGGGAATGCCCGATGCAGCGCGCGTGGCGAGCGGTCCTGGTGAGATCGCATGAACACGGATGCCCTTCGGACCGAGTTCGGCCGCAATGTAGCGGACCGCCGCTTCGAGCGCGGCCTTGGCCACCCCCATCACGTTGTAGTTCTTCACGACCATCTGGCTGCCGTAATAGGTCATGGTGAACATCGTGCCCCCGTTCTTCATCAGCGGCTCGGCGAGATGCGCCATCCGCATGAACGACCAGCAGGAGACATCCATCGTCTTCAGGAAACCGTCGCGCCCGACATCCACAACGCGGCCGTGCAGCGCCTCCTTCGGCGAAAATGCGATCGAATGCAGCAGGAAATCGAGTTGCCCCCACTCGCTTGCAATACGCTCGAAGACCTGTTCAGTCTGGCCTTCCACCATGACGTCCAGCGGCATGAAGATCGGCGCTTCCAGCGCACGAGCGAGCGGTTCGACATGCTTCTTGGCACGGTCATTCAGGTAGGTGACGGCGAGTTCCGCCCCGAGGGCGCGAAACGCCCTTGCGCAGCCCCAGGCGATGGATTGGTCGTTGGCGATGCCGACGATGAGGCCTTTCTTGCCCTTCAGGGCGACCTTGGTGTCCGGGAACACGGGAATCATGACGCCCTCTCTTGTCTGGAGTTGCTCGATGGCTAGTTCATCAGCAGCGACAGCGTGTGCTGCGCGATCATCAGTTCCTCGTCGGTCGGTACGACATAGACGGGGATACGACTCTCGGAACGCGATATCAGCCGCGAATTGCGAGAATTGCTGGCGTGGTCGAGGCTGACACCGAGCCATCCGAGCTGCTCGACCACACGGGCGCGAATCGTCGCGGAATTCTCGCCAATGCCGGCAGTGAAGACGAAGGCGTCCAAGCCTTGCAATGCGGCCGCGAGCATGCCGGCATTGAGGCCGATCCGATATACAAAATAGTCGATCGCCAGCTTGGCCTTGGCGTCGTCGCTGGCCTCGAGCTCCCGCATGTCGTTGCTGACGCCCGAGAGTCCCTTCAGTCCGCAATCGCGATAGAGAAAGCCCTGAACGTTCGACACCGACATGCCCTTCTCTGAGATGAGATAGAGCACGACACCGGGGTCAAGCTGGCCGGGCCGCGTTCCCATCGGCAGCCCGTCCAACGCCGTGAAGCCCATGGTGCTTTCGACGCTTCGTCCCTCGTTGAGCGCGCACATCGAGGCGCCGCTACCCAGATGAGCCACGATGACCCGCCGGTTCGCGATGTCGGGCGCAATCTGCGGCAGGGCCTTCGCGACATATTCGTAAGACAGCCCGTGGAAACCGTAACGGCGCACGCCCTCGGCATGGAGCTGATGCGGGATCGCGTAGTGATCGGCGACCGCGCTGTGCGTTCGATGAAAGGCGGTATCGAAGCAGGCCACCTGCAGCAAGGCCGGGAAGCCGGCAAGGATCGACCGGATCGGCGCCAGATTGTGCGGCTGGTGCAGTGGTGCGAGATTGACGAAGCGTTCCAGGCGGGCGACAACGCCGTGGTCGATCGACACCGGCCGGTCAAAATGCGGACCGCCATGCACGACGCGGTGTCCGACCGCGATCGGGTGGATGCGAAGCTCGTCCCGCAACCAGCTCCCGGCGATCTCCATCGCCGCCGGAACGTCTGCGACGGCCTCGATCGGATACGCTCGCTCGGCCAGCGTCTCTCCGTTCGCGCCACTCGCCCGCAACCGCGGTCGGCTGGCAATGCCGTCGATCTGGCCCTTGATCTGCCGTCGAAGGATACCCTCTCCCTCGACAGAGAAGATCTGGAACTTGACGCTCGAGGAACCTGCGTTGACGACGAGGATCGTATCCATCGCGGTCACGCAGCGACTGTCGGCGCATGTTGGCGCCGGGCGTTGGCATAGAGCGAGGCCACCGCGCAGGACGCCATGCGCGCACGGGGCGTGTCCGCTCGCGACGTCAGCACGACCGGCACCCGGGCGCCAAGCACGATGCCGGCGCCGTCGGCCTTGGCGAAGTAGGCGAGATTTTTCGCCAGCATGTTGCCGGCTTCGAGGTCGGGAACGACGAGGATCTGGGCTCGCCCGGCAACTTCGGACTTGATGCCCTTGATCCGTGCCGCCTCGGGATCGATGGCGTTGTCGAAGGCCAGCGGCCCGTCGAGCACGCCGCCACTGATCTGACCGCGGTCGGCCATCTTGCACAGGGCGGCCGCCTCGATCGTCGATGGGATCTTCGAGGTCACGGTTTCCACGGCCGACAGGATCGCCACGCGCGGCGATTCTCCAAAGCCGGCCTGGTTGTACAAATCAATGGCGTTCTGGATGATATCCCGCTTGGCATCGAGATCGGGAAAGATGTTGATGGCAGCGTCGGTGACGAGCAGGGTGTCGGCATAGGCCGGAACATCCATCACGAAGACGTGGCTGATACGACGGTCGGTGCGCAGGCCACCCGCCTTCGCCGTGATGGCACGCATGAGTTCGTCGGTATGCAGGCTGCCCTTCATCAGCATCTCGCCCCTGGCAGCATGGATCAGTTCGACGCTCCTGGACGCGGCTTCCTCGCTATGCGCGGCATCGACGATCTCGAAGCCGGAGATATCCAGATCGTGCCTGCCCGCCGCTTCCCTTATCTTTCTCTCGGGTCCAACCAGGATCGGTCGGATGATGCCGGCTTGCGCGCTATCGACAGCTCCGCGCAACGAGGTCTCATCGCAAGGATGCACCACCACGGTCGGCACCGGCGGCACGGCCTTCGCTGCCGCAATCAAGCGATCGTACTTACTGGGAGACTGCGCTGACCTGGTATCGGCTGACATGATGTCGCTCCCAATCCTTCCATGACCCCCTAAGACGCCTTCGCCTTTGGGTCGAAAGGGGCAATGTTTGACGGCCCCTCTCCCGCCTCGACGCCGAACAGCGCGGCAATGCGCTGCAGGCGGCTCGCACTTTCTCCGGTGATTTCGCTGCTGGCGGAGAGGACCTCGCGCATCATTGCGAATGCAGCGAGTCGTTGCGCGACGTCCTCAGGGAGCATCCCCGGAATCGCGGCCAGGGCGCCGTCCCGGTCAAGCAGCAGCATGAAGAACTGCTCACGCACTAGCATCTTGAACTCAGGCAGAGTCAAACGTGCTCCACCGTAATCGCGGCGGACTCGACGGAGCGCCTCGATGCTTCGCTCGTCGATCATTCCGCGCGCGGAGCCTATATAGAGCAAACTGCGAATAGCTGCTTCACGGAGGCCCCCCTCGCCCATCCTGGACTTCAATTCGGCAATTCGCCTTTCGAGCATCGCCCGGTGCTCAGCCGACATCTCGCGCCGACGCGACGGCTCCGACTTCGGATCGAGCCCGACCGCAGCCTGAAGTGCGGGCGAGCCGTAGACATTGAGAAATATCGTCTCGCTCAAGGCCTCCTGCGCGTCGCGCCAGCTATCCAGCACATGGACGATCTGCTTGGACATCTGCTCCTGGAACGCCAGGAAAGGATTGTCCTTTGCCACAGGCTTGCGCTTCTCCTCGATCTCTTCGGCCGCCGTCCTCACGACGCCCATCCAGGGATTCCGGCTGCTGAAGACCTCGTACTGCAGCCGCAGCGGATGCAGGTTGCGCATGGTCTCCGCCATCTGTGGCGTGACCATCTTTTTGATCCAGGGCTGGACGAACTTCCGGTACGCCGCGAGATTGATCTCGGAGACGCGCTTTGCGGCCGCGAAGCGCCGCTCGTCCTCGGGTGAATTGCCGCCCATGGCGCGAATATCGTCGAGCGTTCGCGCCTCGCAGCGCATCACCCACTGTCCGACGACGAGGTCGGAGCTCTTGGTCTCTTCACCCTTGGCCTCAAAGGTCGCTTCATAGAGCCCCGGAGGCAGGACATCGATCAGATCGATGTTGCTGGAGAATTCGGCATGCTGCTTTTTCGCAACGCCGCCGGACACGAAGATGCCGAGATGGCCGATGCTCTCGTGAACGGTATAGACGATGGTCTGCCCATAGGCTCTGATCTCATCGACGTCGGCATAGCAATCGAGAATCCAGTCCAGCGCCTGCTGCGGCGGCGTGACGTTGTCGCCCTTGGAGCAGAACACCACGATCGGTGACCTGATATTGCGCAGATCGACCTTCTGTCCGTCCGACATCTCGATCTTGCCGGCCGCGAGGTTATTGCCGATGAAGAGCTCATCGACGATGAACTGGATTTCCTCCGCGTTCAGGTTGACGTGCCCGCCCCACCAGCGCTCGAAGTCGAGGTAGCGATCGGCTTCGGTATCGACTTTGGAGTAGACGTTGTATTGCTTGGTCCAGAGCGTGTTGGATGGGTTCTGGTTCTCGAAATTCTGCACCAGCCAGGCGCCATCGAACTTGCCGGCACCGAGATCGCTGGTCAGTGCCGTCAGCCAGCTCCCTCCCAACAGGCCGCCGGAATAACGCATCGGATATTTGCCGTGCACGCCCGCCCAGTAAGCGAGCGGTGCGCCGGCGATGATCAATGGCCCGAATAATTCAGGCCGCAGCGACGCCAGGATCATGACGGCCCAGCCGGCCTGGCAATTGCCGATCACGCAGGGCTTGCCGTCGGCTTTCGGATGCAGGCTGATGACCTTCTCGATGAACAGCGCCTCGGCGCGCGCGATGCGCTCGATGGTCTGCCCTGGCATCGGCTCCGGCAGGAAGCCGATAAAGTAGCAGGGATGCCCTGCTTTCATGGCAACGCCGATCTCGCTGTCCGCCTTGAAGCCGCCGATTCCCGGACCGTGTCCCGCGCGTGGATCGACCACGACGAACGGCCGCCGTTCGAGATCGATCTCGACCCCCTTGGGTGGAATGATGCGCACCAGCGCGTAGTTGACGGGCTCATCGAGCTTGCGCCCGTCGATGATCAGTTCAGCGGCATATTGCAGGACATGCGGCGCCGTCTGCGCGACGTGCTCGCGATACTGATCGCCGCGCTGGCGCATGATGTCCAGGAACAAGACGCTCCGCTGCCCCGCATCGACCATGTATTCGACCGCCGAGGCAACCATCCCGGATAGCGGACCACCCGGCAGGTCCAATTTTTCCATCGTCATATCCCGATCTCGCTGTCGTGTGCGTTCAGAAGGCGCCTCCACGACGTGCCGCCGTTGATTTAAGTCAACGTTCGACAACGGTTTGCAGCGGGACGGCGTCCGTCTTGATCCAGGCGACCGCAAGCTCCCAGGCGACCGAAAGGATGATGGGGCCGATGAAAAGACCGATGATTCCATGCCCCAGCGTTCCGCCGATCACGCCGATCAGGATGACGAGTGTCGGCGTGGTCAAGCCGCGCCCCATCACCAGCGGCTTCAATACGTTGTCGAGGATGCTGACGATTCCGAGGAAGAAGGTCAGCAGTAATGCGGTGGTGACGTCCTTGTCGGTCCAGATCCAGACGATCACGGGAATCATGACGAGGGCTGCGCCGATCTGCACGATCGAGAGCAACAGGACCAGGAGTGCCAGGAGGCCGGCGATCGGGATGCCCGCGAGCTTGAAACCGATACCGGCCAGCAGCGCCTGGACCACCGCGATACCGATCACACCTTGGGATACCGCTCGGATGGTCGCTCCTGCCAAATCCAGGAAATGCTCGCTCTGCTCGGGCACGATCCGCGCGAGCATGCCTCGTCCCGCGGCCACGAGCTGCGGGCCATAGGGAAGGATAACGCCGGCGACCACGACCGACAGCAGGAACTTGACTGCTCCCACGCCAGCATCACCCGCGAGACCGAGCAGCGTGCCAGCGAACGGCTTCAGATAAGGCGCGACCTGATGCAGGGCCGAGCGAAGATTCGTTGAGGCCTGCGCCCACAGCTCGTAAAGCTGCGCTCCAATCAGCGGCCAACCCTTGAGGGCTTGAGGCGGCAATGGAACCGTTAGTTCACCCGCGGCCAGTTCGGCGGCAAAATCCTTGACGCCATCCACCGCACCCATGCCGAGCCAGGCCGCAGGGCCGATGAAGATGGCAAGATTGATTGCGGTGAAGATGGCCGCAGCGAGCTTCGGGCGACCGCCCAGGATCCTGGCGAGCAGGACGAAGGCCGGATGGAGCGCGACCGCAAGCACGAGGGCCCAGACCAGAATGGTCACGAACGGACGAACCAGGTAGAATGTCCAGAAGATCAACAGACCGAGCAATCCGAGGCGGATCAACAGCTGGACTGCGTCTTCGCCGGTGAGGCGTTGAAGGAGTGTTCTCACAATCGTCCCTCTCCGCTCTCTCGTTGGAGCCAGATGCTGATGCTCACCAGGAGAACCCAGAACGGAAAGACGACGATGCCGACGGCTGGAGCGACGCGCGGCGCTCGCAACCCCACTCGCGCCAATCCGGCGGGGCCGGTGCTCATGATGCCGCCCGTTCCGACTGCCCCCCGAGCCTTGCCGGGTCGTTCTCCTCCTGGTGATGAGACAGGCCGAGCCCCTGCCGATCCTCAATGCGGGCCGCGGCGCGATCCTCCGGGTCAAAACCCGATCGCTCGATTCCGGAATCCAGATGGCCGAGATAAGCGTGAACCGTTCGTGCCCGCTCGTTGCCGGCGCACGCGGCAAGCTCAACCAGGGCGGATCGAAGACGGCGCATCACCTGGATGGAGGTCGATCCGAACTGCCTGATCTCGTCGAATGCGAGCGCGAGGTAGTCCTCCCATGTCGGCATCCGATAGATCACCCTCAGAATGCCGTCCTGATCGAAGGCGCGACAGGCCTCCAGATCACATTTTGCCAATCGTCGCAGGAGATCTTCGATCTGGTCGATGGCCTGAACGGCCGTCGTCGGATCGTTGATGGCCGGAGACAGGGCCTTGATGGCGATATCGACCAGCAGGCGCATGGCATATTTCGGATCCTGCTCGAATGTCCGCTGGTCGCCTAGATGGATGGACGCGCGCAGCTGGTTCTCGAACCCGGCGCTGGCCGCACCGCGAACGCGCAAGATTACGGTGCCTTCAAGCAGGGTATCGCCAACGGCGCACTCCAGTATGACGAGGCCGTCCATCCGGCGGCCAAGCCCGACCAGCTTCGCAACATCGATCGAGGTCACCGATTGCGGGTTTCCGACGTGCCGGATGGCTAGCGCCGGTACCTCGGAGTGCCGTGGGGCGGGAACTGCGCTTGCTGCGGTCGACGACTGCACTTCTTGATATGTGCTTGCGATGACGTCCCTTCCCGAATCGCCCAGCGACTGCAGCACGCGCGTGATCTGAAGGTTGTTCAGGCGTTGGACCAGCTGTGCAAGCATCAGCACGCTCGCCATCAGCATGGCACCGACAATCACCGCGGACAACAAAGGGACGCCTTGAGTGCCTTGGCGATCCACCCAGGCCAGCGTCGCAAGACTGTACATGAAAGTCGCGACGAACATGCCCAGCGAGTGAAACAGCAGCCGGTCGCGCGCGAACCAGACCACCAGCCGCGGCGAATAGACGACGGCGTTGAACTGAACCAGTACAAAGGCGATCGAGAAGACGATGCCGGTCAACGCCATCATGCCGGAAGCGACGGCCGAGAGGTACGCTTGGGCAGATGATGTCGAGAGATCAAGACCAGACGCCAAGAACCTGGCTTCCAGCCGCGGCACCAACAAGCCTGCCACAATGCTCGCAGCGGCATAGAGGGATGGTATCAGCCAGAGCTGCATTCCGCGTCGTCTCCATGGCTCAGCGCCAGGCAGGCTTGTCGCCCCTGTTGGCCACGCTCAGCATCGGCGCGGATACCCCCGGTTCGTTGATCTCGATCAATGGTCGGTATGCAGTCGGCAGATCGATGGCCGCCGATGCGTCAGCCTATTATCCAAAGGCGGCAATCATTGGTGGCCGGGCCGCCGCTAACGACTGCTATGAATCCAACAAGGAGACCTTGGCCAAACTGATCCGTGGCTGGGCGGATGCCAATGATGATATCATCGCGAACAGCGCTGAAACGATGGAGAAACTTCAGCAGGCGCACTACAGCCAGACGCCGATTGCGGTCTCCGGGATCCTTTTGTGGGTGCGAGATCCATTTCGATCTCACGCACCTCTTTCCAGATGCCGAGCGAGAACGATTCAATTGTCCGAGCGACGCTCAGCGCCTCATAACCCGAGTTCGGCATCGTCTTTCATCTTCACCGGAATCTGCAAGTAGCGCACGCCATTGGCCTGCTTGGGCGGAAATTTCCCCGCCCGGATGTTGACCTGGATCGAAGGCAAAAGCAGACGCGGTGCGGCAAGCGTGGCGTCGCGCTTGGCGCGCATGCGCACGAAGTCGTCCTCGGGGATGCCTTCCTTCACGTGAACGTTCTTGCTCCGCTGCTCTGCGACCGTCGTTTCCCAGGCGTATTCGTCGCGACCCGGAGCCTTGTAGTCGTGACACATGAACAGCCGGGTCTCGGGAGCCAGCGCGAGCAGCCGCCTGATCGAGCGATACAATCGCTGCGCGTCGCCCCCGGGAAAGTCGGCGCGTGCCGTGCCGTAGTCCGGCATGAAGATTGTGTCGCCGACGAACACCGCGTCATCGATCTTGTAAGAGACATCCGCCGGTGTGTGGCCTGGCGTGTGCAGAACCTCGACGTCGAGCTCACCCACTTGAAAATGCTCGCCGTCCTTGAAGAGGTGGTCGAAGTCACTGCCGTCCGTCGCCAGGTCCACGGCGTTGAAGACAGGCCGGAAGATGCGCTGAACATCCTTGATGTGCTCGCCGATGCCGATCGGGGCGCCGGTCTTAGCCTTGATGTAAGGAGCCCCGGAGAGATGATCGGCATGAGCATGCGTCTCCAATACCCATAGGATACGAAAGCCCCCCTCTTCGGCCTCTCGAAGAATCGCCTCGACGGAACGCGTATCGACCGCGCCCGCGTTGTGGTCATAGTCGAGCACGGGATCGATGACGGCTGCTCCTTTGGTCGCGGGATCGGCCACCAGATAGCTGACCGTATTCGTCGGCTCGTCGAAAAAGGCTTTGATGATCGGCTTCGCCATCGCTCATCTCCTACATGGTTTCGATATCCGGGTCTTGACAGATATATTAGCACTTCCTAATTTAGCAATATCTAAACAACATCCGAGGTGGATGTGACGCTCGTCTTCAACTCACAAGGCATCGAAAATGCGGCCCGCGATATCGCGAACTTGCTGCGAGCCGTGGCCAACGAGCGGCGGCTGCTGATCCTCTGCAGGCTCGTGGAACTGGGAGAGGCCACCGTCAATTCCCTCGCCGATTCCGTCGGCCTGTCCCAGTCGGCCCTGTCGCAGCATCTGGCAAAGATGCGCGATGAAGGCCTGGTGACATACCGGCGCGAAAGCCAGACGTCCTGGTACCGGATCGCTGATCCTCGCATCGAAAAGCTGTTGGCGACCTTGCACGAACTGTACTGCAGGCCAATCAAATCACGTTGAAGAGGAGCATGTGATGTCACTTCCGAAAATCGATCCCGCGGCGGCGCGCCGTCTCGTCGACCAGGGCGCTATCCTCGTCGATATCCGCGAAGCGGACGAATTCGCCCGCGAGAATATCACGGGCGCTCATCATCTTCCGCTGTCCCGACTGCACGAAGCGGAACTGGCCGTAAAATCGGGAACAGCCGTAATCTTTCATTGCAAGAGTGGCGCCCGAACTTCGATGAACGCCTCCCGCCTCGCAGCAAAACTGAACGGGGCGTGCAAAGCCTATATCCTTGACGGCGGCCTGGACGCTTGGAAACGATCCGGACTGCCCCTGTAAAGATCCGGTAACCCGACGAAAGCCGGCACGCGGCCCGTAGGGTCCGCGTACCCGGTCATCGAAGCCAAGCCGCCGATCTGGAAGGGCTGGCCCCTGGAGTTCCGCAATGCATTCGCTCTTGACGGAAGCCGCTCTCTCCGCGGCCTCCGGCGCCCTCGTGGGATTCTCACTCGGCCTTGTCGGCGGAGGCGGCTCGATCCTCGCCGTTCCGCTCCTGGTCTATGTGGTCGGCCTAAATGATCCGCATGTCGCCATCGGCACGAGCGCGATCGCCGTGGCCGTCAATGCGGCCGCCAACCTTGCGACGCATGCCCGCAGTGGAAATGTGAAATGGCGCTGCGCCACGATATTCGCGAGCGCCGGTGTGGTCGGCGCCTATCTTGGCTCCACTCTCGGCAAGATCATGGACGGGCAGCGACTGCTCGCCCTGTTCGCCGTATTGATGATGGTGGTAGGCGGCCTGATGCTGCGAAATCGCGCCGATCTCGGCGATCCCGGCGTCAGATTGTCCAGGGAAAACCTGCCGAAGCTGATGGTGTCAGGTCTCGGGGTCGGGGTGTTGTCCGGCTTCTTCGGGATCGGGGGCGGCTTTCTCATCGTCCCTGCGCTCGTGCTGGCGACCGGCATGCCGATGCTGTATGCCATCGGCTCGTCGCTGGTTGCTGTCACAGCGTTCGGGCTGACCACGGCGGCGAACTACGCCATCTCCGGACTGATCGACTGGCAGATCGCCTTCCTCTTCGTCACGGGCGGAATCTTCGGCGGCCTGATCGGTGCGCGGTTGGCGAAGTCGCTCGGCTCTCGCCGTGGCCTTCTGACCTCGGTCTTTTCCGGGCTGATCTTCGCGGTCGCGATCTATATCCTGGTCCGGTACCTGTCGGCAATTTGAGGCCACCCGACCCGGGATCGCGATCTCCTCGTCGCCGCCACCGATCAAATGTACCTCGTGCGAGCGTGTTTGACTGCGGCAATACAGATGCTATTGAAACCGCTGTCATGCGCCAACTGAACACGACCGAACTGGAGCGACAGGCCAAGGAGGTGGCTGCGCTCATGCGCATGTTCGCGAATGAGCACCGCCTGCTCATCCTTTGCAGGCTGGTGGAATATGGCGAGGTTGCCGCAAGCGCTCTCGCCGAAGACGTCGGCCTTTCCGCCTCGGCACTGTCCCAACACCTCGCCAAGCTGAAGGCCGAGGGCGTCGTCGCTGCCCGACGCGACGGGCAAACGATGTGGTATCGCATCGCGGACCGGCGCGTCGAAGAGCTGTTTTCAAACCTGCACCGGCTCTTCTGTCGCCCTCGCAAGCGATGAGCTCGCCTCCGCGCACCTCGGCGCGGGAAGCAGGCCTCGCCTAGCCCCTCTTCTGCCTGGCCTCAGTGGATTCGATCCACCAGAAGAACAGCCCGGCACCGACTGCCAGTGCGGCGAACCAGACGATATCGGGGATGTTCGTCACGTCCGGGAGGCGAACCTTGCCCAGCGCCCCGACGTTGAGCACGTGGGCCTTCAGCCAGTCGAAGCTCAGCGCGTAGAGGATAGCGCCGGCGACCATACCAAGCGCGCCGACGAGAGCATGGACACTGCCGGTTGCGATGGCGCCAAGCGCCGTTCCAGGACAGTAGCCGTAGACCACCATGCCGACGCCGAACAGTGCGGCGCCGATCGTGACCGCCAGCATGTTGGCATCCTTCACGTAGTATTTCGTGTTGCCGGTATCGACGAGCAGCAACACGCCGATGCCGCCGACCACGATCGCCGTGCCCATCACTTTCAGCACCGTGAAGTCGCGCAACCGAAATTGATTCTCGATCACGTTGCAGCTCGTCACCTTGCCTCGCTGCAGGAGGAAGCCGAAGGCTGCACCCATCAGTACCGGCCCAAGGAATGTCATCATTGCCGTCATTTCAATTCTCCTCACCGTGTACGGAACATAAGTGCGGAGACAGCGAGTCCGGTGGCGAACATGACCGCCAGGAACAGCCAGCTCGAGACCGCAAGCTGTAAACCGCCGGAGATGCCGTGCCCGCTGGTGCAACCGCCGGCGAGCCGGGCGCCGTACATGATCACGATGCCACCGAGAAACGCGGCGGCGAAACGTTTCGCAACTGACGGGCCGAACCGCTCCTTCCAGACATCAGGCACGAGCTCGAGGCGCCATGTGCCCGATATCACCGCCGAGACGAACGCGCCGAACGGTATGCCGACGAGGAACCAGACGCCGTAATCCCACTTTAGCGGCATGCTCTTCCAGTAAGAATTCTGCGCCACAGCCTCCGGCCCGATCATCGGGACGGCGAACAGCGAGGCGATGCGCGAATAGGCGGTGGTGACGCCGAGCGGATCTCCGAATACTGCAAAAGCGATCCAGCTCAACAGTCCGATTCCGGCGCCGACGAGATAGGGCGACCAGTCGATCCGCGCGGTGCGCGGCGCTTCGCGTACGTAGCTTTCCGTGATGGTGGTCATGTGCCTTTCCCCGGGGCAGCGGCGCATTACCGCGTTCCTGCGGCTCGATCGGCGCGCATCGGGGAAAATCATATTCAAGGATTTTTATTTAGCAATCTCTAAAATATAGGTCAGGCGCCCGACGTCGGCGAGTTTGCCGCCTGGCGCGGTCGCGGTATGCCGGCGCGGTCGACAAAATGATCGGTCAGCCCTGCCCCGAGCCACATGCCAGCAAGCACGAGCCAAGCGGTGAGCGCGAATACCGAGGCACCGGTCACCCCGGCGCCGACCGCGCAGCCGCCCGCGAGCATCGCGCCGAACCCCATCAGCACTGCGCCGAATAGATAGCGTCTCATGCCGAGCCCGTCCGAAAATCCTTCCAGCTTCAGCTCACCCGCGCGCGCCGCTGCGGCGAATGAGCCGAGGAATACGCCGGGAATAATGCCGAGGTCGAAGCCGAGCCGGAGCTGCGAACTGTTCAGCACCAACATCAGCAACTCGGCCGAAGGCCCGCTGAAGGTGAGGCTCTTCAGCGTCACGGGCGCGAATGAGGCCTGCGAGAGCTGGTAGGTGAAGAGCCAACCGGCAACGACTGCCGCTCCCGTGGCAAGCGCGGAGAGGATGAGACCGCGTGGCAGGTTGCTGCGAAAGGCAAAAGCCAATCCGGCAATCAACCACAATCCCCCAAATGCGAGCTTCTCGGGGGCACCGGCGCCGAACACGGCCATGATGTCGCGCGACGGTCCGCCATCGACCAGCCAAAGATTGGTCACCCATTCGCGCGCGGGCGACAACAGACCGCGATAAGCGGCCTGGGCGGTTACTGCAAACACCAGACCCGAAAGCAGAGCTCTCAGATTGCCATTGGCTGAGAGCACGAGCAATCGGCTGGAGCAGCCGCGCGCCAAGATCATCCCGCAGCCAAACATCACGCCGCCCGCGAGCGCGCCGGAGATGCTGCCCTGCTGAGCGAGCTGGCGCGCCTCGGATACGTCGAGCCAGCCGAGCGCGACCAGGGCCTGTGTGCCGACCAGCGCCGCGGCAAACGTTAGCAGCCAGACAGCAAGGCGCGGTCCGCCCTCCCCACGGGAGAATTCCACCGCCGCGGCGCGCAGGCAGAAGCGGCTGCGCTGGGCGAAGAACCCGAACAGGCCTCCGACCAGGAGCCCGCCGAGCCATGACAGCCAGTCTTCACCCAAGACATCGATGATCGGCGTCAGCACGTCCGCCTCGGCTGTTCCTGCGAGCTTGCAGTTCTAGCGATCTCATCGTGGCGTCCCATGAGCCAGATCAAAGCTCCGACGCCGCAGGATGCCGGATCAGAGCGGCCTCAGGGACGCAGATAGGCATATCCCTGCTGCTGCAGTTCGGCGAGCCGCACCACGCCGCCCTTCTCGGCCACCACGAAGCCGGGCGTGAGGTCGTCCAGCTTGACGCCCTGCGCCTTCATCGTGTTGGCGCAGGCGTCGAAGCCGACGCCGGCATCGACGAGCTTCGACATCATCGCCACAGTGTGGTCCTGGGCCGCGAGCGCGTGAAAGGCACGCAGCGCCGGCCCATGCACGACCAGCCTGATGTCGGCCTTGCCGGGTCCGCCAACGCCGTCGACGTGGTTCTGAAGATTGCCCAGAACGAAGACGACACGATCGGCATTGGCAAGATGATAGACGGCGCGCTGACGCGCGGGTGTCTCGGTCGCCGCGGACGCCTGGCGCACCGCGAGAGCACCAAATAGTCCGGCAAAGCTCGCGCGAAGCATGGATCGACGCTGCATGGCCTCTCCTATCGTATCTGTTTGACGAACTCGGCAATTCGGTCGGCGACGTCTTCTGCGAACAGGTCGCGGAAGAAATGATCGGCATCCTCGATGCTGTCGAACTGAACCCTGCCCCCGCTCGAACCGGCAAGCGAAGCGAAGGAAGCTGCCACGTCGGGCACAACGGTATCCTTGGTCGCGGCGAGCACCAGCACCGGCGGCTTCACACGGGCTACGAGTGCGGCCGTGTCCTGGCCGGCATCCGGACCGTAGAAAGACATCAGGGCTCGCGCGGTGACCACGGCATTGCGACAGTAGATGAAGCCCGGTACGTCCATCCACTCGCCGCCGCGGCCCGCCGCGATCGCCTTCGTCGCCAGCTCCAGAAACGGCTCGAGCGGCTTGCCATAGGTCTGGGCATAAGAGGCGCGCAAGTCAGTCTCGGCCTTTGCGGTCACCGGCGCCAGCAGCACCGCACCCGCCACCGGAGGGGTTTCCCTTGCTGCGAGATACCGCGCGACCGGGTTGCCGCCGCGCGAATGGCCGAACGCGAAGACGAGCCGGGACACGCCCCTCGCCCGCGCGACCCAGGCGCCGATCTCGGCGACCGCATCCTCGACGACGTAGTCATGCCGCACGGCGCAGTCATACATGCCCTTGCGGCGATCGAGCCCCAGCGACAGCGTATGGGCGATCGAAGCGATGCCGCGCTGCTCCAGAGCCTTGGCAACGCCCTGAATGACTTCCATGTCCTTGTGCGCGAGCGTGCCGTGGGTCATCACGACGAGCGGTGTGTCCGGTGTCATCGCAGCGGGTGTACGCAGTGTCGCGAGCGTCGCGCGGCCGTCGACCGACAGTTCGAGCTCCTGCTCGGCAGCACCTGCGGACCCCGCGAGCGCGAGCAAGACTGCCAGTCCCATCAACCATCGCATCGGCTGCTCACTCCCTAGGGCCGGACAATCGTCCAGTTCTTCTCCGCAAGGTCCATCAACGCGGCAACCCCGACCTGCGTGACGCTGACGCCCTCGATCAGCGGCGGTCGCTTGTCCTCCTTCGCCGCCAGCGTCTGAAGCGTGTTCCCGCAGGCGATGAAGCTCACATTTGGCATCGATTTCAGGAAGTTCAGCAGGCGTTCCTTCACCGGTGAGCGGTCATCGAGCAGCATGTCGAGGCCGCCATTGAAGGCTACAACCACGATCTCGACGTCCTCGCCCTGCCCGGAATAATGCCGCGAGACATTGGCTGCAACATCGAGGACGGCGCGCATCTTGTTCGGGTCGTCGTCGCTGATCTGCAGCGCCAGCCTGTGCGGCTCGGCCGCCCGGGACGAGGCGGCGGGACTTGTCACGATGAAGGCGGCAGCAATCAGACCGCGAAAGAATCCGCGGCGGCTCGCCCCGCCGCTTCTCACTCCACGCCCCGTGACTTCCCGTCCTTGCTGTCCTCGGGCGTCACGTCGATCGCAGCCGCACGCGCGGTGATCTTCACCGGCGCGATGCAATTCTTCATGCAGGGATCCTTCTGCCAGAACGATTTCTCGCTCGTGGCGCGATCGTCCATCACGAAGCCCTGCTCGTTCGGCATCTTGATCGTGGCGAGATTCTTGTTGCTCAGCTCGAAATTCTGGTCGGTGACAACGTCGTTCAGGTAGAGGACATAGGCGACCAGCGCATAATATTCGTCGACCGACTGCGACTGGGTATTGCCATAGGGCATGGCGTGACGGACGTAGTCGAACACCGTAGACGCGTAGGGCCAGTACGAGCCCACCGTCTTGACCGGATTGTCCGAGGTCAGCGAGCCCTTGCCGCCGGCGAGCACCGGCCAGCGGCCGTTACCCTCGCCGAACTCGCCGTGGCAGGTCGAGCAATTATCCATGTACAGCTTTTCGCCCTGAGCGACCGTTCCCTTGCCCGCCGGCAGGCCCTGGCCGTCGGGCCTCACATCGATATCCCAGCCGCGGATCTCCTCCGCGGTTGGCGCGCGGCCGATGTGATAGCGGGGAGCGCTCCTGGCGTCCGGCTTCTGCTCCGCAAGCGCCTGAGCGCCCAATGCGCAAGTCATCAGTACGGCTGCAATGAACTTAGGCGACTTCGACATTCTCGACCTCACCGTTGGCCTGCACATGCCAGGTCTGGATGCCATTGTTATGATAGATGGAATTCACGCCGCGAATCTTGCGCAGCTCGGCCTTGCTCGGCTGCACGTATCCGGTCTCGTCCTGGACCCGCGATTGCAGCAGCAGCGGCTCGCCGTTCCAGTCGAACTCGTAGTAGAAGCGCGTCAGCGCCTTGTCGAGAACGGGCCCGTCGAGCCGCGCCGGCCACCAGTTGCGGCCGCCGTCGAGCGAGACGTCCACGCGCTTGACCTTGCCATTGCCGCTCCAGGCAAGCCCCGAGACGATGGTAAAGCCCTTGCCGTGCCTGATCGGCGCCTGCGGGCTCGGGCTCGTGATCACGGACTTGGCGTCCATCGACCAGGTGAAGCGGCGCGCCTTCCCGTTCGGCATGAGGTCCGTGTATTTCGACGTCTCCTCGCGGGTGTGCCAGGGCTGGTCGCCGACCTTGATGCGACGCAGCCATTTGACCCAGAGATTGCCCTGCCAGCCCGGCACCACGAGCCGCATCGGATAGCCCTGCTCGGGATAGAGCGCCTCGCCGTTCATCTTGTAGGCGATGATGCAGTCGTCGAGCGCCTTCTCGATCGGCAGGCTGCGGTCCATCGCGGCCGCATCGGCACCCTCGACCAGCAGCCACTTGCCATTGGTCTTGACGCCGGCTTCTTCCAGAAGAGTGCGCAGCGAGACGCCGGTGTACTGCACGCAGTGGATCATGCCATGGGTGAACTGGCAGCCATTGAGCTGGGCGCCCCGCCATTCCATGCCTGAATTCGCCGCGCATTCCATGAAGTGGATGCGGTTGACGCGCGGATAGCGCTTCAGCTCGTCCAGCGTGAGAATGAGCGGACATTCGACCAGCCCATGAATCATCAGGCGATGATCGGCCGGATCGATCTCGGCGATGCCGCCGTGATGCCGCTCGAAACAGAGGCCGTTCGGGGTGATGATGCCCTCCAGTTCGTGCAGCGGTGTGAAGCTCACCGAGGACTCGCGCGAGGCAGTCAGCCATTCGACGTCGCGCCGGATGACGTCCTTCTCGAATTTCGACGGCTTGCCGTACGGACGCACGGCGACGCCTTCGCCGAGGGACTTGGTCCATTCCGGCACGTTTGGAGGCTGGTTCGCCGGATTACCGCCGCCGGCCAAGGCGGGCTTTGCGAGCACCGAAGCCGCAACACCGGCGCCAGCGGCCAGAAAACTGCGTCGGGATTGCCGGGGACTGTCCATCTTCGACATCGCTTCTTACGCTCCGGTGACTTTGACGGCTCTGTTGGGTTCGAGGCGAACGGTCTTTTGTCGGGTCAGATAATTGGCCACGACCTCCCAGATCGGCGGCCCTTCGGTTCCTTCGTTGACGCTGGCCCAGCCGGCGACCTGGTATTCCCTGGCCGGATCGATCGGCGCGCCGGTCTTGGCCATCTGCATGTCCGAGATACGGCTGCCCTGCGGCTTGGTGACATCGATCGCGTAAGAGAGCCCGCCGATCCGCACCATGTCGCCGCCCTGCTGATAGTAAGGGTCGACATTGAAGAGATTGTCGGCGACGTCCTCGATGATCTCCTTCAACCGCGAGCCCGTCATACCCATGCGGTACACCGCCGGATAGGTAATCGCGGTCGCGTTGGTGACATCCTCGAAGGTGACGTCCTGCCCCGGCAGCACACTCGTGCCCCAGCGGAAGCCGGGCGAGAGCGCGATCTCGGCGTCGCGCTCCTGCATTAGTGCCTGGCAGATCAGGTCATCGAACGTGCCGTTGAAATTGCCGCGCCGATAGAGCAGCGAATCCGTCTTGCCGAGCACCTTGGCGAGATCGGACGCGAAGGGCTTGCGCACCTCGGCGATCTTCGCGGCCATCTCGGCGTCCGCCGTGATCACATCGGAGAACAGCGGAATCAGCTTGTAGCGGAACGCCTTGACCTCACCGTCGCGGACATCGAGGTCGAGCCGCGAGACGAACTTGCCGGACGAGCCCGACGCAATCAGCAGGGTCTTGCCGACCTTCACTGCCTCGGGCAGCGCATCATGGGTGTGGCCGGTCAGGATGACGTCGATGCCCCTGACACGGCTCGCAAGCTTGCGGTCGACGTCGAAGCCGTTGTGGGAGAGCAGCACGACGAGTTGCGCGCCGCCCTTGCGCGCCTTGTCGACCTGTGCCTGGACGTCCTCCTCGCGCACACCGAACGACCAGTTCGGGATCATCCAGCGCGGATTGGCGACCGGCGTATAGGGGAAAGCCTGGCCGAGCACCGCGATCTTGACGCCGCCGCGCTCGATCACGGTCGAGCCGTCGAACGCCGCCTCGTTCCATTCGGTGTCGCGGATATTGAGGCCGAGGAACGGGAAGCCGAGGCCTTCGATCGCCTGCTTGACGCGCTCGGTGCCGTAAGTGAACTCCCAATGCCCGGTCATGGCGTCGGGCTTGAGCAGCGCCATGCAGTCGATCATGTCCTGGCCGCGCGTCTTCAGCGACGACCACGATCCCTGCCAGGTGTCGCCGCCGTCGAGCAACGCGACCTTGTCGCCGCGCTCGGCGCGAATGGACTTGATCACGGTCGCGGCGCGATCGAGACCACCGATCCGACCATAGGTCTTGGCCAGCGCCTCGAAATCCTCCGACGTCAGAGCATAGGCCGCCGACGAGCCGGGCGCGATGCCGAAACGGGAGAGGAACTCCTTGCCGGTGACGTGCGGCGGAAGGCCCTTGGCCTCGCCCACGCCGAGATTGGTCGAGGGCTCGCGGAAGTAGAGGGGCATCAGCTGACCGTGGATATCGGTCACGTGCACCAGCGTGACGTTGCCGAGCGGCTCGAAGGCCAGCAATTCCTTCTCGGTCAGGCGCTGCTGGGCGACCGCCCGGGTCAGGCCGGAGCCTACGCCAGTCGAGAGTGCCGCCGTTGCCGCAGCAACCTGAATGAACTCGCGGCGAGAGATCATGCGCAAGACTCCTGCAAACTCATCGTTTCAGTTGCGCACCGACGGCGTCTCGACCGGCAACCCGATGCCGCGCCAGGCGACGTAGAGCTCAAGCGCAAGAAAGTCGTCTGACAGCGGCTTGAACGGCTCGGCGCGCACGTCGAACATGCAGCCCTCGAAGCGCTCATGCAGCGGCACCACACGCTGATCGCGCAGCCGATACGTCGGGAAGCCGTTGGTCTGACCCTGGCTCAGGAAGTCCGCACGCATGAACTTGCCGTTGTTGCGCTCGTGGCAGGACGCGCAGGCGAGATCGAGCTGACCGTAGCGCGTGTAGTAGGTCTGCTTGCCGCGCTCGAACCACGGCGACATCGGCCCGTCGGTCTTCACCGCCACCGGCATGCCGTGCGATTGGTAGCGCACGAAAGTGGTCATGTCGGTCAGCTCCCTGGATTTGAATGTCCAGGGCTCCGCTTTCATGTTCTCGGTGCGGCAGATGTTGATGCGCTGCTCGAGATTGACCGGCTTCTTCAGCTTGTCGTCCCATTTCGGCATCGCCGCGCCGACGCCCTTCATGCTCGTCTCGGCATCCCCATGGCAGCTCATGCAGGACTTGCCCTCACTGCCCTCGACCTTCTTCCAGACATCGGCCGCGCGCTCCACGGCGAGGAATCCCGGGTTTTCGAGATCGTCGTCCTGAAGCGCGCGCGTTTCCTTGCTGCGGAACTGGTAGCCGGAGATGATGGTCTCGAAGACGTGTCCGGGAGGCGCGGGGATGCCCTTGCGTTCGGCCTCCTCCGCAGAGGCACACGTCGCCACCGATGCGGCCGCGGCGATCGCGACGGCGAGTCCAATATATCGCGACAGCATCCGCCCTCTCCCTCGAAGCTCTATGGCACTACGCCTTGAGCGCGATCTTCTCTTCGGCCGTGATCACCGAGCCGTCGTCGTCGGTCCAGGCGAACTTGAACGTCCCTGCCTCGTCCACCCTTGCATTGAACTGGATGTAGGGGTTGGCCGAGATCGCGGGTTCCAGGGCGCAGCTGAAGACCGGCTTGCCGTTGAACTCGCAGGTGAACTTGTTGATGATCTTGCGCGGAATCGGTTTGCCCTGCGCATCTTTGCGCTGTCCCGATTCCATGACGTGCGAGACCAGGGACTTGATCTGGATGATTTCGCCCTTGGCCGCTTCCTTGGGAAGCTTGAGGCGCGGTTTCTCTGCCATCGTCCGTCTCCTTAGCTTTAGCCGCCGCAGCCGCCGATTGTGACCTTGACGGTCTTCTGCTCCGTGAACAGCGCGCCGTCGCTCATCTTCGCGACCGCAACCACGTTCTGCGTGGTGGCGAGCCGGATCCGGATCGAAGCCTCCGCCTTGCCCGACAACGGCGTGAACGATAGCGTCGCGACACCCGCATTCGGATTGCCGTCTGCGATGATCAGAACGTCCTTGACATAGGAGTCCGCGGTCATCGGACTTTCGACGTTGATCGACAGCGGCACGGTGTTGCCGTTTTCCGCAATCTCCGGCAGATCGAGCGATATCTTGCCTTTGACGGGCTGCTTGCCGCCGGTGAACTTCTCGATCCACTTCGCCGCGTCGCCCGTCACTTCGGCATCAGCGGCCATGGGCATCAGCGTCAGCATGACGAAGCCGCCCCCGAGCGCAAATGCCTGCCGTCGATTGATGGCTTTCATTCCTTGATCCTCCTCGCCGTCAGTTCAGCGTCTTGAGATAAGCGACCACGTCCTCGACCTGGGCGGCCGTCAGAATCGACTTGCCGACGAATTGCGGGCGCACCCGGCTCAAGCCGTCGTTCCTGAAGAACGCCGGCATGACCGTGTCGGTGAACATGCGCTTGGGATCGGCGACGATGAGGCGGAGCTGCGCCTCGCTGTAGCGACCGGCCACACCGTCGAGAGAGGGACCGAACTCGCCGTGGAATTCCTCGGACTTCAGGCTGGTGACCTGATGACAGGCCAGGCAGTTGCCAAGCGTGCGCGTCAGAAACACCTTCTTTCCGGCGGCGGCATCTCCGGGCGCGCCGGTCAGGGATTTCGGCAGGGAATCGTTGACGACGTCGAGCCGGATGGGCTCCTTGCTCGGCTCTTGGGCAAGACCGCCTCCGGCCGACAGACAAAGTGCAAACGCAGCCGCAAGCGAGCGTCGCATGTTTCCTACCCTTGAATCGCGGGGTGACGCCCGCTCTTGATCACGACGGACTCACGGTCCATCAAATTCATTTATTATGATATGTTCATACGAACTGAGTGACGTCAAGCGAAATTCGAAAGACGCTTTCAGTCCGCCATGTGCGGCAAGAAATCCCGGAACGAGCCGCGCTCATAGGCGCGCTCCCGCACGAAGCGAAACATCGCCAGGAAGTGCGGAGGCTTGAGATAACCGGGCGCCCTCGCCACTTCGCGCGCCATCGCATCTTTCGCTTCGAGGCCATCGGAAGATGGCGGAAAGAACTGAAAGGTCGGAGTGAACCTGATGCCGTATTTCCGAGCGAGGTCCTTCTCGGACAATTCCTCGCGGTCGAAGTCCGTAACCTTGCGCGAGCCGATCAGGTTGAGCTGCAACACCTCGAAATTGTCGCGAATGTATCTCGCGATGTTGGCGTCGGCGAAATTCACCAGATGCGTTTCGCGGCAATAGGGACAGCCGCGCAGCTCCCACATGATGGCGAGGCGCTTGCCGCCAGCGGCGGCGCTCTCCAGATCCTCGCGCAGATCGAGGAAGCTCTGCAGAAACCAGGGCTCGTGATAGAGCCCGTCCTCTCCGACGGCGGGCTCGGCCGCCGCCGCGCCGCGGCCGCCCAAAGCCGCGCCTGCGGCGAATGCGATGAGGCCGCGTCGGGTCGGCGTGCGAAGCGACATCGGGGTTTCGTGCGTTGGAAGATCTTGCGCGCTGCTCATTTTCATTATGATATTCGAATACACGAATGTGACAAGGAGTTCTGATCTTGCGCTGCACCATCGTGCTGCTGGCATGGCTGGCCTCGAACGCGCTCGCGCTCGGCGCGGAAGCCGACAAGGCTGCGGACTTTGCATCAGCGATGGCGCCGATCATGGCAAACCTGCGCGCGGCCGCGAGCTATGCGCGCACCGGAAACGTCGCGCTGGCACAGATCGAGACCGACGAGGCGGTCGCCCGCTGGAGACGACTCGCACCGAGCACATCCGCTCCCCTGCCCGCTTACACGCCGGCCGAATTGGCGGGATTTCTCGACCGGGGCCACGACCAACTCACAACGATTGCGGGCGCGCTGGACCGCGGAGACAACGTCGCCGCCGGCCGCGAGCTGCTCGCACTTCGGCAGTCTTTTCACTCGCTCAGGCGTCACGCAGGCCTGTACGATCTCGGCGATTGCATCTTCGAGGTCGCGCCCGCCATGGAAGCGCTGCGTGTTGCGGCTACCAGGCACGGCGATCGGCCGGCGCCGGCGAACGCCGAGGAGACCATCGCCGCCGCAGGAGCGTTCCGCGATCGCCTTGTGCGCTGCAGTCAATGGGCAAACAGCGAGATCGCTGCGCAAGGCGAGTTCCGCCGCCTGATCGATGGCGCCATCGCCAGCAGCCACGAGATCGCTCATGCCGCGATGGCGGGCGACGGCCCCCTCGTGCATCGTTACCTTGTCGAGCTGCAGTCCTTTGCCCAGTTGCTCGACTTCCGTTACGGCTAGGCTCAGCCGATGCTGGTCAATCCAGGAAAACGCTCGAGCAGCCATTCCGAGACCGCGGGCATCAATCCGGTCAGGAACATCAGGCCGGTCGCGACCAGGAAGACGCCCATCGCCTTCTCGACCAGACCGAGATGCCGGCGCACACGGCCAAGCGCGGCGATGAAGCGACCGGTGAAGGCAGCCGCGATCAGGAAGGGAATGCCGGTCCCGATCGAATAGGCGAGGAGCAGCAGTGCGCCCCGTCCGGTCGTGTCTTCAGAGCCTGCCATCAGCAAGACGGCGGCCAGGATCGGGCCTGCACAGGGCGTCCAGCCAAACGCAAAGGCCAGGCCCATGACGAAAGCCCCCAGCAGGCCGGCTGGGCGGCTGTCGACCTGCACGGTCGCACTACGATAGAGCAGCGGAATCCTGAGCAGCCCTAGAAAATGCAGGCCCATGACGATGATCAACCCGCCAGCGACGATGCCGAGCGTCGACAGATGCGCGGAGACGAAGCGTCCCGCGATCGAGGCGGTCGAGCCGAGCGCGATGAAGACCAGCGAAAAGCCCGCCACGAAGGAAAGCGCGGAGAGCAGGATGCGCGGCCGCAGTTCCGGCCTGTCACCGGACAGATCCGTGACCGAGACGCCGGCCATGTAGCACAGGAAAGGCGGCACCAGCGGCAGGATGCAGGGCGACAGAAACGACAAAAGGCCCGCGACGAAGGCCGCACCAAGCGTGACGTCCAAGGTCATTCCGTTCCCATCCCTATCACATATATGAATTTAATGATATAAAGCGCCGAGGACGTTACAAGCAAGTCCAGGGGTTCGGTACGCAGCATGAACGGAATCATCATCTTGCTCGCAGTCGCTGTCGGGCTAGCTCTGCCGACGACGGCATCGCGCGCGGCCGAGCTCGTCATGTTCGAGCGGGCCGGCTGCGCCTGGTGCGCGCGCTTCAACGCCGAGATCGCGCCGATCTACGACAAGACCGGGGAAGGCCGAGCCGTCCCCCTGCGCCGGGTCGACCTGAACGGCCCCCTTCCCGCTGATCTCGCCGGAATCGATCCGGGTGCCTTCACGCCGACCTTTGTCGTGGTACAAGAGGGCCGTGAGATCGGACGCATTCGCGGCTATCCTGGAGATGCCTTCTTCTTCGGCCTCTTGGACCGAATCCTGTCAAGCACGGGATCGGAATTGGACAGGTCGTAGCCGTTCTTGCGAATTTTGCTCAGGGGAATTTGACGCGATGCCGTTGCCAAAGCTGAAGGAGATCGAGGGCTCCGCGGAACTCGAGCAGATGATCGAGAAGGCGCGTGAGGCGAGCGATATGCTCAAGGCGCTGTCGCACGAGTCCCGATTGCTGCTGCTCTGCATCCTCGCCGAGGGCGAGAAATCGGTGACCGAGCTCGAGCAGTTCCTGGGCGAGCGGCAGTCGACCGTCTCGCAGCAGCTCGCGCGGCTGAGACTCGATCGGCTGGTGACGACCCGCCGCGACGGCAAGACAATCTACTACAGTCTTGCCAACGAGGACGTCCGCAAGATTCTCACCGCCGTCTACGACGTGTTCTGCGAGCCAGTGCGCCGGCGCCGCCGGTGACATTCCGCACTGGATTTTCGTGCCTGCCCGACGCAGACTGCTCGACAACAAGAACGAACATCCCCCGGGAGGAATGCTGGGCCCCTCGACCATAGCTTTTGCATGCGGACTTGCCGCCGGGGGCGTGCTCGGCGTTGCGGGTCGGGCGGGACGATTTTGCACGCTTGCGATGCTCGAGGATGCATTCTTCGGCTCGGATTTTCGCCGGCTGAAATCCTTTGCGCTGGCCGCGGCGGTCGCCCTGCTCGCGACTCAGGCGCTTGCCGCGTTCGGCATCGTCGATCTGTCGCGGTCGATCTACCTCACGGCGTCGATCGGTCTTGGCGGTGCGATCATTGGCGGGTTGATGTTCGGCGTCGGCATGGCACTGGTCGGCACTTGCGGCTTCGGCACGCTGGTGCGCGTCGGCGGTGGCGATCTACGCGCCATCGTGGTCTTTCTCGTGCTCGGCCTGTCGGCGCTTGCGACCATGCGCGGCATCACCGGCATGCTGCGCCTGATGCTGATTGAGCCGTTGTCGTTGCGGCTCCCCGAGGGAAGCACCCAGACCTTGACGTCGCTGCTCGGCGCAGGCGGAGCAATGCGCGCGATCCTCGTCCTGGCGATTGCCGCCGCGCTCGCCTTCTGGGCGCTCGCAGATGGCAGGCTGATGCGGTCGCCGCGGCTTCTGGCCGCTGGTCTTGCCGTCGGCACCGCGATCGCGTTCGGCTGGTTTGCGACTGGATGGCTTGCCGACGACGAGTTCGATGCCGTGCGGGTCTCATCGCTCACTTTCGTGGCGCCGCTCGGCGATGCCATTCTCTACATCGCCACCTTCTCCGGTGCGCGGCTGAACTTCGGTATCGGTTCCGTCGCCGGCGTCGTTGCAGGCTCTTTTTCCGCAGCGATACTCGCACGCGGCTTCCGTTGGGAGGCCTGCGACGACGCGCGCGAACTGAAGCGCCACATGACCGGCGCGCTCCTGATGGGCATCGGAGGGGTCATGTCGATGGGATGCACGATCGGCCAGGGATTGACCGCGTTCTCGACGCTCGCTCTTTCGGCGCCGATGACGATGCTGGCGATTGCCTGCGGAGCTCGACTCGGGCTCGAGTTCACGATGACCGGCGAGTGGTTGCCAGCAGTGCGCAAGCTATTCGGCACGTAACTGAGCAAAGTTAAGAGCCTGGTAAAGCCCAGCAAAGCAGCGCGGAATTGCAGCCGCACGTTGACCGGCGAAGCTCTGAGTGTAGCTGGCTCCGCCTGATCGCAGCACAGGCCTCGCGCGGCGGTCAACGGCGCCAGTAGTACACGGCATCCCGGCGAAAAACGTGGACATCCATCTCAGACACACCCCTGTGCAGCAGCAGTGTGTCGCAGAGCTGTGCAGCAGCTCCCCAGCCAGGCCGGTTTCGTGAGTGATCTCAGGTTGGGCGAGCAATCTGGCTGGGGCGGGAGGGATCGAACCTCCGAATGGCGGAATCAAAATCCGCTGCCTTACCGCTTGGCTACGCCCCAACAGGCGACTGACGGAATGGCGGAAGATCGGGCTACCGCGGATTCTCTCCAGTCGCAGCCGGTCTATAGGGAGCGGGGCAGCATTTCAACCGTCTGGAGGGGCAAAATACCGCAGGCCCGGGATCGGCTGCGCTTGATGCTCTAACGACCCCGCACCGGCTCCGTTTCCGGCGGGCCCCTGCCCACCTCCCGACCATTGAGACCGCCTCCGTTTCGTGAGAATACGGCGTCAATATTTGTCCCCCGGGAGTGAGCCATGACCTACCGCGCGCCGATTTCTGACATGCTGCTGTCGCTCAACCATGGCGCGGGCCTCAAGGCCGCCATGGAGGCCGGCCATTATGGCGATTTCGACGCCGATCTCGCGGCCGCCGTGCTGGAGGAAGCCGGCAAGTTCGCTTCGGACGTGCTGGCGCCGCTCAACAAGATCGGCGACGAACACGGCATCAAGCTCAGCGACGGCAAGGTCACGACCGCGCCGGGCTGGCCGGATGCCTACAAGCGCTGGACCGAGGGCGGCTGGAACGCGGTGTCCGGCCCGGAGGAGTTCGGCGGCCAGGGCCTGCCGCTCGCGATCAACGCCGCCTGCACCGAGATCTGGAGCGCCGCCAACGTCGCCTTCGGCCTCTGCCCGCTGCTGACCGCCTCGGCGATCGAGGCGCTGGACACGCATGGCAGCGACGAGCTGAAGAGAATCTATCTCGGAAAGCTCGTCTCCGGCGAATGGACCGGCACGATGCAGCTGACCGAGCCGCAGGCCGGCTCCGACGTCGGCGCGTTGCGCACCCGGGCCGATCGGCAGGCCGACGGCACCTATCGCATCAAGGGGACCAAGATCTTCATCACCTATGGCGAGCACGACATGACCGACAACATCGTGCATTTCGTGCTGGCGCGTCTGCCGGATGCGCCCGCCGGCACCAAGGGCATCTCGCTCTTTCTCGTCCCCAAGTTCATGGTGAATGCGGACGGCTCGCTGGGTCAGCGCAACGACATCTACGCCTCCGGCGTCGAGCACAAGCTCGGCATGCACGCCTCCCCGACCTGCACCATGACCATGGGCGATCATGGCGGCGCGATCGGCTTTCTCATCGGCGAAGAGAACCAGGGCATGCGCTGCATGTTCACGATGATGAACCAGGCCCGCCTCGGCGTCGGCCTGGAGGGCGTCGGCGTTGCCGACCGCGCCTACCAGCAGGCCTTGTCGTATGCGCAGGAGCGCAAGCAGGGCCGCGCGGTCGGCAAGAAGGGCGACGGCTCCGATGCGATCCTCGTGCATCCCGATGTCAAGCGCATGCTGATGCGGATGCGGGCACAGACTGCGGCCGCGCGCACCATCTGCTATGCGACCGCCGTCGCGATCGACGTCTCGACGCGCGCCAAGGACCCGAAGGTGCGCACTGAAGCGGCCGCACGCGCGGCGCTGCTCACGCCGATGGCCAAGGCCTATTCCACCGACATCGGCAACGAGGTCGCCTATCTCGGCGTGCAGGTGCATGGCGGCATGGGCTTCATCGAGGAGACCGGCGCGGCTCAGCACTACCGCGATGCCCGCATCACGGCGATCTACGAGGGCACCAACGGCATCCAGGCGATCGATCTCGTCACGCGCAAGCTCGCAGCCAATGGCGGCGCGTCGGTGTGGGCGCTGCTCGACGAGCTCGCAGCGACCGTCAGCCAGGTCGAGGCCTCCAACGATCCCGGCTTCGGCACCACGGGTGCAAAGCTGCGCGAGGCAATTGAGGCGCTCACGCGCACCAGCAAATGGCTCCTGGAGCGCGTTGCCTCCGCACCGAACGAGGCGCTCGCCGGCGCGACACCCTATTTGCAGCAGTTCGGCGCCACGCTCGGCGGCTGCCTGCTCGCCTCCGAGGCGCTCGCGGCCAAGGCCGAGGCAAACGCGGACGCTGCGCGCTACGTCACGCTGGCGCGCTTCTTTGCCGAGAACATCACGGTGCAGGCACCCGCGCTCGAGCGCACGGTCACGGAAAGCGCCGAGTCGGTCGCGGCGGCGGATGTGGTGCTGCTGGGGTAAGTCGGATCTGCCCGCCACGACATCGAATCTTGCGCGGGCCTTCCCCTTCGCTTGCCCTTAGCTTGCGGAGATTCGGGCTACGCTCTTCCCCGGCCGCCACAGCACGATTCCCGTCGCGATGAGGTCGAGCACGACGCACAGCGCGAACGCCGTGGTGTAGTTGCCCGTCAAGCTCCGCACGACACCGACGATGCCCGGGCCAAAGGCGCTGACGATACCGCTGATCGATGTGCCCAACCCCATCGCGGCAGCGAAGGCGGTAGAGCCGATCTCGCGCTGGATGATCAAGGGCGGGAACGTGATCATGTTGCCGATCGAGAAGCCGTAGACGGCGCAGCAGGCCAGCAATACGGTCGGACTCGTGCTTTGGAGAAGCACGAACAACGCCGCCGCCTGGCTCGTCATCGACGCAGCGCAGGCGAGACGCGGATCGAGCCGGTCGACGAACAGGCCAAGCGACAGGCGCCCGACCACCGCCATCGCCGCCATGATGGTGACCGCGAGCCCTGCCGCGGAGCGGCCGATCAGCGGCTCGAGAAACGTCACCTGGTGGATGATGAAGCCCATCTGCGCCAGCAGCGCCATCGCGATCGGCAATACCATGGTCCAGAACGCCGCGTTGGCGAGCAGTGCCTTGCGGGAATGGCCTGGCGCGGCCGCGCCGCCCGCGGTCCGGCGTCCGTCCGATGCCCTTGACATCCCGGCCGGCCAGCCGATGAAGGTCACGACCACCGGCAGCAGCAGCACCATCATCGCGAGCGTGGCTGCCAGCATGGCGGAACGGAAGCCGATGCTGCCGGTCAGCGACAGCAGCAGCGGGACGAGGATGATTCCGCCGCAAGTCGCGCCGTTGAAGGCAAGGCTGAGCGCGAGCCCGCGGCGCCGCTCGAACCAGGAATTCAGCACGGTCGCGATCACCACGGTCCCCATGCCGGTCCAGCCGACCGACATCAGCGCATAGGCGAGATAGAGCTGCCAAGGCGTCTGCATCAACGCCAGCAGCACGGTCGAAGCGCCGAGCGCCGTCAACCCGCTCAGGATCAGCGAGCGCAGCCCGATGCGCTCGAGCAGATCGTCGGTGAAGATGACGAGGACGGAGCTCAGGAGAAACGAGAAAGTACTTGCCGCGGAGACCAGCGTGCCCGGCCAGCCGTGGGCGCGCTGAAGCTCGGCAAGATAGACGCCCTGGCCGTAGAGACCGAAGCCGAACATGAAGAAGGCCATCAGGAAGCAGGCCAGCACGACACGCCAGCCGCGGTAGTGCAGCGAGGATTCGTCAATCCGGGTTGCGGCAATCATCAATCGGGCGGTCGGCCATGGAACGGCACGAGATCATGCACTACAACCAAAGGTTATTCAAATGAAACATTGTAGCTAATTGTTGCGACGCATGACGGCAGCGGGTACCATGCATCAGAATTATGAGACGTCGGCGTCGAAAAGGTTGAGCGGCGCGTTTGCACGCCTGCGAGATGATGTAGGCTGATGCTTCGCAAGACCCGCGAGCGTCGCGGCGCGCAATATCCGCTGCATGATCATCGCCGGCGGCTCCGGCGTCTTCACCGCCGACATCAAGGATTTCATACGTGTCGACACGCGTGTTCACGACAAAGCATCGTGAAATCTTCGCGCGCTGCGTCTAGTCTTGTCCCATGCGATACGTCTTTCTGATCCTGACCATCCTCGCCGCCGTCCCTGCCTCGGCCCAGCCCGCCGCTCCAGTCGAGCTGCGCGTGCTCGCCATCAACGATTTCCACGGCAATCTGCGGCCGCCGCCGGGCGGCATCCGCATCAACGACCCCGAGGACAAGACCAGGAAGGTGACGGTGGCGGCCGGCGGCGCCGAGTACATGGCGACGCTGGTGAAGCAGCTGCGGGAGGGGCGCAGGAACACCATCTTCGTCGCCGCCGGCGATCTGATCGGCGCGAGCCCGTTCCTGTCGGCGATGTTCCACGACGAGCCCTCGATCGAGTCGCTCTCGATGATGGGCCTTGCGATCAGCTCGGTCGGCAATCACGAATTCGACGAGGGCAAAACCGAGCTCTTGCGAATGCAGAACGGCGGCTGCCATCCCGTCGACGGCTGCCAGGGACCGCATCCCTTCACGGGCGCCAAATTCCGCTATCTCGCGGCCTCCACCATCGAGACCGCGACCGGCAAGAGCGTGCTGCCGCCCTACGAGATCAGGGAATTCGACGGCGTTCCCGTCGCCTTCATCGGACTGACCTTGAGGGAGACCGCCGGCATCGTCTCGCCATCGGGCATTGCCGGGCTCGAATTCCGCGACGAGGCCGAGACGGTGAACGCGCTCGTGCCGCAACTGAAGGCGCGTGGTGTCGAAGCGATCGTGGTGTTGATCCACCAGGGCGGAGAGCCCGCCGGCGACTACAATGAATGCCCGGGAATTGCGGGGCCGATCGTCGACATCGTCAACAAATTCGATCGTGCCGTCGACGTCGTGGTCAGCGGCCACACCCACCGCGCCTATGTCTGCGATATCGACGGACGCCTCGTCACCAGCGGCGACAAATACGGCACGCTGGTCACCGCGATCGACCTCAAGCTCGATCCCGCAACGCGCGAGATCGTCAGTGCCAAAGCCGAGAATGTGATCGTCGCCAACGCTTCGCTGGCCAAGGATCCCGAGCAGACCGCATTGATCGACGCCTACGACAAGCTATCTGCGCCGATCGCCAACCGGCCTGCCGGCTCGGTGACGCAGACGCTGTCGCGCGCGCCGAACGAGGCCGGCGAAAGCCCGCTTGGCAATGTCATTGCCGACGCGCAATTGCTCGCAACCCGCGACGCGAAGGATGGCAGCGCTGTCATCGCGATCACCAATCCCGGCGGCATCCGCACCGACATCGTTCCGAGGGAAAATGGCGCGATAACGTTCGGCGATGTCTTCGCCAGCCAGCCGTTCCGCAACCGGCTCGTCACCATGACGCTGACGGGCAGCCAGCTCAAGGACATGCTCGAGCAGCAATGGCTCGATCCGAAGCGGCCGCGGATTCTCCAGGTCTCGAACGGGTTCAGCTATACCTGGGATGCATCAAAGCCATTCGGCGAGCGCGTCATCCCCGCGAAGATGACGCTCAACGGCAGGCCGATCGAACCTGGAAACGGCTACCGCGTCACGCTCAACGACTACCTCGCCGTCGGCGGAGACGGCTTTAGCGCCGCAAAACAGGGCACGGCGCCGCAATATGGCGGCTACGACGCGGACGCGCTGTTCGCGTTCTTCCGGGCACACGGGCCGGTCGGTCCGCTGCCGCCCACCCGCATCCTGCGCGTGAATTGATCCGGATCAAACAGCCTACACTTTGCCATTCCGGGCCAAGCGCTTAGATTGGGTTTTGCATTGCGTTTTGGCGCCGGATGCGCCAACGACGTCAAAAGTCCGCATCCCCATGAGGCCGACCTGATGAGCACGCTTCTCCTTTCCCACAAGGCCTGCCTCGACCATGTCACGCCGCAGGGACACCCTGAGAGGCCGGATCGTCTGCGCGCGGTGGAAGAAGCGCTATCGCATGAGCGTTTCCAGTTCCTGGTGCGCGAGGAGGCGCCGGAGGGCGATCTCGATCTCGTCACGTTGTGCCACAACGAGCATTACGTCACCGAGCTGCGCCACATCGCCCCGTCCAGCGGGCAGATCTATATCGACGGCGACACCTCGATGTCGCCTGGCACGTGGGAAGCCGTGATGCGCGGCGTCGGCGGCGCAGTCGCGGCGACCGAGGCGGTGATGGCGGGCGAGCACCGCAACGCCTTCGTCGCGATCCGCCCACCCGGTCATCACGCCGAAATCGGCAAGCCGATGGGCTTCTGCTTCTTCGATAACGTCGCCATCGCGGCGCGCCACGCGCAGCGCAAATACGGCATCAAGCGCGCGGCCATTGTCGATTTCGACGTGCATCACGGCAACGGCACGCAGGACATCTTCTGGTCGGACCCGACCGTGATGTACTGCTCGACGCACCAGATGCCGCTGTTTCCAGGCACCGGCGCCAAGAGCGAGCGCGGCGATCACGATACCATCGTCAATGCGCCTCTTGCTTCCGAAGACGGTGGGCCGGAATTCCGCTCCGCGTTCGAGAACTTGATCCTGCCGCAGCTGACGACATTCAGCCCCGAGCTTCTGATCATCTCCGCCGGCTTCGACGCACATTACCGCGATCCGCTGGCCTCGCTGAACCTGCGCGCCGAGGACTATGCCTGGGTGACACGCAAGCTGATGGATCTCGCCGACAAGACCGCAGGCGGCCGCGTTGTTTCGGTGCTCGAGGGCGGCTATGACCTGCAAGGACTGAAAGAATCTGTTACGGCGCATGTCGGCGCCTTGATGGGCGCCTGACGACGCCCGCCACATTAAGCCCGCAAAACCCGCCTTCACTGTGAAGCAAGCGAATCGGGCAATCGGAAACGGATATGGCCGAAAATACTCAAGTCGACGTCTCCAGGCTCACCTTCGAGCGCGCGATCGAGGAACTCGAAACGATCGTGAAGCGGCTCGAAGACGGCAAGGTCCCGCTCGAAGAATCCGTGACGATCTATGAACGCGGCGAGGCCCTGAAGCGGCGCTGCGAGGAGTTGCTGCGTCAGGCCGAGGCGCGCGTCGACAAGATCACCACCGATGCCAGCGGCCAGGCCACCGGCACCGCGCCGCTCGACGTTCAGTAAGTAAGCCGGACTTTCCCCGCTCGGTCGCCTGACGACCGGCGGCCCGCAAAACGTCTTCACGGGGCATGGTTCCTGTGTCGCTTTCGTGATCGCGCGGGCTGTTGCACCGAACACCGCGGTTTCCTGCGGGCGAGCCAATGCCAAACCCCTTCGAGATTCGGCCGTTGAGGGCGAAAAGGTTCCATTCAGGCGAAAAAAAGCCTGCCGTGGAACCCAGCAAGGCCGGAACCCTTCATCCCGGGGCAGGGTTAACCAATCCGGCCCGCAAGTTGCACCTGCATACCACTCATCGATCCGGCGGGTTGGCTTTGGCCCAAGCTTTGGTGTAAAGCTGCGCGGAGTGTGGCTTTTTGCGAGCCTTGCGTGGGCAACGATTGCCGACGACAAGCGCTTCAAACTGCTAATGAAATTGGCTTGGGACGGACGAAGCCGATCTGAGTGACAGGGATCACAGAGACTGAACCGGAGCGCACCTAAGCTTACCTAAGCTTGAAGACGGGGCCTTGCCCCATGCAGGTGGCTCCGACGGTTTGAGGACTCGCGCTGCGCCGATATTGTGCAAACCCATCGCGCACCGGAATGACCTTCCGGCGCTGACAAATTGGAAATCGCCGTGAACGCATACAGTAAGACGCCGCTTCTCGACACCATCCGGACGCCGGAAGACCTGCGCAAGCTCAAGGTCGAGCAGGTTCGCCAGGTCGCCGACGAGCTGCGGCAGGAGACCATCGATGCCGTCTCGGTGACCGGCGGTCATTTCGGCGCGGGCCTCGGCGTGGTCGAGCTCACCACCGCGATCCATTACGTGTTCGACACGCCGCGCGACCGGCTGATCTGGGACGTCGGCCACCAGGCCTATCCGCACAAGATCCTCACCGGCCGGCGCGACCGCATCCGCACCTTGCGCACCGGCGGCGGCCTGTCCGGCTTCACCAAGCGCAGCGAAAGCGACTACGATCCGTTCGGCGCGGCGCATTCCTCGACCTCGATCTCCGCCGGCCTCGGCATGGCCGTGGCGCGCGACCTCTCCGGCGGCACGAACAACGTTATCGCCGTCATCGGTGACGGCGCGATGTCGGCCGGCATGGCCTATGAAGCCATGAACAATGCGGGTGCGATGAACTCGCGCCTGATCGTCATCCTGAACGACAACGACATGTCGATTGCCCCGCCGGTCGGCGCCATGAGTGCCTATCTGTCGCGGCTGTACTCCGGCAAGACCTATCGCACGCTGCGCGATGCGGCCAAGCAGATCAACAAGCGGTTGCCCAAGATCCTCGCCAACCGCGCCAATCGCGTCGAGGAATACTCCCGCGGCTTCATGATGGACGGCGGCACGCTGTTCGAGGAGCTCGGCTTCTATTATGTCGGCCCGATCGACGGCCACAACCTCGACCATCTTCTGCCGGTGCTCAAGAACGTCCGCGACATGGAAGAAGGCCCCATCCTGGTCCACGTCGTGACGCAGAAGGGCAAGGGCTACGGCCCGGCGGAAGCTTCCGCCGACAAGTACCACGCCGTCGTGAAGTTCGACGTCGCGACCGGCACCCAGGCCAAGGCCAAGCCGAATGCGCCGGCCTACCAGAACGTGTTCGGCCAGAGCCTCGTCAAAGAAGCGCAGAAGGACGACAAGATCGTCGCCATCACCGCGGCGATGCCGTCGGGCACCGGCGTCGACATCTTCAACAAGGCCTTCCCCGACCGCACCTTCGACGTCGGCATTGCCGAGCAGCACGCGGTGACCTTTGCCGCCGGTCTTGCGACCGAAGGCTACAAGCCGTTCTGCGCGATCTACTCGACCTTCCTGCAACGCGGCTACGACCAGATCGTGCACGACGTCGCGATCCAGAGCCTGCCCGTCCGCTTCGCCATCGACCGCGCCGGCCTCGTCGGCGCCGATGGCGCGACCCATGCCGGCTCGTTCGACAACGCCTATCTCGGCTGCCTGCCCAACATGGTGATCATGGCGGCGGCGGATGAGGCCGAACTCGTGCACATGGTGGCGACCCAGGTCGCGATCGACGACCGTCCGAGCTCGCTGCGCTATCCGCGCGGCGAAGGCCGCGGCGTCGAGATGCCCGACGTCGGCGTTCCGCTCGAGATCGGCAAGGGCCGCATGATCCGTCAGGGCAGCAAGATCGCCCTGCTCTCCTTCGGCACGCGCCTCGCCGAATGCGAGAAGGCCGCCGACGAGCTTGCCGCCCACGGCCTGTCGACCACGATCGCCGATGCGCGCTTCATGAAGCCGCTGGATACCGAGCTGGTGCTCAAGCTTGCCCGCGACCATGAGATCCTGATCACGATCGAGGAAGGCTCGATCGGTGGCTTCGGCTCGCATGTCGCGCAGTACCTGACGGATCAGGGCGCGCTCGACACCGGCATGCTCAAGTTCCGCACGATGGTTCTGCCCGACGTGTTCCAGGACCACGACACGCCCGCCGCGATGTACGCCCGCGCCGGTCTCGACGCCAAGGGCATCGTCGCCAAGGTGTTCGAGGCGCTGGGCAAGGATGTGAAGACCGAGACGGTGAAGTTGGCCTGACGACCGCTTTCTTCACCTCTCCCGCTTGCGCTTGCGGGAGAGGTCGACGCGAAGCGTCGGGTGAGGGCTCTTTCCTCTCGTGGGTTCTCGATTGAGGAGACACCCTCTCCCCAACTCTCCCCCGCGCGCGGGGGAGGGAGCAGAGCACGCCGCACAGCTCGCACCTCGATCCAAACTTGCTCGGCTTTGGCTCCCATGAAGATCTACCTGGCAGGCCCCGACGTTTTCCTGCCGGACGCGGTCGAGATCGGCCGGCGCAAGGTTGATATCTGCGCGGCTCACGGATTGACCGGCCTCTATCCGCTCGACAACGCCATCGACCTCGCCGCGCCCGACGCCTCGCGGCAGATCTTTTGCGGCAACGAGGCGATGATGGACGAGGCGGTTGCCATCATTGCCAATCTCACCCCGTTCCGCGGCGCCGGCGCCGATCCCGGTACCGTCTACGAGCTCGGCTACATGGCCGGCCGCGGCAAATTCTGTCTCGCCTATTCCAATGACGGCGCAGCCTATGCCGACCGTGTCGGCCGTTTCATGGACGTCACCACGGAGGACGGCCGGCTGGTCGATGCGCAGGGGCTGATGGTCGAGGACTTTGGCCTCGTCGACAACCTCATGATGATCCATGCGCTGGAGCTGCGCGGCTGCCCGCTGGTAACACCGGCCACGATGCCGGTCGACGTCTGGCACGACCTCGCCGCGTTCGAGGCTTGCGTCCGGATGGCGGCCGCGCGATTGATCGCTACATAAGCTCTTCAGTCGTCTTTCGGAGATTTGATGCCCCCTCCCCGCAAGCGTGCGGATGTCCTGCTGGTCGAGCGCGGCCTGTTCGAGAGCCGGGCCCGGGCGCGCGCGGCGATCGAAGCCGGGCTCGTCATGGCCGACGACAAGCAGGTTTCAAAACCATCGGAGGCGATCGCCGAGGACGCAGTGATCCAGGCCGAGCCTGCACATCCCTACGTCTCCCGCGGCGGCGTCAAGCTCGCCGGGGCGCTGGAGCGCTACCCGATTGAAATCGAGGAGCATGTCTGCCTCGACGTCGGCGCCTCCACCGGCGGTTTCACCGAGGTGCTGCTGGCGAACGGCGCGAGCCTGGTGTTCGCCATCGATGTCGGCACCAGCCAGTTGCATCCCTCGCTGCGCGATCATCCCAGGATCGTGTCGATGGAAGAGACCGATATCCGCAGCTATGAGGGCAAGCGCCTGCCGGCGCGGCCCGACGTCGTCGTGATCGACGTCAGCTTCATCTCGCTGAAGGCGGTGCTGCCGGTGGCGCTGTCGCTGGCGGCCGCACCGATGAACCTGCTGGCGCTGATCAAGCCGCAATTCGAGGCGGACCGGAAGCACAACAAGAAGGGGATCATCCGCGACGCCGCCGTGCACCAGGAGATCTGCGACGACATCGCGGCCTTTGCCGCTTCGCTCGGCTGCACCGACATTGAGATATTCCCCTCGCCGATCACCGGCGGCGACGGCAATGTCGAATTCTTTCTGGGCGCGCGCCGTGGTTGAGCGCCTGACCATCGACCATGTCGGCCATCGCGGCGACGGTGTCTCGCTCGCGACAGGCGAGGCGATCTATGTGCCCTACACGCTTGGCGGCGAGACCGTCGAGGTCGATCATGTCGTGGGCCACCATCCCGACCGCCGCAAGCTGCTCGCGGTGGACGTGGCAAGCTCCGAACGGATCGAGCCGTTCTGTCCGCATTTCGGCGTCTGTGGCGGCTGCGCCATTCAGCATTGGGCGACTGAGCCGTATCGCGCCTGGAAACGCAACATCGTGGTGGAATCGCTGGCGCAGGCCGGCATTGATTGCGAGGTGGCGCCGCTGGTCGACGCCCATGGTGCCGGGCGCAGGCGCATCACGCTGCACGGCCGGTTCGGCACGCATGACATCCTCAAGGTCGGTTTCGCCGCCACGAGCTCGCACGACGTCATCCCGATTCATCGTTGCCCGATCCTTGATCCCGGACTCGAGGGTGCGCTCGATGCGGCCTGGGCGCTGGCCGAGCCGCTGACTTCCAGGATGCCGGTGACGAAGCCGCTCGACATCCAGGTCACCGCGACCGCCAACGGCCTCGATGTCGACGTGCGCGGCTCCGGCCCGCTGCCGACGCCGCTGGTGACTGTGCTGTCGCGTGTCGCCGAGCAGCACCGCCTGGCGCGGCTGACGCGGCACGGCGAATTGGTGCTGCAGCGCCTGCCGCCGACGGTGAAGATGGGCCGCGCGGAGGTGACGTTGCCGCCGGGCTCGTTCCTGCAGGCGACGTTGGCGGGCGAAGAGGCACTCGCCGCACTGGTCGCCGAGCGCATCGGCAAGGCCAAGGAGGTCGCCGATCTTTTCTGCGGCGTCGGCCCGTTCGCCCTGCGGCTGGCCGAGAAGGCCCGCGTCACGGCCTATGACAGCGACGCCGGCGCCATCGCGGCCCTCGCGAAGGCCGCGCGCACACCAGGCCTGAAGCCGATCAAGGCCGAGCCGCGCGATCTGTTCCGCCGCCCCCTGGTGCCGCCGGAGCTGCGCGACTTCGACGCGGTGGTGTTCGACCCGCCGCGCCAGGGGGCGCAGGCGCAGGCACTGAAGCTCGCCGCGAGCAAGGTGCCCGTCGTGATCGCGGTGTCCTGCAACGCCGCGACCTTCGCCCGCGACGCGCGGCTGCTGATCGACGGCGGCTATCGGCTGGAGGCGGTGGTGCCGGTCGATCAGTTCCGCCACACACCGCATGTCGAGCTGGTGGCGCGGTTCGCGCGATAGGCTGCGGACTTCCAATCGAGCCGACAACCTTGATGCCAGTCAATCGCTCTGCCCTCCGCCAGCGCTAAGAAGCGTTCCGTGCCATGAGATGCGGAGCGGACGTTCGTGCTTGACCGACGACAATTCATCGCGACTTCGCTGGGGCTGTCCGCAACGGCCATCACCGGTTCCTCCGCCGCAGCGGCGGCGAACACCTATGACGAGACGGTAAAGTCGTCACGGGCTCCGCTGCAAGCCGTGCCGCGGGATCGCGAACTCGTGCGCTTTGCCACCCTCGCGGCCAACAGCCACAACACCCAGCCGTGGATTTTCTCGGTCCGCGGCAACGTCATCGCGATTGCGCCTGACTTCAAGCGCCGGTGTCCGGCCGTCGATCCGGACGATCATCATCTCTTCGTCAGTCTCGGCTGTGCCGCCGAAAACCTCATCCTCGCCGCGTCCACGCTGGGCTGGCACGCCGATGCGGCCGTCGACGGCGACCGCATCGTGATCACGCTCGACGAGGCCCCACAGGACACATCGGCATTGGCGGCCGCGATTCCGATCAGGCAATGCACCCGCGCAGCGTTCGACGGCAGGCCGGCCGCACCGGAGACATTGCGTCGGCTCGAGGATGCCTGTCGCGAACCGAACGTCGCTGCGATCCTGATGACCGAACGCGCCGCGATCGCCGGGGTCACCGACTACGTACTCGAAGGCAACTCGGCGCAAATGCGCGACAAGGCCTTCATGCGCGAGCTCGTCAGCTGGATTCGCTTCAACGAGGCGGAGGCACTCGCGACCATGGACGGGCTGTTCTCGCCCGCGTCCGGAAACCCCTCGCTGCCCTCGTGGGTGGCGCGGCCGCTTCTCAAGCTCTTCTTCACCGAGAGCGGGGAGAACAAGAAATACCGCGAAGAACTCGACAGCTCTGCGGGCGTCGTCGTGCTCGCTGCCGATCGCAGCGACAAGTCGCACTGGATCGCAGTCGGCCGCGCCTGCCAGCGCTTCGGATTGCAGGCGACCGCGCTGGGACTCAAATATTCCTTCATCAACCAGCCGGTCGAGGTGGCGGCGCTGAGGCAGCAATTCGGGGCCTCACTCGGCCTCGGCGAACGGCGTCCCGATATCGTGATGCGTTTCGGAACCGGTCCAGACCTGCCGAGATCGCTGCGGCGTCCGCCGGAGCTGGTGATGCAATCCTAGAGAGCGGGTGAGATCTGGATGAATCGTCATCGCGCTTTAGATCTTTGTTTAAGCATGATCTTGTCGGAAAGTCGCTTCATCATGTTCTAGATAGAGCGTGATTAGGTGAGGCTTGATCGCTGCAACGACGGAGGTGCACTCCCGCTCGCGGGAGAGGGTCGGGGAGAGGGTATTTCCGCAATGGGACAATCCCCAAGAGGAGAAAGCCCTCACCCGGCGCTTCGCGCCGACCTCTCCCGCTCGCGGGAGAGGTGAAGGAGCCGCGGCAATCGATTCGACCTAAAGCCATTCCGCTTTAACGCCGAAGGCCGCCCAGCGCAGGAGACTCACCGGGCAGCATCGACGAGTTGATGTCACTGTCCATGAGTCCCGATTGCTGCTGGATGAACCCGGCCCCGAACGACAAGCTGAGGTTGGAGGTCGGCTTGAATTCGACACCCGCAAACCCGCCATAGCCGGGCGCAGCGCTGGAGGTGAGCGGCGCCAGCGAGCTGCCAATGCCGTTGCCGAACTTCAGCGTGTCGAAACCGGCGAAGAACGTGACCGGCATGCCACCCGCGGTCTTGACGTTATAGCCGAACTGCGTGCTGTCATAAGATAGCGCGCTGAAATTGCCGATCGAGCCCGCCTGGCTGAAGCCGCTCAAACCAAGATTGCCGCGTTGGCTGCCGACGAAGAAACCGTTCGCAGAGCTGGTGCGCCAATCGGCATCGCCGGTATTGAAGCTCGTGAAGTTGCCGTAGGTGTCCGAGCTCTGGCCGGCACCACCGCTGAGGCCAAAAGGTCCGCCGGGAACCCAATATCTCAGCGGCGCAACTTGCGCATGGACCGGCTCTCCGCCGAGGCAGAGCACCGCGAGAGCTGCAAGAGCACATGAAAGTGCAGACTTGGACATTCAGATTACCGTGAACAATTTAGCAAATTATACTCCTCGAACATCATCAATGCCAGCGGAGCGACCGCGCCGGTGTCACGGCTGCAGGCCTCCCGGGGAACTGCACCTGATGCCGCACGATCCCTTGCTCACCCGCCTGACATCCGTTCTTGCCGAGGTATCGGGCGTTCAGGCCGTCGTGCTCGGCGGCTCACGCGCGCGGGGCAGCGCGCATCCCTCGTCCGACTACGACATCGGGCTGTATTGTTCGAGCGCGGGCCCGCTCGATACGGATCGGCTCCTGACCGTCGTGAAGGAAATCGCCGACGATCCCGGCGCTGCGACCGTAACGAGATATGGCGAATGGGGGCCATGGATCGTCGGCGGCGCATGGCGGTCGGTCGAGCGACAAAAGGTCGATCTGCTCTACCGTCACGTCGACGATGTCGAGCGAGTCATGATGGACTGCCGAAACGGTACAGTCCTCATGGCCTACCAGCCCGGCCATCCACATGGCTTCTGCTCGGCAATCTGGATGGGCGAGATCGCATATTGTCAGCCTCTGCACGATCCGAACGGCCCGATCGCGCGGCTCAAGACAATCGCGCTCCCCTATCCGGAGGATCTGGGTCGCGCCTTGTTGCGGCGCTTTCAATGGGAAATCCTGTTCAGCATCGACAATGCGGAACTTGCGACAGCTCGCGACGAGCAGACCCACGTCGCGGGCTGCGTCTACAGAGCGCTCGCGTGCATCGCGCAGGTGCTGTTTGCACTGAACCGTCGATATCTCATCAACGAAAAGGGCGCACTCCTGGAGACGGCCCGCTTGCCCCTGACGATTCCCCATCTGGTGGAATGGTCCGACGAAATCTGGCGGCTGATCGGGGATGGCGGCCTGGCACAGGCCTGCGCGATCCTGCGGCAGGTCGACCACCAATTGAAGGCGCTGATACGATCCGGCGGGACGCCGCCGCTGTGAGCGGCTATGCCGTCTTGTCGACGGAGGACGACGAATCCGCCGGCGGATACTTCGTCACCGGCACCACGAAGGATTTCGTGCCGACCTGGTAGATGACCTTGCCGTTCTTGCCGTCGTCGGTCGCGATCTGCGTCTGTCCGAACATGATGACGTTCTTATAGACGATGCCAGTGCCCTGGCGGGTGACGCCGTCGGTGGTGACGCTGACCTGGGCTTCCTTGCCATTGACCGAGAGCACCTTGAAGCTCGCGCTCTTGCCGTTGTCGCTGGAATAGCCACCCCAGCTTCCCATCAGACGGCTGTCGGAAGCCGGCGGCTCCTGCTTCTCCAAATTCGCGGTCTGCTTGCCAACGCCGCCGACCGAGAACAGCAGCACCATACTCTTGCCGTCCTTGGTGCCGACCGTGACTCCGCCAAAGGTGATGAGCGTGCCGTTGACCTCGCCAAAGCCGCGCTCGGTGCGACCGTTATGGGTGTACTCGACCTGCGCCCGGGCACCGCGGATGTTCACGACCTTGAAGCCGACAGGCTGGTTGTTGCCGACCCAATTGCCCTTCCATTCACCGACCAGAGCACTCTGGCGATACATCCGCTCGTTGGCGGGCGAAATCTGGTTGGTGCTCGACGTGACGATGGCCATGGCTTGCTCAAAGGCAGGTTGGAAAAACCCGCTTTCGTTCGCTCCAGCAATGTCGGGATGCTGGCTGGAAACGGAAGGAAACAGTCTGATTAGGGCCACGCACCGGTTAACGAGCAGTTAAATTCAACTGCCGGTTGGGATGGGCAAAAGGTCTCAGCCGCGACGTTAACGTCCCCAGCGGTCGGACCAGATCTTCTCGCCAATCAAGCAATTGACGCGCGGCTCCTTGTCCGCAACGCGCATCACGGGGCGCTCCGGCGTGCGGCCGGCGACTTCCATCAGCAGCTTGGTGCGGATCGCTTCCTTGAACTTGTCGCGATCCTTGATCGTGATGACGAAGGAGCCGGGACCTCCGATGACGCAGTCCTCATAGTATAAATCGAGATTGTCGATATCCATGGTCGAGTAGGACGGCTCCTTGACCATGATCGGCAGACCGTTGATGACGATGCCCTTCTCCAGGGCGGCATCGCGCGCGATCGTGACCGGACCGCCATTGTTGTTGGGACCGTCGCCCGAAATGTCGATGACGCGGCGCAAGCCCCGATAGGGATCCTCGTCGAACAACGGCATCGCGAACGCGATTGCACCGGAGATCGAGGTGCGCGAGGCGCGCCGGATCGGCGTCTTCATGATCTCGGCGGCGACCGCGTCCGCCGTCTCCGGTCCGTCGACCAGCCGCCAGGGGATGATGATCTTCTGGTCACTGGAGGCGGCCCACTCGAAATAGGTCACTGCGATCCGGCCGTTCGGACCCAGCTTCAGCGCCTGCAGGAACTCCTTCGACTGGATTGCCTGAGCATAGCCCTCGCGCTGGACCGCGAGCTCGTCCATGTCCATGGAGTAGGACACATCGACCGCGAGGATCAGTTCGACGTCGACCGTCTGCGCGTCCTTGTCGGCCGCCAGCCGCTGCGATCGAGGTCGACTCTCAGGCGATTCAAATTTGGGTCCCGGTGCCGCGATGCCCGCGACGTCCCCTCCAGCAAGCATGCCGGCCACCAGCACAGCCCCGATCGAGAACAGCAAACGCATCGCAGTCTCCCGTCGTATGACGCGATGGTGACATGCAATTGCCTTGCCGCAAAGGCCGAAGATCGCTTGCGCTTCACATTCGAGTTAAGAATTTGCGTGCCAGCGCGAAACCGCCGCCGTGTCGCCGCGCTTGCGTCACCGGAACACGCGCGATCACAGGCTTCGTCAATCCGGGGCGGCTCGAAGAAGCCGAACCGGTAATGACGAGATTATCAGGCGCGCAAGGGCGCGCCTGAGTTCTCGCTTCGCGAGCCCCGGAATGACGGCGGCGAGCGTGGAGTGCACGCCCCGCCCACTTGTCCGGCACGATTTCCATGCTAGGGTTGGTCGCACAGATGGGGATGGAGTCCCCCGACAACCGCCCGGCAGTCGATGACCGTGCTGGGCTGATGACTCCTGCTCGAGGAGAGGCAATCTCAAGGCCTCTGCCTTTGGCGGGAGCATGGACATACCCGCCGATGGCGGGTTTTTTGTTGCCTTGTAACGAAGGCCAGCCGGAGAAGGCCAGGAGAAGACGAAGACGTGACGATGCCGACACCGAATGCTGCGCGCACGACGCTGCCCAGAGGGATCTGGGTGCTCGGCTTCGTCTCGATGCTGATGGACATCTCCTCCGAGATGATCCATGCGCTGCTGCCGATCTATCTCGTCACCGTGCTCGGCGCCTCCACGCTCACCGTCGGTTTCATCGAGGGCATTGCGGAGGCCACCGCCTCGATCACAAAGATCTTCTCCGGTGCGCTGTCGGACTGGCTCGGCCGCCGCAAGCTGCTCGCCGCGCTCGGCTACGGGCTGGCCGCCTTCACCAAGCCGCTGTTCCCGCTCGCGCCCAGCGTCGAATGGCTGGTGGCGGCGCGCTTTATCGACCGTGTCGGAAAGGGCATTCGCGGCGCGCCGCGCGATGCGCTGATCGCCGATATCGCCCCGGTCGGCCTGCGCGGCGCGAGCTTCGGGCTGCGGCAATCGCTCGACACGATCGGGGCCTTCGTCGGGCCGCTCGCCGCGATCGGCCTGATGTGGTGGACGGCCGACAATTTTACGATCGTGTTCTGGGTGGCAGTGCTGCCGGCGTTCTTGTCATTTGGACTGATCGCCTTCGCTGTGAACGAGCCGGACGCCGACCCGAGCCGGGAGCCTGCGAAGAATCCGCTCAATCTCGCCGCAATGCGACAACTCGGGGCGGTGTACTGGCGGGTCGTCGCGATCGGAATCGTCTTCACGCTCGCGCGATTCAGCGAGGCCTTCCTGATTCTGCGCGCACAGAACATCGGACTCAACGCGATGTGGGTGCCGGCGGTGCTGGTGCTGATGAACATCGTCTATGCCCTGTCGGCCTATCCGGCCGGCGTGCTGTCGGACCGGATCGGCCGGACCGGCCTGCTCGCACTCGGTCTGGTCTTCCTCGCCGGCGCCGACCTCGCGCTGGCGCTGCTGCCGAATCTGGCCGGCCTCGCGCTCGGGGTCGTGCTGTGGGGGCTGCATATGGGACTAACGCAAGGTTTGCTCTCGGCCCTCGTCGCCGACGCTGCGCCACCGAGCCTGCGCGGCACCGCATTCGGCTATTTCAACCTGTTCACTGGGCTTGCCCTGCTGGCCGCGAGCGTGATCGCCGGCGCGCTTTGGGACGCATATGGTCCCGAAGGCACGTTCCTCGCAGGGCTCGGCTTCGCGCTGGTCTCGCTCGTCGGGCTGCTCACGGTCCGCAACGGGCTGGCGGCAAAGGACGAATAATGCAGGTCACAAACCAGGGAACGAGACCTTGAACATCCAATACATTCTGGCTGTAGCCGCCGGCGGAGCGCTCGGCGCGGTCGTGCGCTACCTCGTTGCAATTGGTTCGGGCCGCGCTTTCGGCACCGACTTTCCTTGGGGCACCCTGATCATCAACGTGACGGGATCATTCCTGATCGGCATCTTCGCCGCGCTGTTCGCGACGAGATGGAACCTGCCGCAGACCGCCCGGATATTCTTGACGGTGGGGATTTGTGGCGGATACACCACATTCTCGACGTTCTCGCTGGATGCCTGGTATCTGATCGAGCGCGGTCAGACCGTCGCCTCGGCCGTCTACATGATTGCATCGGTGGTGCTGTCCGTGGGGGCGCTGATCGCCGCAATGCAGTTTGTTCGCGCTCTTCCCTAAGGGGCCAGCGGATCGGCGCATCCCTGCCATCCGCAACGGCATGAAGGCGGCGCGCAGACCGCCTTGGAGAGGCCCGGGCGCCTGCAATATGATGAGAGGGCTGGAGCTCATCAGGGCCGGGTTTCAGGAAACGATGAACGACACCGTCACCAAGCCGAAAACCAGGACAAAGACCAAGGTCGAGCGGCCGCGGCTGCACAAGGTCATCCTCATCAACGACGACTACACGCCGCGCGAGTTCGTCACCATGGTGCTGAAGGCCGAATTCCGCATGACGGAGGATCAGGCCTACAAGGTGATGATCACCGCCCACAAGCTGGGTGCCTGCGTCGTCGCGGTGTTCACCAAGGATGTTGCCGAAACCAAGGCGACACGCGCCACCGACGCCGGCCGCGCCAAGGGCTATCCGCTGCTGTTCACGACCGAGCCGGAGGAATAGGACGCTGTCTTCCACTTCGGATCAATTTTACCGATCCGCTCTACCGCAGCTTCAATCTCCTGTGTCACCACGGCGACATGACAGTCGCACTGCGCAAACGGCTCGACCTCAGGCCGGCCCGCCCCGAGACCTCTTTCGGTCCGTTCAGGCTGCTGCATGCCCTGCCCTGGCTGATCCTTGCGGCCGCCATGCGGGTGATCGCGTTTGGCGGCGGCGCGGTCGCCTTGCCGGCAATTGTCGTCGCGGACATTTCGGTGCTGCTGGCCTTCTTTGCCACGGCACATCAATCGATCGAGGCGGCCGGAGGCCAATCCTCCCTCGGTGAGTTGACGCTCGGGGAACAGTTGAAGCTGTCCTTCTCGGTTCTGTGGCGGATCGCCGTGGTGATGCTCGCGGCCGCGCTCGGCACCGCAGCCGCGGGCCACGTCGCGTTTGCGCCTCACCTGATGGCCGGCCTCGATGGCGTTGCTTTCGACCAGTTCACGCATCTCGGGCGATTCTGGAGCGCGTTGATCGCGACGCTGGTGCTTCTCATGATCGTCCGCGCCGAGCGCAACGACGGCAGGATCGCATTGTTCGCCGCCATCGGTGAGTTTGCGCGGCGCGGAGTGTGGCTCGGCGTCAGCGTGATCGTGCTCGGTGTCATCAACGTCGCCCTCGCCTATGGACAGGAAGCGGTGCGCAGCGCGATCTGGAATTTCTGGCAGACCTCGTCGGCGACACAGTTCACCAAGAACCTGATCTACTTCGTGTTCATCTTCAGCTTCGCGATGCTGAGGCTGTGGATCACTCTGAGGATCATAACTCTGGGCCTGAAGCAGTCATATGTCCGTGGCAGCTAAAGTGCGATGCGATTGGGATGAGCGCTGCGCACTTTTCCGGATCAAGCTTTAGCGCCACACATGCGCTCTCCGCTAGGCCATCACCGCCGGCGCTTCATCCGAAATCCCATACACACGCTGCGCCTTCGAAAATCCCGCAATCGGAAATTCACCGAGCTCCTGCCAATCGTGCCGGCAGACATTGGCAAAGCCTTCCGAGGCCACGATCGTGCGGCCGAGCCGGCTCGCGATCTTCTCCAGCCGCGCGGCGAGATTGACGGCCGGACCGATGCAGGTGAAGTCGAGGCGGTTGCCGCCGCCGATATTGCCATAGAGGATGTTGCCGACGTGGAGCGCGACGCCGAAGCGGAAACGTTCGACGACGTCGCCGACCGGAAAGGCGAGCGCCTCGACACTGGCGCGGGACTCGCGCGCTGCCTCCAGCACCTGCGCGCAGACATGCGCGGCATCGCCGACATATTCGTCGATCGGAAACACCGCGAGCAGACCGTCTCCCATGAACTTCAAGACCTCGCCGCCATGGGCGAGGATCGCGCTGACCTGGCAGTCGAAATAACCGTTGAGGATCTCGACCACGGTCTCGGCCGGCAGCCGGTCCGACAGCGCAGTGAAGCCGCGCAGGTCCGAGAGCCAGATAGCCGCCTGCATGGTGTCAGTGTGACCACGGCGGATCTGGCCGCCGAGGATGCGTGCGCCGGCGCGGTTACCGACATAAGTGTCGAGCAGCATCTCCGCGGTGCGGCGCAGGGTGACGATCTCGCTGACGCGCGCGAGCGGCGCGATGAGGGCCCGGATCGACGCGATGTCGTCGTCGCTGAAGCCGCCGGGACGTCGCGTAATCCAGCTCGTCGCATGGATGGAGCCATCGAGAAACGGCACCGGCACCGCAATATAGTCGGTCGCACCCTCGGCGCGCATGTCGTCGAGAAACGGAAAGCGCTTACCGTCGGGATCGTTCGCGCGCCCCCTGACCTCCAGCGCCTGCTCGAACACGATGCGGAGGGGGCTGCGGGCGAATTCGGGAGTCTCCAGGATCTCGAAGTCGACGCTGCCGATTTCGAGATTCTGCCCTTGCCGCCAGATGAAGTTGCGGCCGAAGACTTCGGGATGCAGCGTGCGGATGAAGATGCCGAACCGCCACACCGGCAGGCCGGCCGCGACCAGACGTTCGCAGAATTCTGTGATCATCTCGGCCGGCTCAACCGACCAGGCGCCGTCGATCAGCCAGTTGCAGACGCGCTGGAGTTCGGAACTGTTCATAGCCCATTTGCGGATGAAGTGGTGGGCCCGTCAAGCTGCGCGGTGGGTTAGTACCGCGACATCAACGTCCAACCTGCCCGCGATCGCGCAGAAAGTGATCGGCCAGCACGCAGGCCATCATGGCCTCGCCGACCGGAACGGCGCGAATGCCGACGCATGGGTCGTGGCGGCCCTTGGTGAAGATTTCGGTATCAGTGCCCTTGCGATCGACGGTGAGACGCGGCTGCAGGATCGACGAGGTCGGCTTCACTGCGAAGCGAACCACTACCGGCTGTCCAGTGGAGATGCCGCCCAGCACGCCACCGGCATGGTTGGACAGGAAGCGCGTGCCGTCATTGCCGGTGCGCATCTCGTCCGCGTTCTCCTCGCCGGTGAGCTCGGCCGCGCCAAAGCCGGCGCCGATCTCGACGCCCTTCACCGCGTTGATGCTCATCATCGCGGCCGCGAGATCGGAATCGAGCTTGGCATAGATAGGCGCGCCGAGACCTGCCGGCACGCCTTCGGCGACGACCTCGATCACCGCGCCGATCGAGGATCCGCTCTTGCGGATGCCGTCGAGATAGGTCTCGAAGAATGCGGCCTTGTCCTTGTCGGGGCAGAAGAACGGATTCCTGGCGATCTCGTCCCAGTCCCACTTGCGGCGATCGATCTTGTGCGGGCCGATCTGCACCAGCGCGCCGCGCACCCTCACGTCGGGCAGGACTTTTCGCGCGATCGCGCCGGCGGCAACGCGCATCGCGGTCTCGCGTGCGGAGGAGCGGCCGCCGCCGCGATAGTCGCGCAGGCCGTACTTGGCCTCATAAGTGAAGTCGGCATGGCCCGGACGAAACTTGTCCTTGATCTCGGAATAGTCCTTGGAGCGCTGGTCGGTGTTCTCGATCAGGAGCCCGATCGGCGTGCCCGTCGTCACCTGCACGCCGGTCTCCGGATGCGCCATCACGCCGGACAGGATTTTCACCTGATCCGGCTCCTGACGCTGCGTCGTGAAGCGCGACTGGCCCGGCCGCCGGCGATCGAGATCACGCTGGATGTCGGCCTCGGTGAGCGGGATCATGGGCGGGCAGCCATCGACCACGCAGCCGATCGCCACCCCGTGGCTCTCGCCGAAGGTGGTGACGCGGAACATGTGGCCGAAGGTGTTGAAGGACATCGCTGCTCGCTGGCTCGTAAGTCAGTGCTGACTTGTGGTAGCGCCCGGGAACACGGCATTCAACCCCGTTCCCGTCATTCCGGGGCGATGCGCAGCATCGAACCCGGAATCTCGAGATTCCGGGTTCGCCCTTCGGGCGCCCCGGAATGACGGTGAGGAGCCTAACTAAACTTCTCCAGCCGGCCGTCGCAGAACACGTAGACCGCGCCCTGCTCGATAAAGAGCTCGGCAGCGCTGACGGGGGTCTCGATGCCCAGGGCCACCATCAGGGCCCGGCAGGTGCCGCCATGGGCGACGGCCACCGTATCGACCAGAAGCGACTCGTACCAGTCGAGCATGCGCAGCTGCACGGCCGCGTAGGTCTCCCCGCCCGCGGGCGCGACGGTCCATTTGTCGGCGAGGCGCCTCGCATAGACATCCGGATCGGAGGCTTCGCTCTCGGCCAGCGTCAGCCCCTCCCAGACGCCGTAGCCGATCTCACGCAGGCGATCGTCGAGCGAATAGTCCGAAGCCGGCAATTCAAGCTTCTCGCGCGCGAGCTCCATGGTCTGCCGCGCACGGCCGAGCGGGCTCGACACGTAAGGCAGCGCTGCCCTGTCCCTTCCCTCGCGCCTGAACAGATCGGCCAGAATGCCGGCCGCCTGCACGGCCTGGGCCCGGCCGCGCGCATTCAGCGGGACGTCCTTGGTGCCCTGGAGTCGCCCGAGCGCGTTCCACTCGGTCTCGCCATGGCGAAGGAAGTAGATCGTGGGCACGGGCATTCCGGCTTAGGGCTAGTCCTTCCCGCCCAGCGAGATGTCCGGCGCGTCGGGCCGCTTCATGCCGAGCACGTGATAACCGGAATCGACATGATGCACCTCGCCGGTGACGCCGCGCGAGAGGTCGGAGAGGAAATACAGCGCGCTGTTGCCGACGTCCTCGGTGGAGACGTTGCGCCGCATCGGCGCGTTGTATTCGTTCCACTTCAGGATATAGCGGAAGTCGCCAATGCCGGACGCGGCGAGCGTCTTGATCGGACCTGCCGAGATGGCGTTGACGCGAATGTTCTTCTCGCCGAGATCGGCGGCGAGATAGCGCACGCTGGCCTCCAGCGCCGCCTTCGCCACGCCCATGACATTGTAGTGCGGCATCCACTTCTCGGCGCCGTAATAGCTGAGCGTGATCAGCGAGCCACCATCCGTCATCAGCTTCTCGGCGCGCTGCGCCACGGCCGTGAAAGAGTAGCAGGAGATCAGCATCGACTTCGAAAAATTCTCCTGCGTCGTGTCGACGTAGCGGCCGTCGAGCTGCTCGCCATAGGCGATCGCGTGCACCAGGAAGTCGATCTTGCCCCACTTCTCCTTCAGCACCGCGAAGGCGGCGTCGATGGTCGCGGCATCCGTGACGTCGCAATGGCCGAGCACGAGACCGCCGATCTCGGCGGCAAGCGGCTCGACGCGTTTCTTCAGCGCATCGCCCTGATAGGTGAACGCGAGCTCGGCGCCGGCCGCGTGGCATGCCTTGGCAATGCCCCAGGCGATCGAGCGGTTGTTGGCAACGCCGAGGATCACCCCGCGCTTGCCCTGCATCAGACCTGAATTCTGCGCCATCTTGAACGTCCCGTCGAACTCTCGTTGAGGTCTGGAGGTACACCAGCCCTCCCCTGCGGTACAGCCCTAATACGCGGCGTTAACGCTGTTTCGAGTGCCGGAATAGCCGTTCCGCTCGGGTGTTATGATCGTTGAGGCGCTCGCGCCGAACGCTGGGACTTCAAGACAACAATGAACGCGTTTCGCCAGAGTGTGGAAGTCATGATCCCGGCGTTGCGCCGCTACGCCCGCGCGCTCACGCGCGATGCGGATGCGGCCGACGATCTGGTGCAGGATACATTGGTGCGCGCGCTGCGTTCGGAACGCCTGTTTCTCGGAGGCGACGTCAGGAGCTGGCTCTATACGATCCTGACCAACCTCAACAAGAACCGGCGGCGCTCACTGGCAAGGCGGCCGCAATTCATGCCGCTGACGGAGAACAACCCGGATGCCAGCGGGACCGAGGCCGAAGGACGTGACATCGAGAAGGCGCTGGCCACCCTCGTCGAGGAACAGCGTTCGGTGCTGCTCCTGGTGATGCTGGAAGGCATGAGCTATCGCGAGGTCGCCGACATTCAGGGCGTGCCGATCGGCACCGTGATGTCGCGCCTGGCACGTGCACGGGCCCACGTTAAAGCCTCGCTGGAGGGTGAGCGCCCGGCGCTCAGGCGGGTGAAATGAGGACAGCGTAATGCATCGCACATCGTGCGCCCGCAGCCAGTCGAGGACGCGAGCGAAGTTGAGCCACGAACGATTTTTTGGGCCGCAGAGCCAGAGACGACCGATATGAACGACCGCAAGATCCCGGTGACCGAAGACGAGCTGCACGCCTATGTCGACGGCGAGCTGCCGACGGAACGTCGCGCCGACGTCGAGGCCTGGCTCGCCGCCCACCCTGACGATGCCGAGCGGGTCCAATCCTGGCGGACCATGGCCGAGATGCTGCACGCCCGCTACGATTCCGTCGCGCAGGAGTCGGTGCCGGCACGGCTGGAGCTCGAGCGGCTGGAGCGCCGCCCGCGGCAATGGCTCTATGGCGCCGCCGCGGCCGTGCTGGTTGCTTTCGTCGCCGGCGGCACGGCCGGCTGGGTGGCACATGGCGCCGCCAACGCGCCCTCCACGTTCCAGAGCCTCACGGCCGACGCGCTCGATGCCCACCGCCTCTACGTCGTCGAGGTCCGCCATCCCGTCGAAGTCGGCGGCAACGAGCGTGACCATCTCCAGGCCTGGCTGACCCGGCGCTGCGGCTGGACGGTGTTCGCTCCGAACCTGGAGGCGAGCGGGCTGAAGCTTGTCGGTGGCCGGCTTCTGCCCGGGCCGAGCGGTCCGGCGTCGTTCCTGATGTATGAGGGCGCCTCGGGTGAGCGGTACACGATTTACACCGCCAAGACCGAGACTGGTGCGACGCAGATGCGCTACGCCAGAACGGACAAGGACGGAGCGCTGTTCTGGGCCGAACGCGGCGTCGGCTACGTCGTCAGCGGTGGGGGTGATCGCGAGCGGCTGACGAAGGTGGCGCAGGCCGTGTACGACCAGGCAGAGAAGAACGGCACCTGACAGCAGCGCCATGGCCGAAGCCACGCTCTCGACGCGCTTCGAGACGCGGATGCCTCGATTCCGTCATTGAAAATTTGGAATCAAGACATCGGCGCGTCTCATTATCGCACCGGATGATGACGCGAAAATGAGCAGCGTTCGATCCGCCGATCGACGCGGGCGGCCTCGATTGGGGCTTTGGTACCGCGCTGGTCCCCCTCTCGAGGCCGCACCTTATTGACGGCTGCCCCGCCGGACAGCCGACACGTCTTGAAGTCAGCGTCGAAGCGCGCTGCGCTTCAGACCCAAGTTGAGCATCATCCTTTCGGCAAGAGAATGCTCCGATCGCGCCCTAGCCGAGCCCGCTACGCGGATTGTAGGGGTGGTGGTCCCGCCACTTCTCCATCAATGCTTCTAGCTCGGCGTCGTTCCCGTCCGGTAGCATAATCCTGATGGTAACGAAGAGATCCCCGGCTCCACCAGCTTTCGGCAAGCCCTTGCCCTTGAGGCGGAAGGTCCGGCCGCTGGAGGTGTTCTTCGGAACCGAAAGCTCCACGGCATTGCCGAGGGTGGGCACGCGGACCTTGCCGCCGAGCACCGCCTCATACAACGTCACCGGCAGGTCGATCCTGAGGTCGGCGCCCTCGACCTTGAAAAACGGGTGCGGCGCGATGTTGATGGTGATCAGGAGATCGCCCGGCGGATGGCCCTGCGCGCTCTCGCCCTGCCCCCGGAGCCGAATCTGCTGGCCCTCGGTGACGCCGGCCGGAATCTTGACGTTGAGCTCCTTGCCCGTCGGCAGCCGGACGCGCTTCTCGCCCCCCTTGGCCGACTCTTCCAGCGAGACGGACATGGCGACATTCACATCGAGATCCAGCCCAATGCCGCCGGTATCGAATTCGAACTGGGCGCCGCCGCCAGCCCCAGGCCGGGCGCCGCGCATCCCGCCGCCGAACATGCTGTTGAGGATATCCTCGAACGCGCCGCCGCCCGGGGCGCCACCCGCCCCGCCGCCCCGGAACGTATAGCTTTCGAACCCGCCGGGACCCGCGCGGCCGCGCGGCCCCCCGCCGCCAGGAAAACCCTGGAAGCGTGGCTTGCCCTCGGCATCAATCTCGCCGCGGTCAAACTGCTTGCGCTTGTCCTCGTCGCCGAGGATCTCGTTGGCCGAGTTGATCTCGGCGAAGCGCTCGGCGGCCTTCGGATCACCCTTGTTGCTGTCCGGATGATGCTTCTTGGCCAGCTTGCGATAGGCGCTCTTGATCGCGGCAGCGCTGGCGCTCCGCGGCACCCCCAAGACCTCATAGGGGTCGCGCATTCGTCACGTCTCCTTCAAGAAATCGAATTGTTCAAAGGGCTCCCCGCCCCACCTGCGGATCATGTGGGAAGAGAGTGGCATTTTTGCAACTAGGAGCGTGGTGAACCTAGCTCCGCCACGGCTTTAGCGTATGAATCTCCCAACGGCCACGGCTCCTTTGGCAGCCGGCGCCCTGAAGCCAGCTTTCGGTACTGCCGTTGACGTAGCTCGCCAGGAAGTCGCGGCATCTGCGTCCGTCCTCGGCGGCATAGGACTGGGCGATCGGCGTCACCGAGCCGCGCGCCCCGGTCTCGGGATTCTCCCAGTGCTGGCTGGAATCCTTGTCGCCCTTGCTGAGGACGTCGGAGGCGGCATTGCGCGCGAAGGCGAGATCGGTCTCGGTGGGCGCCGCGTCTCTCGCCGGCCGCGCGATCGAGCCGGTGAGATCGCTGTCGTCAGTCTTGGCGTAGGCACTCATGTCGTTGCGGGAGAAGCTGCAGCCGCCGGTGCCGAGCCCGATCAGAATCATCGTCACGCCGAGGCCGGAGGGCCGGATCGCCGATAGGCCAACGCGTTCCCATGCCCTATATAGGGCGGTAGCGGACAACAACGCATTTTGGGCCGCGGGACGCAACTCGGACTCCAGACATGACCGACACGACTTCGATGAAACACCAGACACCCTTAACATCCGGTGATTTCACCGCCGCCGACGAGCCATTTGCGCTGTTCGAGGCCTGGCTGAACGAGGCGACCAAGAGCGAGCCGAACGATCCGAATGCCATGGCGCTCGCAACCGTCGACCCCGACGGGCTGCCTGACGTCCGCATGGTGCTGATGAAGGGCTTCGATACCGAGGGTTTCGTCTTCTACAGCCACATCGCCAGCCAGAAGGGCCGCGAACTCGCCGCAAATCCTAAGGCAGCGTTACTGTTTCACTGGAAGTCGCTGCGCCGTCAGGTCCGCATCCGCGGCAACGTGACGCCGGTGACCGACACTGAAGCCGACGCCTATTTCGCCACCCGCCCCAAGCAGGCCCAGATCGGCGCCTGGGCGAGCAAGCAGTCGCAAGAGCTAGAGAGCCGCTTCGCCTTCGAGCAGGCCATCGCCAAGGTCGCAACCAGATATGTCATCGGCGAAGTGCCGCGGCCGCCGGGCTGGAGCGGCTGGCGCATCACGCCGCTGCGGATCGAGTTCTGGCACGACCGCCCCTTCCGTCTGCACGACCGCATCGAATTTCGCCGTGACGCCGCCGGCCAGAAATGGTCCAAGACGCGGATGTACCCTTGATCCTCATCTTGAAACTTGCCTCGAGCTTTGGGCCGACCTGAAAGATGTCCATGCCGCATTCGTCCAATGCGCCGCGTCGTACGCTGCTCCTGACCGGAGCAAGCCGCGGCATCGGCCACGCCACCGTGATCCGCTTTTCCTCGGCGGGGTGGCGCGTCATCACCTGCTCACGGCATCCCTTCCCGGAGGACTGCCCGTGGGACGCGGGGCCCGAGGACCACATCCAGGTCGACCTCGGCGATCCCAGGGACACTGCGCGCGCGATCTCCGATATCCGCAACCGGCTAGAGGGCGGCATGCTGCATGCGCTGGTCAACAACGCCGCGATCTCGCCGAAGGGTCCGGGCGGCTCCAGGCTCGGCTCGGTCGACACCGACCTCGACACCTGGACGCATGTCTTCCATGTCAACTTCTTCGCGCCGATCATGATGGCCCGCGGGCTGATCGAGGAATTGAAGGCGGCCAAGGGCTCGGTCGTCAACGTCACTTCGATCGCGGGCTCGCGCGTGCACCCCTTCGCGGGCGCCGCCTACGCCACCTCCAAAGCCGCGCTCGCCTCGCTGACGCGCGAGATGGCCTCCGATTTCGGCCGCGTCGGGGTGCGCGTCAACGCGATCGCCCCGGGCGAGATCGACACCTCGATCCTGTCGCCGGGCACCGAGAAGATCGTCGAGCAGCAGATCCCGATGCACCGCCTCGGCACGCCCGACGAAGTGGCAAAAATCATCTACGTGCTGTGCACGGACACCAGCTCTTACGTCAACGGCGCCGAGATCCACATCAACGGCGGCCAGCACGTTTAGGCAAGGGTCATTCCGGGGCGATGCAAGCATCGAGCCCGGAATGTCGAGCTTCCGGGTTCGGTCCAGCGGACCGCCCCCGGAACGACGAACCCAATTGCACAGCTGAGTTTGGTTGCAGCTCGCGGGCGGAAGCAAGGCGATCCAGACAACGCCGCCGCAAGGCCTGGATCGCCCTTACCTTCCGTTCCTCAATCGAGTCGAATCCGACGCGACCTCTCGCGTGGCCGCGGAGCGGCCGTGCTGAATGCAGTCGAGCAGTCGTCGTCGTTCTCACCATCGAGCAGCGGAGCACCACAGTGCCGGCACATGCGTGCCGACATCGACGGCGCCTTGCCGCTCGCCACGACCTGACGATAGTTCGCCAGATCGATGACGTTGCGGGGCGACGTTATGTGTTTCTCAACCATGGCTGTTCCTCGCGGCTACGCACTGCTTATCGCAGACAAGTTTCGCGCAAACGTTCAGCCCACCGCTCAAATTTTACCGGAGGAATTGCGGCACGGCGCGGACATCACGGCGCCGCCTCAATCCCGATCTATTCTGCGACACGATCTACCGTGTCTCTGCGAGCGGCGTAAGATCTCGGTAGGGATCTTTGCCCAAGCATGACTCCTACAGCCACTTCTTCCACTTGAAGATCCAGTACGGGACGATGGCGGCGATCAGCATCATCACCAGCGCCATCGGATAGCCGTGCACCCATTCGAGTTCCGGCATCACCTTGAAGTTCATGCCGTAGACCGAGGCGATCAGCGTCGGTGGCATCAGGACGACGGCCATCACCGAGAACAGCTTGATGATGTTGTTCTGCTCGAGATTGACGACACCGAGCATGGCGTCGAGCACGAAGGTGATCTTGCTGGAGAGATAGGAGGCGTGGTCGGTCAGCGAGGCGACGTCGCGCTGCATGGTCTTGAGCTGCTCGCGCATGTCCTTCGACCATTTCACGCCTTCGACGACCGCAGACAGGAACGTCACGACGCGACCGATCGACACCAGACTCTCGCGAACCTTCGAGGTCAAATCGCCTTTGCGGCCGATCGAGATCAGGATCTGGGAGTACCTCTTTGCCTGCCCATGGCGCTCGCTCTCGGGCTCGAAGATGTCATGCGAGACCTGGTCGATCTCGGCGCCGCAGCGCTCCAGAATGTCGGCGCAGCGGTCGATCACCGCGTCCAGCAGCTCCATCAGCACCATCTCGCCGGTGATGGAAGGCGTGCAGGAGCGGGAGAGCTTGGCCTCGACCAGGGCGAACGGCTTCGGCAGGTCGTACCGTACCGTCACCAGGCGGTGGTCGCCGAGGATGAACGTCACCGCCGTGGTCCTGGGCATGTCGGTATCGGAGTGGCACATCAGCGTCGCCGTCATGTAGCGCGCGCCATTCTCCATATAGAGGCGGCTGGAGATCTCGATCTCCTGCATGTCTTCCCGGGTCGGGATGGCGATGCCCGCGAGCCGCTCCACCGCCTTGTCCTCAGCCGCGCTCGGATTGACCAGGTCGATCCAGACGGCGTTCTCCGGCACAGCCGCAAGATCCTCGATGACAGCCTTCTTGAGGACGGACTCGGAGGGAACAAACACCGAAAACATGAAAAGCTCCAGAGATCCTGCGACAGCCAGCCCTTAGCGCGATTCTGGCAGGTTCACGATGACAACAACATTAACGGGGCGTTTGGACTTGTGGCGATCCGAGGCTCAACCGTGGCACGGAATCGACAGTTCGCCGCGTCCTGCCGAAAAACCCGCACAACAGCGCAAAATTTGCGGCAGAAAAGCCACAGCTGGGCCCTCGTAGCGCGGGATAAGCCCTTCAGAGCTGGAATTGTGGCGGATTTCAACGATAATGGGCTTAACGGAGTCGAGGAACTTGGGCGCCAAGCTCAAGCCTTCCGCACGGTATTGTTTTGATTGGAACCAAACCATGTCGTCGCTGAAAGTTATGTTGGGGATTTTGGCCGCCGGCCTGATGCTGTCGGGCTGCATGCAGGCCACTCACTATGAGGCGACCGACACCAAGGCCTTCAAGCCGAAGGACAAGGAACTGCTCGCCAAGGTCAAATACGAGAACACCCCGGTTGCAGAGCCGTTCCGCCGCGCCATCGTCGAATACCACCGCAAGGAGTCGCCGGGCTCGATCGTGGTCGATTCCGACAACCATTACCTCTACTACGTGCTCGAGGGCGGCAAGGCGATCCGCTACGGCATCACCGTTGGCGAAGAGGCCATGGCCTGGTCGGGCATCGCCAAGGTGGGCAGCAAGACCGAGTGGCCGGCCTGGCACCCCACCCCCGGCGAAATTTCGCGTCTGGGCGTGCCGACCTATGTCGCCCCCGGCCCGGACAATCCGATGGGTTCCCGCGCGCTGTACCTCTATTCGGGGGGCAAGGACACGCTGTTCCGCATCCACGGCACCAACCAGCCGGAATATATCGGTGCCTCGATCTCGTCAGGCTGCATCCGCCTGACCAACGAGGACGCGATCGATCTCTATGATCGCGTCAAGGTTGGCACCCTCGTCGTGGTGCTCGAGCCCAAGCACGGCGACTCGCCGTACAATTCGCGATTGGCGCTCGGCAACAGCCAAACCGGCCAGGCGGCCAGCTACTGATCGCCTCCGACCTCTGGACAACAAAAGGCGCCGGTTTTACCGGCGCTTTTTTGTTGCCTGCTTGGACGATTGAGACTTCTTGGCGGGGAGCGATTTCTCTTCAGGTGAAGACGATTTCTCCGCGGGCTCGTCGTCAGCACCTTCCTTCGCCTCAGGCTTGGCCGCGACCTCGCGCGGCGGCGCCTCCTCGGGACGTTCCGCCGGCAGGAGCGGGGCGACCTGCGGCAGAGGATCCCAGACGTTCCACTGGCAGATGCGGTAGTCGTTGCGGCGCTGCGCCAGGTCGAGATGAACGTGGTCCTCATGGTACCAGTCCGAGCCAGGACCGAGCACGGTGGAAAAGCGCGCGCAGACCGAGTGCAGCACGCGCTCGCGAACGTCGCGCGATAGCGTGCGGTCCGTGAGACCGATCGACTGCCCATTGGCGAGCTTGATGGCGCGGATGTCGATGGCATTGGCCTTGCCGTGCTCGGACAGCAGCGCGCCGGCGACGCGGTTGCGACCGCGGCACTCGAAGGAATCGAAATTGTCGAGGTCGCTGATGGGCGAGCCGAGGCTGGTGGCCAGCGGCACCATGTCCTTGCGCAGCCAATCGGCGATCGCGGACGCCATGGTGCAGCGAAGGATCGCCGCCGGCTTGACCGTCACCTTGCGCTTGTCCGGCAGCACGACGGCTTCAAGCCGCACCAGATCCTCGCCGCCGCAGGCGCCGGGGCCGCGGATGTCCGGGATCGAGGGCGCGATCGCAATGTCCTCCGTCAGCGCGAGGCGGCAGGCTGAGGCCTGTTTCTGGGGTGGCGATGTAGCCTCGGCAGGCTTGTCGGCGCTCGGCTGGTCGGCAGACGGCTTTCCCTCTGCCTCCGGCGGAGACTCGTCCGAAGTCTTCGGCGCTTCATCGGGACGGGGTCTCGGTAACGGGATCTTGACGGAGTGAACCTTCGCGCGCGGCCGTGGTGCGGTAATGCCAAAAATGTCCAGCGGCGAAGCATGTTTTCGCGCCTCTGCCCTCTCGACAGGCACGAGCAGCAGCCCGAGCGCGGCGGTAACCATTGCCGCGCCGACGGACATATAGCCGCGACAAGACCATTTGCGGCGAAAGTCCGGCACGCTAAAAGTCATGACAAGTCTTTGGCCCAATGCTGAGAGCGACAACGCGCCCAGCGACTTTTCGGAGGAACGTCGGAATGCTCGGTTTGATGCAAGATTGGCCCCTGCTCTGCCACCGGATCATCGAACACGCCGCCAGGATTCATGGCAAGCAGGAGGTGGTCACACGCTCGGTCGAGGGACCGATCCACCGCACCACCTACGCCGAGATCCACAAGCGCGCGCTCAAGGTCTCGCAGATGCTGGAGCGCGACGGTATCAAGCTCGGCGACCGGGTCGCAACGATCGCCTGGAACACCTGGCGCCATCTCGAGGTCTGGTACGGCATCATGGGGATCGGTGCCATCTGCCACACGGTCAATCCTCGCCTTTTCCCGGAGCAGATCGCCTGGATCATCAATCATGCGCAGGACCGCATCGTGATGACCGACATCACCTTCGTTCCGATCCTGGAGAAGATCGCCGACAAGTTGCCTAGCGTGGAGCGCTACGTCGTGCTCACCGACAAGGAGCATATGCCTGAGACCACGCTGAAAAATGTGGTCGCCTACGAGGACTGGATCGCCGAGGCCGACGGCAAATTCAAGTGGAAGGAGTTCGACGAGAACACGGCAGCGGCGATGTGTTACACCTCCGGCACGACCGGCGATCCCAAGGGTGTGCTGTACTCGCATCGCTCCAACGTGTTGCACGCGCTGATGGCCAACAATGTCGACGCGCTCGGCACCAGCGCGTCCGAGACAATGCTGCCGGTGGTTCCGCTGTTCCATGCCAACAGCTGGGGCATCGCCTTTTCCGCGCCCTCGCAGGGCACCAAGCTGGTCATGCCCGGCGCCAAGCTCGACGGCGCCTCGGTCTATGAGCTGCTCTCGACCGAGAAGGTGACGCACACCGCCGGCGTGCCGACGGTGTGGCTGATGCTGCTTCAGCACATGGCCGCCAACAATCTCAAGCTGCCGGATTTGAAGATGGTGATCTGCGGCGGCTCGGCGATGCCGCGCTCGATGATCAAGGCCTTCCTCGACATGGGCTCCAACGTCCGTCACGCGTGGGGCATGACCGAGATGAGCCCGATCGGCAGCGTCGCGGCGCTGAAGCCTCCGTTCCACAATGCGACGGGCGATGCCAAGCTCGACGTGCTCCAGATGCAGGGTTATGCGCCCTTCGCGGTGCAGATGAAGATCACCGACGATGCCGGCAAGGAGCTGCCCTGGGACGGCAAGACGTTCGGCCGGCTCAAGGTCTCCGGCCCCGCGGTCGCCAAGGCCTATTACCGCGTCGACACCAACATCCTCGACGAAGACGGCTTCTTCGACACCGGCGACGTCTCGACGATCGACGAGGACGGCTACATGCGGATCACCGACCGCTCCAAGGACGTGATCAAGTCCGGCGGCGAGTGGATCTCCTCGATCGACCTCGAAAACCTCGCAGTCGGCCATCCGGCCGTGGCGGAAGCCGCCGTGATCGGCGTATTCCATCCCAAATGGGATGAGCGGCCGCTTTTGATCGTGCAGCTCAAGCAGGGCCAGCAGGCCAAACGCGAGGACATCCTGAAGTTCATGGATGGCAAGATCGCCAAATGGTGGATGCCCGACGACGTCGCCTTCGTCGAAGGCATCCCACATACGGCCACCGGCAAGATCCTGAAGACGGCGCTGCGCGACCAGTTCAAGGATTATCGCTTCCCGAACGCGGCGGCGTAAAGGGCTGGCTGCCACCCTCCCCTGGAGGGGGAGGGTCGGCTCACATGGAGCGAAGCGCAATGTGAGACGGGGTGGGGTGATCTCTCCACACGGGTAGCGCCCTGACGGAGAGACTGTCACCCCACCCCGCTCGCGCTCTGCGCGATCAACCACGGGCGAGCTACGCTCGTCCCGGACCCATCCAGGGGAGGGTGAGTCCCTTGAATTTGCTCTCGGGCCGTGGTCTCAACGGCGTATCGTCGCGCCAGATCGGCCGGCGCCGCCCTCAACATCCGGCAGAGCTCACCGATGGCCCGCAGGTTTTCCGCTCCCTATCAGTCGGAGCCCGTGTCCAGCCTGGCGAGCTGGGCGCGCAATCTGGCCGTGTTCGCGGTGGTGGCGGTGGTGGTGTCGGTCATCGTCGTCCGCTTCGATTTCCTGGAGCCGAAGCCGGCGCTTGCGACTTTCTTCGGCGGGCTCGCGATCGCCGGCCTCTCGATCTTGTTCGGGCTCGCGGGCTTTGCCGCGATCTGGCAGAACGGCTCGCGGGGCATGGCGCGCATCCTGCTCGCCTTCCTGATCGACGGCGCAATCCTCGCCTATCCCGCCTATCTCGGCCTGCAGTATCGCAAGCTGCCGTCCATCTACGACATCACCACCGACCCGATCGATCCGCCGCGCTTCGACGCGATGGCGCGGCTGCGCACCGGCGAGGGCACCAACACCGCGGTCTATGCCGGCCTCTACTCGGCGGAGCAGCAGCGCCGCTTCTATCCCGAAATCGTGCCCGTCGAGCTCGAGATTTCCGTCGACCGCGCCTATGCAATCGCGCTCCAGCTCGTGCACAAGCGCAAATGGATCGTCATCGACGAGCGCGCGCCGCAGCCGCCGCGCCGCATCGGCCGCATCGAGGCGGTGGCGCGCACGCCGATCATGGGTTTTCGCGAGGACGTTTCGATAAGGGTCGTGCCGGATGGCGATGATTCCCGGGTCGACATGCGCTCCGCTTCGCGCAATTTCGACAGCGATCTCGGCAGCAACGCCGCGCGCATCAAGAAGTTCATCGACGATCTCAACACCGCCGCCGATGCCGACGCGCTCAAGCCGGTGAAGAAGACGCCGGTCGCGCCGCCCAAGGCGCCGGCGAAGACGGTGAAGAAGTGACGCGCTAGCGTCATCCCGGGGCGCCGCAAGGCGGCGAACCCGGGATCTCGAAAATATGGCGCGAGATTCCGGGTTCGATGCTGCGCATCGCCCCGGAATGACGGCGGAGAGCTACGCGTTCGCCATCCGATATGTCCCGCCGATCACGGGATCGCCATCGGTCGCGACCACGCCGCGTGCGACCAGGTCTTCGAGGTGCGCCAGCACGGAGTAGCCGGCGGCCGTCGTCAGCCTCGGATCGATACCGATATAGATCGCGCGGACCATCGTCGGGATGTCGGTCTCGCCCTTGGCGAGGCGGTGCAGGATCGAGGCCTCACGCGCCTTGCGGTGACGGATCAGGAAGCGCACGAAGCGCTGGCCCTCGGAGATCTCGGGGCCGTGGCCTGAGAAGTAGAGATCCTCCTCGCGTGCCGCGAGTCGGTCCAGCGAATCCATGTAGTCGATCATCGAGCCGTCGGGTGGCGCCACGATGGAGGTCGACCAGCCCATCACGTGATCGCCGACGAAGTTGAACTTTCGCTCGGGCCAGGCGAATGCCAGATGATTGGCCGTGTGGCCGGGCGTCGCCACGGCCTCGAGCCGCCAGCCGTCGCCTTCGACGACGTCGCCGTGCGCGAGGTTGACGTCTGGCGCAAAATCGCGGTCGGCGCCGGATTCCGGATTGTGTTTCTCGCTCTCGAAACGCGGGCGCGAGGCGCGATGCGGGCCTTCGGCATAGACCGGCGCACCTGTCGCCTGCTTGATGCGCGCGGTGTTCGGCGAATGGTCGCGGTGGGTGTGGGTGACGAAGATATGGCTCACCGTCTCGCCGCGGACGGCATCGAGCAGCGCAGACGCATGCGCCTCATCGTCCGGACCGGGATCGATGATCGCAACATTGCCCTTGCCCACGATGTAACTGACCGTGCCGGTGAAGGTGAACGGGCTCGGATTGTTGCAGAGCACGCGCCGCACGCCGGGGCGGACCTCCTCGACGAAGCCGGGCTTCAGCGGAAAGTTGCGGTTGAACGGGACGTCGTCATTGTCGGACATGGCTTGCTCATACCTTGCTGACTTCGTCATGCCCGGCCTTGTGCCGGGCATCCACGCTCTTCGCACGGCCCAAGACGTGGATGGCCGGGACAAGCCCGGCCATGACGGAGGAGAGTTTTCTCGCCTCGCTCCCTAGGCGTCTAGAAAAACGCCTGAATGCCCGTGATCGCGCGGCCCAGGATCAGGGCGTGGACGTCATGGGTGCCCTCGTAGGTGTTGACCGTCTCGAGGTTATGGACGTGGCGCATCACGTGATATTCGATCGAGATGCCGTTGCCGCCGTGCATGTCGCGAGCGGTGCGGGCGATATCGAGGGCCTTGCCGCAATTGTTGCGCTTGACGATCGAGATCATCTCGGGCGCGAACTTGCCCTCGTCCATCAGGCGGCCGACGCGCAAGGAGGCTTGCAGGCCCAGCGCGATCTCGGTCTCCATGTCGGCGAGCTTCTTCTGCACGAGCTGGGTCGCGGCGAGCGGCTTGCCGAACTGCTTGCGGTCGAGCGTGTACTGGCGGGCGCGATGCATGCAGTCCTCGGCGGCCCCCAACGCACCCCAGGAGATGCCGTAGCGGGCGCGGTTGAGGCAGCCGAACGGGCCCTTCAGGCCGGAGACGTTGGGCAGCAGGGCGTCCTCCGGAACCACGACGCCGTCCATCACGACTTCGCCGGTGATCGAGGCGCGCAAGGACAGCTTGCCGCCGATCTTCGGCGCCGACAGGCCCTTCATGCCCTTCTCCAGCACGAAGCCGCGGATCTGGTTGTCGTGCGCGGCCGACTTGGCCCAGACCACGAACACGTCGGCGATCGGCGCGTTCGAGATCCACATCTTGCTGCCGGTGAGGCGATAGCCGTCCGAAACCTTCTCCGCGCGGGTCTTCATGCCGGCGGGATCGGAGCCGGCGTCAGGCTCCGTCAGGCCGAAGCAGCCAACCCACTCGCCGCTGGCGAGCTTCGGCAGGTACTTCTTGCGCTGGTTCTCGTCGCCATAGGCGTAGATCGGGTACATCACCAGCGAGGACTGCACCGAGTTCATCGAGCGATAGCCGGAATCGACCCGCTCGATCTCGCGTGCGACGAGGCCATAGGCGACATAGCTCGCATTCGCGCAACCATATTCTTCGGGCAGCGTGATGCCGATCAGGCCGAGCTCGCCCATCTCATTGAAGATCTCGCGATCGGTCTTCTCTTCGAGATAGGCCTTGGCGACCCGCGGCAGCAGCTTGTCCTGGGCGTAGGCGCGGGCGGTGTCGCGCACCATGCGCTCGTCTTCGGTCAGCTGCTCGTCGAGCAGGAACGGATCGTCCCACTGGAAAGAAGCCGCAGCCGGCTTGTCCTTGGCCTGAGGGCGCACGCTCATGAAACGTCCTTTCGCGTCTGGTTCCGTCAACAATTGCCCGACAAACTAAAGCGCCGCGGCAACAAGTTCAATTGCATCCTGGTTTCGGTCGTTCCGGCTCGCGCCATGGCGTGAACCTGGAAACGTCTTGGTCAGCTTTCGAGCTGCTCGTTGGCGACGATCTCGATGCCGAAGCCCGACAGACCCTTGTAGTCGTGCACCGAGGAAGTGAGATGCCGGATCGAGGTGACGCCGAGGTCGCGCAGGATCTGCGCGCCGACGCCGACCTCGCGCCACTGGCGGTTGCGGTCGGCCTCCGTCGACGACTCGTCCGGCAGCGGCGCCACGGGGACGCCGGCCGCGCCATCGCGCAGGTAAACCAGCACGCCGCGGCCCGATTTCTTGAAATGCTCGAGCACGACCGCCATGCGCTTGTGACCGGTGAAGGTGTCCTTGACGATGTTCGGCTTGTGGAAGCGCGTCAGCACGTTCTTGCCGTCGCCAACGCCGTTATAGACGAAGGCGACGTGAGCGATGGAATCGAACGGCGAGCGGTAGGCATAGCCCTGCAAGGGACCGATCGGGCTCTCGGTGACGAAGGTCGAGACCCGCTCGATCAGTTTTTCGCGCGCCTGACGGTAGGCGATCATATCCGCGATGGTGACGTGCTTGAGCTTGTGCTGGGCGGCGAAGCGGGCAACCTGCTCGCCCTTCATCACGCTGCCGTCGTCGTTCATGAGCTCGCTGATGACGCCGACCGGCGGCAGGCCCGAGAGCTTGCAGAGGTCCACGGCAGCCTCGGTATGGCCGGAGCGCAGCAGCACGCCGCCATCCTTGGCGATCAGCGGGAAGATGTGGCCGGGCCGGGCGAAGTCGTTGGCGCCGACATTGGGATTGGCGAGCGCGCGGCAGCACGAGGCGCGCTCCTCGGCGGAGATGCCGGTGCCGCCATCGGGCTTGTAGTCGATCGAGACCGTGAACGCGGTGGTGTGCGCGGAATCGTTGTGGGCGACCATCGGATCGAGCCGCAGGCGGCGCGCATCCTCGGTCGTCACGGGCGCGCAGACGATGCCGGAGGTATGGCGGATGATGAAGGCCATCTTGTCGGCGGTGCAGAGCGAGGCTGCGACGATCAGATCGCCCTCGCCCTCACGATCCTCGTCGTCGGTGACGACGACGAGCTCACCCCGGGCAAAGGCCTGCAAGACTTCCTGGACGGTATCGGGCATTCCCAATCTCTATCGGTTATGGGCCGGAGGCTTAGCCGGACGCCTTAGCTGGACTTGGCCCGGGACGCTAGTGTCCCGGACGCAACCGCATATGCCCGGGGCAGGCCTGTCCCAAGCGGTTTTCAGGCTTGCACCGAAGATACCAGGGATATAGGCGCACAGGGCCCGCAAGGAAGGCGGCCGGGACGCCGTCAGGGCAGCACCTCGCGCCGCTCACCGAGCCGCAGATCGAGCTCGGCACGCTTGTCGGCGAGCAGGCCGGCCTGGGCGGCTTCGATCACGGTAAACAGCTCATGGGCGTCGCTGAGCCGGGTCACGGTGACGTAGCTGGCGCCGGCCTCGTAGAGCGCGCCGACGTCGGCCAGGAGGTCGGCCGTGGCGACGATCAGCGCGGTCGGATTGAGCGCGCGGACGTGGCGGACCAGCTTCTCGTTGGTGGCGCCCTTGAGCAGCGAATCCGGCACGCTGAGGATTATCATCTCGGATTTGCCGATGCCGGCATGGAGCAGCGTATCGACATTGCTGATGTCGCCATAGATCACATGCAAGCCGCGCGAAAGCAGGGTCTGGTACACATTTGGGTTGAAATCGACCACGGTGATCTGCTCGAGCAACACCGGCGTCTGCCGTTCGATCTCGGCCAAGAGCGCGCTCGCCGCGCGGAAAAAGCCGAGGATGACGATGCGGCGGGCTTCGCCATGGCCGCCCTCGTGCTCCTCCTCGGCATGGCCGTTGCCATGGTCGAGGTCGCGCAGGCCGATCCGCTTCAAGGGCCCGATCGCCCAGCGGGTGATCTCGTCGCTGCGGGTCATCACGAAGGTCGAGAGCACCGCCAGGACCACGAAGGCGAAGGAGGTGGCATTTGCCGTCTCCGCTGCGATATGGTGGTCGGCGACCCCGGTCTGGATCACCACAAGCGAGAACTCGGAGATCTGCGCGAGGTTCAGCGCCGGCAACAGGCTGGCGCGCAGGCCCTGCTTCATCAGATAGAGCGGCATGAACGTGGTGACGAGGCGGCTCACCACCGTGAACGCCGCGATCATCAAGGCAAGGCCAATCACCGAGAGGCCGGGCACGGGGATGGTCATGCCCAGCGCGACGAAGAACAGCGTGATGAAGAAGTCGCGCAGCGTGGTGACCTTGGCGGTCACGTCGAGCGCGTAAGGGAAGGTCGAGAGCGATACGCCGGCAATCAGCGCACCCATTTCGCGCGACAGCGAGAGCCGCTCGGCGGTCTCGGCGACGAGGAAGCACCAGGCCAGCGCTCCGAGCAGGATCAGCTCGGGCCGCCGGGCGATCTGGTGGAACAGGCGCGGCAGTACGTAGCGGCTGACCAGAAGCGCGGCGGCGACCAGCACCGCGACGCGGCCGATCGAGAGCAGGATGACGCCGACCTGCAGATTGGCCAGGCTCGGCTGCACCGCCAGGAACAGGATCGCGAAGATGTCCTGGAGCACCAGAATGCCCAGGGTGATGCGGCCCGGCAGCGTATCGAGCTCGCGTTTCTCGTAGAGCACCTTGACGATGATGACGGTGCTCGACAGCGCGCAGGCGACACAGAGATAGACCACATCGAAATGCCCGCCGCCGAGCGACAGGCCGATGCCGACGAAGAACAGAACTCCGAGCAGACAGCCGCCGAGCAGCTGACTGCCCGCCGCGAACAGGATCACCCGCCCTGCCCGCACGATCTTCTTCAGGTCGATCTCGAGCCCGATCATGAACAGCATGAAGATCAGACCGAGCTCGGAGATGACGCTGATCGATTCCTGCGAATGGACCCAGCCGGCGCCGAATGGACCTATGCAAAAGCCGGCGATAAGGTAGGCCAGGATCAGCGGCTGCCGGGAGAAATGGGCGAGCAGGCCCAGCATCCAGGCAAACAGGATAGAGAGAGTGATGTCGCGAATGAGCTCGTGCATGCCAAATTGGTCCGTTTTGCCGCACCCTAGAGGCGGGTTGCGGTGCGGCAAGCGAGCAATTCGTCACATGCGGAGATGGCTCGTCGCAGCCATGCTGCTAGGTCCCCTCGCCTTTGCCGTGCCCGCCGCCGCGCAATCCAAGGTCAATATCGAACAGAACTTTGCCGATTCGCTCACCGCGCTGCCGAAGGAGGACCTCGCCGTTTCCGGGGGGTTTTACGTGCCCGCCTATTCCAGCGTCGCGATGAGCCAGGGCAAGCTGCGTGTCGACTTCTCGGTGACGTTGAGCGTGCACAACGCCTCCGAGACCCAGCCGCTGGTCGTCAAACGCATCGCCTATTTCGACACCGCAGGCAAGCAGGTTGAGAGCTATCTGAAGGCGCCGGTGGCGTTGAAGCCGCTCGCCACCGTCTCGATCTTTATCCCAACCGACGACGTGCGCGGCGGGACCGGGGCCAACTTCCTCGTCGACTGGGCCGCCACGGGCGAGATCGCCGAGCCGGTGGCCGAGGCCCTGATGGTTGGCGGCATCGCCAATGCGCATTACGCTTTCATCAGCCAGGGCCGTCCGACCAGGACGGCCGGCAAGAAGTAAGGCGGCTGGTGCAAAGCCGCCGCTCAACAAGAACAAAACGAGGAACGCTCCCATGACGTCCAGCTTCGATTTCGCCCCCCTGTTTCCGGCAGGGCTGCCGGCCCCCTCTGCGCGCTGGACGGGTCTTGCCAAATACAGCTTCGTCGGCGGCAACAATGATTCCGAACAGGTGCCGCTCGACGAACTGATCGAAGCGACCAACACGGTGCTGCGGCGCGAGGGCCGCTCGCTCGCCACTTACGGTCTCGCACACGGCCCGCAGGGTTACCTCCCGTTGCGCGAATTCCTGGTGACGAAACTCAAGCGCGATGCCGGTATCACCTGCACGGTGGACGATCTCTTGATCGTCTCGGGCTCGCTCCAGGCGCTCGACCTCGTCAACGCCACGCTGCTGGCGCGCGGCGACACCGTGATCTTCGAGCAGGACAGCTATCAGGGCTCCCTGACCCGTCTGGCGCGGCTCGGTGTCAATGTCGTCGGCATTCCCCTCGACAAGGACGGCATGCGCATGGACGTGCTGGCGACGACGCTGGCCGACCTGAAGAGCCGCGGCATCCGGCCGAAATACATCTACACCATCCCGACCGTGCAGAACCCGACCGGCAGCATCATGCCCGAGAGCCGCCGCGCCGAACTGGTGCGGCTCGCGACGGAGTATGGCGTGCCCATCTTCGAAGACGATTGTTACGCCGACCTCGCCTGGTCGGGGCAGCGGCCGCCGGCGATCTACGCCATGAGTCCGAACGGCGGCGTAATCCATATCGGCTCGTTCTCGAAGTCGATCGCGCCGGCGCTGCGCGTCGGCTTCATCGTGGCGCCCTGGGAGGTGATGTCGCGGATGCTGGCGTTGAAGACCGATGCCGGCTCCGGCGCGCTGGAGCAGATGGTACTCGCCGCCTATTGCAAGCCGCATTTTGCGACCCACGTGCCGGCCTTGACGAAGGCGCTACGCACCAAGCTCGACACGCTGATGGAGGCGCTCAACGAGCAGTTCGGGACGGCCGCCGAATTCGAGGAGCCCAGGGGCGGCATCTTCCTCTGGGTGAAGCTGCCCGACCAGGTCGATACGCTGAAGCTGTACCAGGCCGCGCTCGCCGCCGGCGTGTCGATCAATCCGGGACCGGAATGGTCGACCAACAAGGGCCATTCCCGCTCACGGCTGCGGCTGTGCTTTGCAAGCCCCACGCATCAGCAGATCCGCGAGGGCGTCGCCGCGCTCGCCGAGGTGTGCCGCAAGGAGTTCGGCGTGCCGGCCCGCAGCGCCAATGTGGAGAAGCGGGCCTGAAGCTGCTGCCTCACGCCCCGACGTGAAACTCCACGTTGACCTGGCCGCTCCCGGAGGATGGAAAATAGTCGCAAAGCTGCTCGGCGGTGCCGCAGTAGTCATACCAGCCCAGCGCGGCGAACAGCATGATGGTGTCGGCCATGCCGCCTTCGCCGTTGCACTTGGTGGCATAGTCCGGAAGCATGTCGAGGAATTCGCGATAGCGGCGGCTCTGCCACAGCTCGAGCACGCGCAGGTCGACCTGACGATTGAACTCGCTGGCGACCGACGTCCACGCCTCGGGGCCGAGCTTCTTGTTCGGCCAGAGCCGGTGCGAGAGCGACCCGCTGGCGAGGACTGCGACCCGTTCATCGGATTCATCGATTGCGCGGCGAGTGGCTTCACCGAGGATCCGGCTCTCCTCGAACGAGGTGAACAGGGGCGAGGCGACCGAGACCACCTTCGCAAAACCGTCCGGGTTCATGTAGTGCATCGGCACGATGGTGCCGTATTCGAGCCCGAGGCTGGCCACCTGGTGGGCGGTGACGTTGAGACCCGCGTCTGCCGCCCTGCCCGCGATAGCCTCGGCGAGGCGCGTATCACCCGGCAGATCGTAGCGCAGATCCTGGATCATCTGCGGCGCCTCGTGGCTCGTGAACGAGCCGCGATGCCGCGCATTGGCGTTGACATGGTAGCCGAAATTGGAGAGCCAGTGGGTATCGAACACCACGAAGCTGGTGACGCCGCGCTCTTTCGCTCGCCGGCGCAGCTCGCGCAAGGAGCTGACCGCCGGCTCTCGCGCGGCACGCAACGGGCTGCCGGGCTGCTCCGACAACATCAGTGATGGAACATGGGTGACCTTGGCCGCGAGTACGAGCTGCCCCATGGCCGTCACCTCGAAGCGTCAGGCCACCTGTGGCTGACTGCCGTGGATCGCGGAGGCGAGCCTCAGCAACAGGACGATCGAGACGTTGCCCTTGCCGGCCTCGATCTGGGCGATATAGCGCTCGGAGATTCCGGAGCGGCGGGCGAGCTCGCGGCGCGAGAGGTCGCAGCGCATGCGCGAGGACCGCAAGCGATCGCCCAGTTCGGTCAGAAACGCCGCCTCCGAGTAAGGCGGTACGGCACAGCTCCCCGGCAGCACTTCGCCCGCAAAATCCACGACTTGATTCAGCATTGGTCTATCCACGTTCGCCTTCGGGAATGTCATCCTACCCTCGAAATGCACCGCCTCATTGACGCGGATCAAATTCACGAGTGATCGCCGGCCGCCGTGGAACGGCCGCGGGCGCGATGGTACACTTTGGAAGTCTTCGAGGCGGGGTTTTTCAGGACATGATGCGACGTTTGAACCGCTGGATCGCGGCCGTGGTGCTGTGGGTTGCGTTCACCTCCATGGCCGGTGCCGAGACGCTGGCCGCGACCGTCGAGCAATGGGGCCTGCTCGGCTCGTGGGCGGTCGACTGCGCGGCCCGGCCAGACCGCGACAAGGGGGCGCTCCTGACCTACGAGATCAGGAAGGATGGCCGGGTGATGTACCGGCGCAATTTCGGCGAAGCCAAAGACGAGAACGAGGTGGTGTCGGCCACAGTCAATGCCGAGGGCCTGCTCGACGTGATGGTGTTCTTCCCGGCGCTGCATCAGACTCGCGAATTCGGACTCCTGCTGCAGCAGGACGGCAGCCTGCGCGCGATCTACAATCGCAGCGAGCGCGGCGAGTACACGATCAAAGACGGCAAGTACGTCGCGACCGGCGCACCAACGCCCGCGCAGCAACGCTGCGATTAGCCGTCATTCCCAAGCATGATCCAATCGGAAACCGCCGCACACTTTGCGCTGACGCGGCTCTTTGAGTCCGGATCATGCTCACCTGAACATCCATTCAGAATTCTCTCCCCGTTGCTCCGGAACGTTCGCGCCGATCTGCGGTTTAGATGTGCATTCGTTTGGAGGAGGACATCATGAAGAAACTTGGTTATGTGGTTGCGGCCCTGGGTGCGCTCGTGATCGCGGCGCCGACGCTGGCAAGCGCAGAGACGGTGGTGATCAAGCGCGGTCATCATCATCACGGTCCGTACGGCGCCCGCGCCGAATATCGCATGCACCATCAGGACCGCGGCTGGCACCGTCATCATCGCGGAGACCGAGTGGTCGTGATCAAGCGCAGCCACCGCCACCATCACTGGGACTAATGCGCAACGCGAATCAAAATGGCCCCTCGCGGGGCCATTTCTATTGCCTGAGCACTGGAGCTAATCCCACGCCGGCGCAAAGCCGGGATTGACGCATCGCCTGTCCTTCGCCAGCGCGGCGATTTTCTTGCGGTCGGAATCGTCGAGCGTGATCTTCAGCGCGTCGAGATTGGCCTGTTGGCTCTCGCGGCGCGAGGCCTTCGGGATTGCGGCGACGCCGTCCTGGTCGAGCAGCCATTTCAACGCGACCTGCGCGGCGGTCGCGCCGTGCCTGGCGCCGATCTCGGCCAGCACCGGATCCGAGGCGATGCGCCCCTGCGCCAGAGGACAATAAGCGACGAGCGGGATCGACTTGGCCTGGAGATAGCCCAGCACCTTCGATTGATCGAGCATGGCGTGATATTCGACCTGGTTGCAGGCGATCGGCGCCTTGACGTCCTCGACCGCGACCTTGAGCAGCGCGGTGGTGAAATTGGCAACGCCGATGGCCCGCGTGCGCCCCTGCTCCTGTAGTTTCATCAGGGTCTCGAACACCGCGCCCCAGTTCGCAGCCTTCGACGGCCAGTGCACGAGATAGAGATCGACATGGTCGAGCCCGAGCTTCTTCAGGCTGGCATCGAAGGCACGCCGGATTGCGTCAGGGGCGAGGTTCTCGTGCCAGACCTTTGTGGTGACGTGCAGCTCTTCCCGCGGCACGCGGGACGACGCGATGGCCGAGCCGATCGGCTCCTCATTGGCATACATCTCGGCAGTATCGAGGTGGCGATAACCGATCGACAGCGCGCTCTCGACTGCGGCGCGGCAGGCATCGCCCTGCATGCGGAAGGTACCGAGGCCGAGCTTGGGCAAGCTGATGCCCTGTGTTTTCAGATGGTCCATGAAACAGGCTCCTGAGATATCGCAGCCGCCGATGCCTGCGGCAACGCCGCGTGAGCAGACTCTTCGGTGATGGAAAAGAAGCGGCGAGAGTAACGACTATAGCGCGCGAGTCGCTGGCCAGCCAATCATCAAGCTCGGGTTCGCGGCTAGGAATGCTGCGCCACCACGGCCGGACGCACCTGCGGCTGCGGCACGATATCGACCGACCAGAGATGACGATTGTCCACATCCTTCAAGGTCACGGTCATCACACCGCTGCGGCCATCGATGTCGACCCTGCCGAAGAACTGCAGTCCGAAACATGGCGCGAGGTTCTCGCCCTGCGCTGCGCTGCAGCCCTGCTGATACATCGCGACCGGGCCAAAGGTGTCGTCGAGCTCGCCAGGCCCCCAGGTGCCGGCATGCAACGGGCCGGAGACGAACTCCCAGAACGGCTCGAAATCCTGGAATCGCGCCTCGTTCGGGTCGTAGTAGTGCGCGGCGGTGTAGTGCATGTCGGCGGTGAGCCAGACGATGTTGCGGATGCCGGCGCGCTTGATGGACGAGAGCAGATCGGCGATCTCGTGCTCGCGTCGGTCGGGCGGCCCGTTGCCGAGCGCGACGGCGTCCAGGCTGATCAGGCCGATCGGCAAGTCAGCCGCGATCACCTTCCAGGTTGCGCGCGAGGCGGCGAGCTCCCGCTTGAGCCAGGCGAGCTGCTCGGCGCCGAGGATCCAGCCGCGATGGTCGTCGCCCTTGTTCCAGGTCTCATCGCGAAAGCTACGCATGTCGATCATGAAGACGTCGAGCAGCGGGCCGTAGGCGATCTTGCGATAGACCCGGCCCTGCCGCGCGCCGATGTCGCGGATCGGCATGAAGTCGAAGAAGGCGCGGCGGGCGCGCGCGACCAGGCGCGGGGTGCCATCATCGGCGTAACCGGCATCATCATAGCTTCCGATCGGTGACCAGTCGTTGGTGACCTCGTGATCGTCCCATTGCGCGAACATCGGCACCTCAGCGTGGAAGGCACGGAAGTGCTCGTCGAGGTGGTTGTATTTGTAGTTGCCGCGGAACTGCGCCAGCGTGTGCGCGACTTCGGACTTTTCCTCGGTCACGACATTGCGCCAGGTCTCGCCGTTCGACAGTTTCAACTCGGAAGGAATCGGGCAGTCGGCATAGATGTGGTCGCCGGAGTGGATGAAGAAGTCCGGACGGTTGTCGAGCATCGTCCGATAGCTGCGATAGCCGCCGCGCGAGACGTCGATGCCCCAGCCCTGCCCCGCGGTATCGCCGGACCACAGGAACGAAATCGACTGGCCGGCAACCGGCGCAGTGCGGAAATGGCCGAGGCGGCTTTCGCCGGCGAGACCAGTGGCGACGTCGTCGAAGCGCACGCGGTAGAAGACATCCTGGCCCGGTGGCAGATCCGTCAGCAGCAGCTTCGAGGTGAAATCAGCGTCGGGCAGTGCATCGCCGGAAGCCGACGCAATGATCGTTTTGAAGCTCTCGACGGTCGAGCATTCCACCTGCATCCGCGCGGGCCGGTCGGCGCGCGCCCAGATCACGGCCGAGCCGTCCGAGACATCGCCGGACTGGATCCCGCCCGCGATCTGCGTGCGGTCGGCGGCACGGCTGATCGAGGGCTTCGCAAGCGAGGCGATGGCGAGGCTGGAGGCGGAGCGGACCAGGAACTGCCGCCGGGTCCATGCGCGCGCGGCGCGGAGCGTTGCCATTCAGAGAACCTTCGTCGAATCACGACGGAAGGTGCCTGCGCTCCTTGACTGCCAGCTTACGGTTTCTTGACTCCGCGCCTACGGTTTTACGACGCGGCGATGACGGCTTTGGCCTGGACTAACGCTTCCAGTTGCAGATACCGCCGGAGCGGCATGGCCAGGTCTGGATGCGGGTATCCATTGCCTGCGCGTCGAGCGGATTGCCGTGGCGGCGCGCAAGCTTGGCGCGGGCCGCGCCGCGCGCCTGTGCGCTCCTGGCATGCGCGGCCTTCGGCTCGGCCACACGAACGCGCTCGGCCGCGACCTTCTTCGGCACGTCGACAGGCTCAGCGCGAGCCTGCGTCTCGACGCCCCCGCGCGCTTCGAGTGCGAGCGGCGCGAAGCGCGTCTCCGGCCCGAGACGCTTCGGCGACAAAACGGCCTTGGAGAGATCGAGCCCGAGATATTCGCCGGGCTTGTAGTCGTCAGCGCGCGCAATGCCGCCCCCTGCGATCACAAGGGCAAGGGCAATTGCGAAGGGAACGTTTTTCAGGACCACGGACGCCTCCTGAAACTATTAAAGGATAATTTATCCCTATCTAGGAGGCGGCGCGCGCAATTCCAGCGGTCAAATGCCGCCGTGGTTAAGAAGTTTGACGGTGTCAGGCGACCTTTCGCGTCGCTTCCGTCCCGTCCAGGAACCCGATCAGGCGGCTGCGGATGATGGTTTCCGCCTCGCCCATGATGCGATCAATGAGCTCCTTGCAGGATGGGATGTCGTGGATCAGGCCTGCGACCATGCCGCAGCTCCAGGCGCCCGCGTCCATCTGGCCGTCCAGCATGATCCTGGGATAGACGCCCGCGACCTGATCGTGGATATCGTCGATCGTGAGCTTGTCGCCCTTCTCGCGCTCGATCTCGAGCAGGCGGTCGACATTGGCGTTCTTCAGGACACGCTCCGTGTTGCGCAAGCTCCGCATGATCAGGCGGGTGTCGAGCTCGGTCGCTGCGACGAGCGCATTCTTCACGTTCTGATGCACCGGAGCTTCCTTGGTGGCGATGAAGCGCGTGCCCATGTTCATGCCGGCTGCGCCGAGCGACAGTGCCGCGACCAGGCTGCGTCCATCGGCCATGCCGCCTGAGGCGACGAACGGGATCTTCAGCTCTTCCGCCGCGCGCGGCAGCAGGATCATGTTGGGAATGTCGTCCTCGCCGGGATGTCCGCCACACTCGAAACCATCGACGCTGACGGCATCGCAGCCGATGCGTTCGGCTTTCAGGGAGTGGCGCACCGAGGTGCATTTGTGGATGACCTTGATGCCGGCCGCCTTCAGGGCCGGCATGTAGGCTTCCGGGCTGCGGCCTGCGGTCTCCACCGCCTTGATGCCACCCTCGACGATGGCCGCAATGTACTCGGGATAGGGCGGCGCCGAGAAGGTCGGCAGGAAGGTGAGGTTCACGCCGAACGGCTTGTCGGTCATGTCGCGGCAGCGCGCGATCTCCTTCGCGAGCAATTCCGGCGTCTTCTGCGTGAGACCGGTGATGATGCCGAGTCCGCCGGCATTGGAGACGGCGGCGGCCAGCTCGGCAAAGCCGACGAAATGCATGCCGCCCTGAATGATGGGGTGCTCGATGCCGAACAGTTCGGTAATCGCGGTCTTCACTTAAGTACCTCCCGGAATTTGCTTGATGTTGAGGTCAGTCTAGCCGGACTTCTGCGCCGCGGTCACCATTTCTCTCCGAACGGGCGTATCTCCATCTCGAAGGTCCAGGCGCTCTTTGGCTGCTGATAGAGCTGCCAATAGGCGTTCGCGACCGACGACGGCGGCATCAGGAGGTCGGGATTGTCGAGCGCATTCGGCCCGAGCGCCTCGAGCCTGCGCTGCCGCACCCATTCGGTGTCGACCCCGGAATCGATGATGAGATGGGCGACGTGGATGTTCTTCGGCCCGAGTTCGCGCGCCATCGCCTGCGCCACCGCGCGCAGGCCGAACTTGGCGCTGGCGAAGGCGGCATAGCCGCTGCCGCCGCGCAAGGAGGCGGTGGCGCCAGTGAAGAAGATGTTGCCGCGGCCGCGCGGCAGCATCAGCCGCGCCGCCTCGCGCCCCGCAAGGAAGCCGGAATAGCAGGCCATCTCCCACACTTTCCGGAACACGCGCTCGGTGGTGTCGAGGATCGGAAAATTGACGTTGGCGCCGACATTGAAGATGCAGACTTCCAGCGGCGCGTGCTTGTCGGCGTCGTTGAGGAACGCGATGACTTCATCCTCCTTCCGCGCATCGAGCGAGCGCGCGTGGATGTCACCGCCGGCAGCTTCGATATCTTGCACCAACGGCGCGAGCTTGTCGCCATTGCGGCGGCCAGCGAAGATCGAGAACCCCTCGGCGGCAAACTTCTTGGCGATTTCGGAGCCGATGAAATCGCCGGCCCCGATGACGGCCGCTGTGGCGTTTCGCTTGGGCAAGGTCGCCTCCTCCGGTGAGCCGCTATAGGCATGCGGCGGGCAGTTTACCGAAGACTATAGTTCCGAAATAGAACTGTCAAATTCAGGTGGAGAGTGGTAGCGTTGCTACGAAATAGCGCTGGCCATTCATGTTAGTTCCTTTTTCAGACTGACTGTCGCTGGAGACCGCACCATGAAATGGGACACGCTGGACGAGGAGCCCTGCTCGCTCTCCCGCACCGTCGCCGTTGTCGGCGACCGCTGGACGCTTCTGATCCTGCGAGAGTGCTTCTTGCGCGTGCGCCGGTTCGAGGCGTTCCAGTCCTCGCTCCAGATCACGCGTCATCTGCTTTCCGAGCGGCTGAAGAAGCTGGTCCGCTTCGGCATCCTGCGCCGCGTCCCGTATTCCGAGGCACCGAAGCGCTACGAATACATCCTCACTCAGAAGGGGCTCGACCTCTACCCCATCATCATGGCGATGGTGCATTGGGGTGACACCCATATGGGCGACGAGCGCGGCCGACCGCTGCTGCACGAGCACAAGATTTGCGGCAAGCTGTTTGATCCCGTGATGGTATGCTCGGGATGCGGCGAGCCGCTGCACGCCAAGCAGGTGCATGTGCATGCGGGGCCAGGGCGGGACCAGGCGGTGGGGTGAGCCGGCGGCTCTGGTGAAATTGCTGGCGCTGCGCCGGAATGGTCTGCGCCAGCGCGCGCTGTCATTCGTGATCGCATGGCTCAAAAAGAGCAGCCCGGCACCATGGACGCCGCGCTTGCCTCAGTAGCCTGCAGTGGGGCACACCTTCAGTGCGTCTTCGTCTCGTGCCACTTCTCGAGATCGGGTTTCTCCTCGTCCGATCCCTGCTCCTTCTCGGGATTGCCCTTCCAGGGCTTGTCCGTCTGTCGATGCGAACCCCAGTCGTTCTGCTGCCGGGGATCGTCATTGGGCCGTTCCTTGCTCATCGATCTTCCTTTCCTGAAGCTTCAAGCGAAGGGGACGCCGTAATAGGAGTTGATGCCACGCACGGCGGCGTCATCCCCCCAGTTCCAATCGCTTGGTGAGCCATATTTGGGCGCGCCTTCCAGCTCCTTGGTGGTGATACCGGTGACATAACCGCCAAGCTCGGTGTCGTATTTCAGCGACTGCCAAGGCAACGGATAGTGGTCGTTGCCAAGCCCCAGAAATCCACCAAAGCCGAGCACGGCGTAGGAAACCTGGCCACTGATCTTGTCGATCATCACGCGTTCGATCGAACCGATCCGGTTGCGATCGGCGCCATAGACCGATGTTCCCTCGACCTTGTCGCTGCCGATCAAACGGCCCGTCTCACTGCGATCCAGTTCGTCTTGGTTCAACATCGCAATTCTCCACTCGGCCACGTGCAAAACCAACCGGATGGGCACGGGATCGTTCCGGCGCATGTTCCGTGAGCGGTCAGGAACATCGCACCAAACGAGCAGTTCTCTGAGTTTCATGCACCTGACAAACCAAGGGCCACACGCAATGTCCCAGACCGTCTCCGACTTCATCGTCCAGCGTCTGCATCAATGGGGCGTGCGCCACATCTTCGGCTATCCCGGCGACGGCATCAACGGCGTGTTCGGCGCGATGAACCGGGCCGACGGCAAGATCGGCTTCGTGCAGGCGCGGCATGAGGAAATGGCAGCGTTCATGGCGACCGCCTACGCAAAATTCTCGGGCGAACTCGGCGTCTGCATTGCGACCTCCGGCCCCGGCGCCTCGCATCTCGTCACCGGGCTCTACGATGCGCTGCTCGATCACCAGCCGGTGCTGGCGATTGTCGGCCAGCAGTCGCGCAACGCCCTCGGCGGGCACTATCAGCAGGAACTCGATCTTGTCTCGATGTTCAAGGACGTTGCCGGCGCCTACGTCATGCAGGCATCCTCGCCTGCGCAAGTGCGGCACCTGATCGACCGCGCGGTGCGGATTGCGCTGGCGCGGCGGACCCCGACCGTGATCATCCTGCCCAACGACCTGCAGGAGGAGCCTTATGAGGATCCGCCCCGTGAACACGGCACGCTGCATTCCGGCATCGGCTACAGCCCACCCAGCATCACGCCGCGTGAGGCCGATCTCGACCGCGCCGCGGAAGTGCTCAACGCCGGCAAGAAGGTCGCGATGCTGGTCGGCGCCGGCGCGCTTCACGCCACCGACGAGGTGATCGCGGTTGCCGAGCGGCTGTCGGCCGGCTGCGCCAAGGCACTGCTCGGCAAGGCCGCGCTGCCCGACGACCTGCCGTGGGTCACAGGCTCGATCGGCCTGCTCGGCACCGAGCCCAGCTACAACATGATGATGGCGTGCGACACCCTGCTGATGGTCGGCTCGGCCTTTCCCTACGCCGAATTCCTGCCCAAGGAAGGCAGCGCGCGCGGCGTGCAGATCGATATCGACGCCAGCATGCTGTCGATCCGCTTTCCCATGGAGGTCGGTCTTGTCGGCGACGCCGCCGAGACGCTGCGCGCATTGCTGCCGCGGCTTGAGCCCAAAGCCGACGGCGCCTGGCGCCGGGGTATTGAAGACGATGTTGCCGGATGGTGGAAGACACTGGACGAACGCGCGCATCAGCCTGCAGCGCCCATCAATCCGCAGCTCGTCGCCTGGGAACTGTCCCCGCGCCTGCCCGACCGGGCCATCATCACCAGCGATTCCGGCTCGTGTGCCAACTGGTTCGCGCGGGACCTGAAGATGCGGCGCGGCATGACGGCTTCGCTGTCCGGCGGCCTTGCCTCGATGGGCGCCGCGGTTCCTTATGCGCTTGCCGCGAAATACGCCCAACCGGACCGGCCGGTGATCGCACTGGTCGGCGATGGCGCGATGCAGATGAACAACATGGCCGAACTGATCACGGCCGCGAAATACTGGCGCTCGTGGCGGGATCCACGCTTCATCGTCTGCGTCTTCAACAACGAAGATCTCAACCAGGTCACCTGGGAGCAGCGCATCATCAACGGCGATCCCAAATTCGAGGCTTCGCAGCGCATTCCCGATGTCTCCTATTCGCGCTTCGCCGAGCTGATCGGCCTCACCGGCATCTTCGTCGACAGCCCACAGCTGCTCGGCTCGGCCTGGGAGCAGGCGCTGGCGAGCGAGATGCCGGTCGTGCTGGAGGTGAAAACCGATCCCGAGGTGCCGCCGCTGCCGCCGCACATCACGCTCCAGCAGGCGAAGAATTTCTCGCTCGCCCTGATGAAGGGCGATCCGAACGAAAGCGGGATGATCAAGGGAGCGGCGCGCCAAATGTTCGAATCGATCCTGCCCGGGAAGCAATGAGGTGTACAATGAGTGACTTCCGCGACATCCAGCACGGCGTCAACGATCCAGTCGGAGGCCTCGACGTCAAGCGGCAGATCAACGACAACCGCACGCCGCATGAGCGGGCGCAGCACCACGCGGATGTGCGGGCTGATGCGACCCCCACGCGGGCGGAGCCTTTCCTTCCGGAGCGGCTGCGGCGAAAGGCGACCGACCCGATCAATCCGCGGACCGGTCGCCGTCCTGCGGACTAGTGATTAGGAACCTCGGCTCTTGCGGCGTGTTGGTCGGCGCACATTCGCGGGCAAACGGCCGCGCGACCTATCGGAGGGATCTGACCATGAAACGAACCATCATCGCCCTTGCCTGCGTGGCTCTCGCGGGCCCGGCGCTGGCCCAGTCGCTCGGCGAGAAGACCGGCGTCAACTCGGCGCTCGGCGTCGCTCCATCCACTGCCGACTTCGTCAAGCAGGTGGCGATCAGCGACATGTTCGAGATCGAATCGAGCAAGCTCGCCCAGCAAAAGGGCAACGCGCAGGAGAAGAGCTTCGCGCAACAGATGGTGACCGATCACAACAAGACCAGCACCGAGCTCAAGGGGCTTGTCAACGACAGCAAGGTGCAGGCGACGCTACCGACCGCGCTCGACAGCTCCCATCAGAGCAAACTCGACAAGCTCAAGAGCGCGACCGGCAAGGACTTCAGCTCGGACTACAATTCCTATCAGGTCAGCGCCCACGAGGAGGCCGTCTCCCTGTTCGAGCGCTACGCCAAGGGCGGCGACAATGCCGCGCTGAAGGATTGGGCCGGCAAGACGCTCCCCGCGTTGAAGCACCACCTCGACATGGCCAAGAACCTCGGCAAGGCACCGAGCGTCGGTCAATCCAAGTAACGCATTGCTGAAGGACGCCGGCCGGCCCGCGTCCTTCGCTTGGCAACGACAAACGTCTCCGCGCATTGAGCCTCGACCATCGCGGAGAGCATGATGTCGAACCACAGCAAGAACTGTCCCGCCGGCACGTCGTTCACGCCGCGAGCCGAACGCTCGCGGCGGCTTCGCTGTCGTCCTCGGCAGCGAAGGGAAACGCGCCCATGGCGGATACCGACTTGACCAATCCCGTAACCCGCTGTCCGAAGCTCGAAAGATTCGGCGGCATGACACCGCTCGGCCGTCCCGGCCAGCCCGTCGAGCTCGCCTCGATCTACGTGCAGCTGCGGCCGCCGACGCAAGCTATGCGACGGGACAGGTCTATGGCGCCGCCGGTGGCTCCGGGCAACCGTAGTTGCGGCGCCGCGGCCTGAGGCCCCGGTAGAACTCAGGAACCTTCTATGTCTCCGGGCTTTACAAAATTGTCATGGAGGAAAACTCGCCGGCGGACCGATGGCGCTCGTAACAGTGAAACCCACCCGGATCGATACGGCGATCGCCAACGAGATCGCACACAATACCAACTCAGGCCTCGAGTATGCCGCCCAGGCGATGACCTGGGGCGCCGATGAGCATGTGCTGCTCGCGCTCGCTGCGGCGGGATGGCTCTACACCTGCATCCGGCATCCGCAGCGGCGTCCCGTTGCCGATCACGTCCTGGTGGTATCGCTGGTGACGGCGATAGTGCCGCATGTCTTGAAATCCGTATTCGACCAGACGAGGCCTGACCGGCTCACGGTGAGCGGCCACCGGCACGGTATTCCTTATTCGGGACGCCCCAACGACGCGTTTCCCTCGGGTCACGCCGTGCATATGGGCGCCCTCGCCTCGGCGGCCGGCCTGTTGCCGCCGGCCTCGCGCCGCTTGGCACGCTCGCTCGCCGTGGCGTTGTCGCTGACGCGCGTGGCGCTGCTGGCGCACTGGATCAGCGACGTGGTGGCAGGCTTCACGCTCGGCATCGTCGTCGAGCGACTGTTCAGGCGGTTCACGCTGGCGAAATCACCGCAGCAGCGGCCTGAAGCCTCGCGGGTATGGCCATGACGGAATATCTCGTGCGCTTCGTCGCCGGCGGGCTGATCGTATCCGTGTTCGCCATCTTCGCTGACATGCTGCGGCCAAAGAGCTTTGCCGGGCTTCTCGGCGCGGCGCCGTCGGTCGCGCTGGCCACTCTCGGCATCGCCGTGGTCCAGCACGGCCCGCAATATGCTGCGGCCGGAAGCTGGACGATGATCTATGGCGCTATCGCGCTCGCCTGCTACTGCCTCGTCGTCTGCCATCTCCTGATGAGGATCCGTCTCGGCGCGCTCCCCGCGACGATCCTTGCCTTTGCCGTATGGCTCGGGATCGCCTTTGGTCTGCTCGCCGGTTTGGGAGGTGCCGCCTGATGCTGGTGAAGCTGTCGTCATCGGCATTGAAACAGACGCGGTGGTACGAATACGCCGTTCGCTTCGCGCTCGGCGGCTGCGCGACGGTGCTCGCGGGAGTCATCGGCTCGCATTTCGGCGTTTCTGTCGGCGGGCTCTTTCTTGCACTTCCGGCCATCTTCTGTGCCAGCGCGACCCTGATAGAAAGCCATGAGCGTCACGCCAAGGAGAAGGCCGGGCTGAGCGGGCGACGTCGCGGACAGGAGGCCGCAGCGCTCGATGCCGCAGGTGCAGCACTCGGCGGCATCGGCCTCGCGGCGTTCGCTGCCGTCTTCCATGCCACCGTCGGTGCAAGTGTCGCGCTCGGTTTCATCGCCGCGTTGACGGTCTGGGCCACCGTTTCCGTGACGGCCTGGTGGCTCAGGCGCAAGCTTCGCATCGTCTCGCACAGTCGCCGTGCCCACTCGCCATCGGCGAAGGGCTCCCGCTTCGTGAAGCCCTAAACCAGCTCGCTTTCGCCGTCGTCGAGATCTGCGATTGCGGCGGCTGAGCCCCGGGCGGTTGGCCCAGCGCTCGACCTGTCAATGATTTGCTGGTGGCTTGGCCGCACTGGCTTGGATGCTTCCGGCTCTTCGGAAAGCTTGCGAGGTAACCTGACTTCATCCGCCATGGCCTCTCCTCCTCTCGAGAAGAATGCGCCATGGCAGGATACGTTTCAAAATTAACCCGCTGATTCTATTGTGTATTTACTCATGGGAGGCTTTGTCGACTCTTGCGGAACTCTCGCCAGCTTTATTCGTTGAGTAAACTACTCAACTTACTCAATTTGCGTGATCGCCATGAACGACCTTCGCGCCGAGCGCCTTCAGGTCATGCTCTCGCCGGAAGAGTTGGCCGCCATCGACGATTTCAGGTTCAAGCACCGAATGCCGACGCGGGCGGCCGCAGTCCGCGAACTCCTCAGGTTTGGACTGACCGCCGTCGGCGTCGATGCCGCCGTGGGCGTGAAGTCGAGCAGCTTTGGCGTGTTCGGCCGCGGACCTGTCGGACATACTCAGGGAGATCCAGAGAGCGGCACCGGCGGCTGACGCAAATAAGCAGACGGCCCCGGCACGGTGGGTGCCAGGGCCGTCCTTGGAGATTGCTTCCGGCGCACCGGGGGCATGACAACCGGAAGCAATCCGTCGACTCTTCCCGCGGGGATTCGTTCCTCGTGAGAATTAACCTGTCGCGTCGCTCGAGCCGTCCGGCATCACGCCGGAGCCTGGCGTCTTGCTATTGTCATTCAGCTTGGGATCGCGCGTCGCTTCACGCGAAGGCGAGCCTTTCGGGTTCGTCTTGTGCACGGACTGTGCACGCTCCTTGTCGCGCGGCTGCTCCTCCCCGCGCTTGTCCTTGACGATACCTTGGTCGGAATGGGCCATGATGGGGCTCTCGCTTGTTCTGGTGTCTCGGAACGCTTACGCACCGCGGCGTCGAATGTTCCGGTGCAGTGCTAACTGCGCACCGCGTGGACCGCGGCCGATGCGTTCTCAAGATGCACCTGCCGCAACGTCGTCACCGTCGCGAACGCGACCGAGACGCCAAAGGCGAGAATGAGGGAAAGAAGAGCCAGACGTGGAGCCATCGCCAAAACCTCCTTCTGAAACCGGAAATCGACGCGATCGAATGGTCCCGGATGATCCCAAATCAGTCGCTTGCCTTCCGTGAGCGGTCTCACACGCAGATTCACGAGAACGAGCGGCTCACGCCTTCCGCTTTGGACGAGCGTGGACCGCGACGGGCGGGATTTCGCCGTCGAGCCAATCCTGCTCGTTGGCGAGCGCCGTCCAGGCGTCGGCCATACGCGAATAGCGCTTGTGGGCGGGTTGTCCTTCGGCTCGCTCGGCAAGCTGAAGACAATTGTCGGCGTTATCCCTGAAGATATCAGACTGTTTCATGTGGAGGACGTGGGGACGGAACTCTCGCGCCGCAACCCGCTTACCGGATCGTAATGGTAAGGGAACTTCGCCCGCCATTCATCATTGATATCGATGCGAGTTCTTGCCGTCCTCATCCTGGCGTTCATCAACACTGCGGCGCTTGCCGACAATACTGGCGAGCGTAAGCCCGGCGAACGGCGACCGACCGCGACTGAGGTTATCAGTGGCGTCTACAATTTCAGCCGATTTCAACAGGGTCTTCTTGAGAATACCGACCTCAAGGGCAATGCAGAGGTCAAGAACCTCGCCGCGCTGCGCGCCGAGGAAGCGGCCAAGCGCGACAAAAGCCTGAAGAAGGTCCAGGAGGCCATTGGCGCAGAGCCGCGCGTCGGCAAGGCAACATCCTCGACCGCGAGCCTGGTCGAGCCTGAGATGTCGGATGGCCCGACCTACGTCAGAAGCTTCTATGCCGCGCAGATTCCCGAGTATGAATCTGTCATCGGACTGCTCGAGCGCTATCTGAAGGCGCCCGACAATGCAGCGCTTGCAGCGTTCGCGCGCGAACAACTCCCGATGTTGCGCTCGCAGGTCAGGGACGCCGAGCGTACCATGGCGGACAAGTAGTCGTTTCTACTTGTCGCTGGGATGATGTTGCTGACTCTGCGGCCGCACGGTGCGATCGCTCTCCGGCATCTTGTCCCGGCCCGCATCGCCATTGGCGTCCTTGCCGCCCGAAGACGACGTGCCGCTGCCGCTCGGATTCGACCGGCTGGCCGTTCCGGTGGTCGGCGTTTCCGCCCGCGGGCTGGCGGAGCTCGCGGCGGGATCGCCAGTCACGGCGCCGCGCCCGCTGGGCGCACCGCCCTGTGCCAGAGCCGATCCCGCGGCAAACACAATAATGGCGACGGCGGCGAGTCCTGTTTTCATATCCGTTCTCTGCGGGCTGACCTTAAGGCTCGCGCTCCGTTCCGAAGGATGAATGCCGGGCACGGGACGAGCAAAGTGGCGGCCTCCACGAATCTGAATAGCGTGGAACCAATTCGGCGGACCCTCGTTAGTTCAGCCGGGCTGAGCAAGGCGGGTTCCATTTCCTCGCGCCACACGTTGGCGCTTGATTTCGAATTTGGCTGACGCTCTATTTCATTTCGACCAAACGCGTCGTGCCGCGGATTCGGCCGACGTCTGCGGGGGAATCAGTATGAGCGACCTCGATCCCGGAACTGCGTCACGCTCCGGTCGGCGCGTCCCAAAGCCAAAAACCAACGGTACGTCCGATCCGGATTCCCGGGCGGAACTGTTGCTCGCCTTGCAGGCGATGCGCAGCGGTGACTTTTCGGTGCGCATGAGTGGCGACTACCTTGGTATCGACGGCAAGATCGCCGACACTCTCAACGAAATCATCGCCGCCAACCAGCGCATGGCGCAGCAGCTCGAGCTGGTCGGCCAGGTGGTGGGGCGCGAGGGCAAGACCCGCCAGCGCGTCAAGTTCGGCCTCGCCTCAGGCTCCTGGGCCGACATGGAAGGTTCGGTCAACACGCTGATCGACGACCTGCTGTGGCCGACGCGCGAGGTCACACGCGCGGTCGCCGCCGTCGCACAAGGTGACCTGCTCCAGACCGTCAAGCTCGACGTCGATGGCCGTCCGCTCGGCGGCGAATTTTTGCAGTCGGCGAACATCGTCAACACCATGATCAAGCAGCTCGGCGTGTTCACCTCCGAGGTGACGCGCGTGGCGCGCGAGGTCGGCACCGAGGGCAAGCTCGGTGGTCAGGCCCAGGTGCCTGAGGTGACCGGCGTCTGGAAGGACCTGACCGAGAGCGTCAACTCGATGGCGAACAACCTGACCAACCAGGTTCGCAACATCGCCGAGGTGACGATCGCAGTCGCCAACGGCGACCTCTCCAAGAAGATCACCGTCGACGTCCGCGGCGAGATCCTCCAGCTCAAGGAAGCCATCAACACGATGGTGGACCAGCTCCGCTCCTTCGCCTCCGAAGTGACGCGCGTGGCGCGCGAGGTCGGCACCGACGGCAAGCTCGGCGGCCAGGCGATCGTGCCCGGCGTCGCCGGCACCTGGAAGGACCTGACCGACTCCGTGAACGCGATGTGCGGCAACCTCACCGCGCAGGTCCGCAACATCGCCAACGTCACCACCGCCGTGGCGCGCGGCGACCTCTCCCGCAAGATCACCGTGGACGTGCGCGGCGAGATCCTGGAGCTGAAGGACACCATCAACACGATGGTGGACCAGCTCAACTCGTTCGCCTCGGAAGTGACGCGCGTCGCGCGCGAGGTCGGCACCGAGGGCAAGCTCGGCGGCCAGGCCCAAGTGCCGGGCGTGGCCGGCACCTGGAAGGACCTCACCGACAACGTCAACTTCATGGCCTCGAACCTGACCGCGCAGGTCCGCAACATCGCCGACGTCGCCACCGCCATCGCGAGCGGCGACCTGTCGAAGAAGATCACGGTGAACGTCTCCGGCGAGATCCTTCAGCTGAAGGAGACGCTCAACACCATGGTCGACCAGCTCAACGCCTTCGCCGGCGAAGTCACGCGCGTCGCGCGCGAGGTCGGCACCGAGGGCCGGCTCGGCGGCCAGGCCAACGTGCTCGGCGTCGCCGGCACCTGGAAGGACCTCACCGAGAGCGTCAACTCGATGGCCTCCAACCTGACGGCCCAGGTCCGCAACATCGCGGAGGTGACGACGGCGGTCGCCGGCGGCGACCTGTCGAAGAAGATCACCGTGGACGTGCGTGGCGAAATTCTGGAGCTGAAAGATACCATCAACACCATGGTGGACCAGCTCAACGCCTTCGCCGGCGAAGTCACGCGCGTCGCCCGCGAGGTCGGCACCGAAGGCAAGCTCGGCGGTCAGGCCGTCGTGCGCGGCGTCGGCGGCACCTGGAAGGATCTCACCGACAGCGTCAACTCGATGGCCTCGAACCTCACCGGCCAGGTCCGTAACATCGCCGAGGTCGCAACTGCGGTCGCCAAGGGCGATCTGTCGAAGAAGATCACGGTGAACGTGTCGGGCGAGATCCTTCAGCTGAAGGAAACGCTGAACACGATGGTCGACCAGCTCAACGCCTTTGCCGGTGAAGTCACGCGCGTGGCGCGCGAGGTCGGCACCGACGGCAAGCTCGGCGGCCAGGCCGACGTACCCGGCGTTGCCGGCACGTGGAAGGACTTGACCGACAGCGTGAACTCGATGGCGGGCAACCTGACCGCCCAGGTCCGCAACATCGCGGAAGTGGCGACCGCGATCGCCGGCGGCGACCTGTCGCGCAAGATCACCGTCGACGTGCGCGGCGAGATCCTTCAGCTCAAGGACACGCTGAACACGATGGTCGACCAGCTCAACCGCTTCGCGGGCGAGGTGACACGCGTGGCGCGCGAGGTCGGCACCGAAGGACGCCTCGGCGGTCAGGCCAACGTGCCCGGCGTCGCCGGCACCTGGAAGGATCTCACCGACAGCGTCAATTCGATGGCGGGCAACCTCACCGCCCAGGTCCGCAACATCGCCGAAGTGACGACCGCCGTGGCGCGCGGCGACTTGTCCCGCAAGATCACCGTGGATGTGAAGGGCGAAATCCTCGAGCTCAAGAACACCATCAACACCATGGTGGACCAGCTCAACGCCTTCGCCGGCGAGGTCACGCGCGTGGCGCGCGAGGTCGGCACCGAAGGCAAGCTTGGCGGCCAGGCCGAAGTGCCCGGCGTCGCCGGCACCTGGAAGGATCTCACCGACAACGTCAACTTCATGGCCTCGAACCTGACGGCCCAGGTCCGCAACATCGCCGAGGTCGCGACCGCGATCGCCGGCGGCGACCTATCGAAGAAGATCACGGTAGACGTGCGCGGCGAGATCCTTCTCCTGAAGGACACGCTGAACACCATGGTCGAGCAGCTCCGCTCCTTCGCCGCCGAAGTCACGCGCGTCGCACGCGAGGTCGGTACCGAAGGCCGGCTCGGCGGTCAGGCCGTCGTGCCCGGCGTCGGCGGCACCTGGAAGGATCTCACCGACAACGTCAACCTCTTGGCGGCGAACCTCACCACGCAGGTCCGCAACATCGCCGAAGTGACAACGGCCGTGGCACGCGGCGACCTGTCCCGCAAGATCACCGTCGACGTGAAGGGCGAAATCCTCGAGCTCAAGAACACCATCAACACCATGGTGGACCAGCTCAACGCCTTCGCCGGCGAAGTGACGCGCGTGGCGCGCGAGGTCGGCACCGAGGGCAAGCTCGGCGGCCAGGCACAGGTGCCTGGTGTCGCCGGCACCTGGAAGGACCTCACCGACACCGTGAACCTGATGGCTGCGAACCTGACCGAGCAGGTACGCGGCATCGTCAAGGTGGTGACTGCGGTCGCCAACGGCGACCTCAAGCAGAACCTGACGATGAAATCGCGCGGCGAGGTCGCCGCTCTCGCCGACACCATCAACAACATGACCGAGACGCTCGCGACCTTCGCCGACCAGGTGACGTCGGTTGCGCGCGAGGTCGGCGTCGAAGGCCGGCTCGGCGGCCAGGCCAACGTGCCGGGTGCTGCCGGCACCTGGAAGGATCTCACCGGCAACGTGAACCTTCTGGCTGCCAACCTCACCTCGCAGGTGCGCGCGATCGCGGAAGTGGCGACCGCCGTGACCAAGGGCGACCTGACGCGATCAATCCAGGTCGACGCCCGCGGTGAAGTCGCGGAGCTGAAAGACAACATCAACACGATGATCACGAATCTCCGTCTGACGACGGACGTGAACACCGAGCAGGACTGGCTGAAGACCAACCTCGCCAAGTTCACCAACATGCTCCAGGGCCAGCGCGATCTCACCACCGTCGGCCGGCTGCTGCTCACCGAGCTGTCGCCGCTGGTGAACGCCCATACCGGCGTGATCTACCAGGTCGAGAACGAGGACAATTCCCAGCTGCTTCTGCTCGCGTCCTACGCCAGCGACGGTATCTATCCCTATCAGCGCGTGCTCCAGTTCGGCGAAGGCCTGATCGGCCAGTGCGCCCTCGACAAGCGGCCGCGCATGGTCTCCGACATTCCGTCCGACGTGGTGCCGATCAACTCGGCGCTGTTCCGCGTCGCACCGAAAAACCTCGTCGTGCTGCCTGTCCTGTTCGAAGGCCAGGTCAAGGCCGTGATCGAGCTCGCCTCCCTCGTCTCCTTCACGACCTCGCAGATGACGTTCCTGGAACAGCTCACCGACTCCATCGGCATCGTTCTGAACTCAATCGAGGCGACGATGCAGACCGAAGGCCTGCTCAAGCAGTCGCAGCAGCTCGCCGGCGAGCTGCAGACCCAGCAGCGGGAATTGCAGCAGACCAACGACCAGCTCGAGCAGAAGGCGCAGCAGCTCGCCGAACGCAACGTCGAGGTGGAACGCAAGAACCAGGAGATCGAGCAGGCTCGCCGCGCGCTCGAGGAGAAGGCGACCGAGCTTGCGCTGACCTCGAAATACAAGTCCGAGTTCCTCGCCAATATGAGCCACGAGCTGCGCACGCCGCTGAATTCGATCCTGATCCTCGGACAACAGCTCAGCGACAACCCGGATGGCAACCTTTCGGCAAAGCAGGTCGAATTTGCCCGCACCATCCATGGCGCCGGCACCGACCTGCTCAACCTCATCAGCGACATTCTCGATCTCTCCAAGATCGAGTCCGGCACGGTAACGGTCGACGCCGAGGAGATCCTGACCGCAAACCTGCTCGAGACCGTCGGCCGCCCGTTCCGGCACGAGGCGGATAACCGAAATCTGTCGTTCAAGATCGACGTCGATCCGAACCTGCCACGCAGCATCGTCACCGACTCCAAACGTCTGCAACAGGTCCTGAAGAACCTGCTGTCCAACGCCTTCAAGTTCACCGCCGAAGGTGAGGTGCGCCTGAAGGTCGCCGGCGCGATCGGCGGCTGGGGGACGGATCACCCGGTGCTGAATTCCGCGCCGGCCGTGATCGCCTTCGAAGTGTCCGATACCGGTATCGGCATTCCCCTGGAGAAGCAGAAACTGATCTTCGAGGCGTTCCAGCAGGCGGATGCCGGCACCAGCCGGAAATACGGCGGCACCGGCCTCGGGCTCGCGATCAGCCGCGAACTCGCGAGCCTGCTCGGAGGCGAGATCCATCTCCGCAGCACACCGGGCAAGGGCTCGTCCTTCACGCTTTATCTGCCTTTGAAATATTCCGGCCCGACGCTCGCGCCGCGGGCCGCGCCGGCGCCGCAGCAATACAGCCAGCCGCCTGCGCTGCAGCCGGCCGCGCCGGAGCAGCAGCGCGTCATCGAGCAGCTTCCCGACGACCGGTTGAACCTCGAGCCTGGCGACAGCATCCTCCTGATCGTCGAGGACGACCCGCATTACGCGCGTGTGCTGGTCGACCTCGCGCGCGACAAGGGATTCAAGGTTCTGGTCGCCGCGCGGGGCGCGGAGGCGCTGGAGCTCGCCAAGCAGTATCAGCCGAGAGCAGTCTCGCTCGACGTGTTCCTGCCCGACATGCTCGGCTGGACCGTGCTGAGCCAGCTCAAGCACAATCCGTTGACCCGCCACATCCCCGTGCAGATCATCACGCTCGACGAAGACCGCCAGCATGCGCTGGCGCGTGGCGCGTTCTCATTCGTCAACAAGCCGACCACGCCTGAAGGCGTCGCGGCCGCGCTGACGCAAATCAAGGAATATGCGCGGCCGCGGCGCAAGCGGCTGCTGATCGTCGAGGACAACGAGGCCGAGCAGCTTTCTATCCGCGAGCTGCTGTACCACGACGACATCGAGATCGTGTCGACGGCCACCGGCGCTGAGGCACTTTCGACGCTGCGCGAGCAGCCGTGTGACTGCGTGGTGCTCGATCTCCGGCTGCCCGACATGAGCGGCTTCGAGGTGCTGGACCAGATCCGCAACGACGAGCGACTGTCGAACATCCCGGTCGTGGTCTTCACCGGCCGCGAGCTTTCGGCGGAGGAGGACGCGGAACTCCACACCATGGCGCGCAGCATCGTGGTCAAGGGCGTGGAATCGCCGGAACGCCTGCTCGACGAAACCGCGTTGTTCCTGCACCGCGTGATCACGGAGCTGCCGATCGAGAAGCAGCGTATGCTGGAGAAGTTGAACAGCTCCGACGAGGACTTGATCGGCAAGACCGCCCTGCTCGTCGACGACGACGCCCGCAACATCTTTGCCCTGTCGAGCGTGCTGGAACGACGCGGCATGAAAGTGCTGACGGCGACGACCGGCAGCGAGGCTATTACACTGGTCGAATCCAATCCGGAGATCGCGATCGTGCTGATGGACATCATGATGCCGCAGATGGATGGCTATCAGACCATCGGCGTGATCCGCGAGAACCCGGCCTTCGCCCGTCTTCCGATCATCGCGCTGACCGCCAAGGCGATGAAGGGCGACCGGGAGAAATGCCTCGAAGCCGGCGCGTCCGATTACCTCGCCAAGCCGGTCAACACCGACCAATTGCTGCTTGCGATCCGCATGTGGCTGCACCGCTGAGTTGGGCCCGCATATGGACCAGGAAAAGGTCAACATCCTGCTCGTCGACGATCAGCCGGCCAAGCTGCTCGCCTATGAGGTGATCCTGAAGGATCTCGGCGAGAACCTCGTGATCGCCTCCTCGGGGCGAGAGGCGCTGGAGGTGCTGCTCAAGACCGAGATCGCGGTGATCCTGGTCGACGTCTGCATGCCCGAGCTCGACGGCTTCGAGCTCGCCGCGATGATCCGCGAGCATCCGCGTTTCCAGAAGACCGCCATGATCTTCATCTCGGCCATCCAGGTCAGCGACATCGACCGGTTGCGCGGCTATGAGATGGGCGCTGTCGACTACGTGCCGGTGCCGGTCGTGCCGGAGGTGCTGCGCGCCAAGATCAAGGTGTTTGCCGAGCTCTACCGCAAGACGCGCGAGCTCGAACGGCTGAACCACGAGCTCGAGGACCGCGTCCGCGCACGCACCGCGGAACTGGAGAGCTCCACCGCGAAGCTGCGCGAGAGCGAGCAGCGGCGCAGCATGGCGATCGCTGCCGGAAAGATGGGGTCCTGGGACTGGGACTGGGTCAGCGGCGATTGGATGTGGGACGAGGGGCAGTACCGCATCTTCGGCGTCAGCGCGGAGCGTTTCGAGGTCAATCCGGCCAACGTCCAGGCGCTTTTGCATCCCGATGACGTCGATCAGTTGCGCAAGGCGATCGCCGAATTCAACAAGGGCACGCGCGCCTATGAAACTGAGTTCCGCATTGTGCGGCCCGACGGCGAGGTGCGCTGGTGCGTCGGCACGGCGGCGGCGACGGTCGACCAGAGCGGGCGCGTGGTGCGCGTCAGCGGCGTCACCGTCGATATCACCGAACGCAAACGCGCCGAGGAGCGGCAGAATCTCCTGGCGCGGGAAGTCGATCATCGCGCCAAGAACGCGCTGGCGCTGGCGCAGTCGATCGTGCGCCTCACCCGGGCGGACGAGGTCAAGGACTACGTCAACGCCGTCGAGGGACGCATCAATGCACTGGCGCGCGTGCACACCATCCTGTCGCTGTCGAGCTGGCAGGGCGCCGAGCTCTCCAGGCTGATCGACGAGGAGCTTGCGCCCTATTCGCTCGGCGACCAGATCAGATTGTCGGGTCCCGAGGTTCAGTTGCTGCCGGCGACGGCCCAGACGCTGGCGCTCGCGCTGCACGAGCTCTTCACCAACTCGGCGAAGTATGGCGCGCTTTCGACTCGATCTGGGCAGCTCGCGATCGACTGGCAGGTCGAGGACGAGCTGCTCACGCTGAGCTGGGAGGAATCCGGCGGTCCGCTGGTCATGGCACCGAAATCTCGCGGCTTCGGTACGCGGAGCCTGCTTGCGAGCGTTGAGTCCCAGCTTGGCGGACAGGCGCAGTTCGATTGGCGCGCCGAGGGCCTGTTGTGCCGCCTGGAGGTGCCTCTGACGCGCAAGACGGCCACGGCCGGACCCGGCAAGTTCGACAGCGGCGGCTCCGCAGAATTGCAGCGCGCATCGGGTTAACCGGACGCCGCGCTCGTCATGTGCTGGGCCATCCGCGGTTCGCGCGGGACCCGCCCTTCCAGCCAGGCTTCCGTCCGTGCGAGATCGCGCAGGGCCCTGGCGTAGCGGCGCGCCGCGCTTCGTTCTGCTCCGCGCGGAAGCCTGCGGGCCTTGCGCAGAATGTCCGCAGCCGCGTTGCGATAGGCCAGCGAGCGGTAAAGAAAGACTACCTTACCCATATCCATGTTCCCGTTTTGATGGCGCTCATCCTCGCAAGCCCGGCATGAACGTCGGATGAAGCGGGCGATGACAATTATTTCAACCGAATGGAACCAGACAATCACGCGGGTGTTTGCATGCCAATTCGGGATGCACTCCCATGCGCACGAATAAGTCGTCTGAGCTGATCTCTGCCAGCGGACTTATCAAGCTGCTGACGCAGGCAATGATGGGCGCGGCCCTCGGCCTCACCTTCAGCCTCATGCTGGTTCTGTCCAATCCAGCCGTGGCCAACCTGCTCAATAACGGCGGAAGCCAGGCCATTCTGGTCTTCACTCTCACCTTGGTGACGACGTTCGCGATCGGTGCGACGCTCACTGGCGTCGTCTTCATCATTGACGAGGACAAGCAATCTTGAAGCGCGCGTGACCCGCAGGAGATGCTTTGTCGGGAACTCCTGCGGCGAAGAGCGGTTGGCTGCCTGCGTCAAATTAACTCAGGGAGTTTCCCGCATGAAGACGACCAAGCTCGCTCTCGCCGTAATGTTGGCAACCGGCCTTGCCGCCGCGCCGTTCGCCGTGCAGGCCAAGTCACACAAGGCCAAGCATGGATCCTCGATGTCATCGTCGCAGACCACCGGCGCCAACACCAAGTCCTCCAAGGGTGCTGATCCTTCCGGCCAAGGCGGCTCCGGCCCCGGCTCCGATCAGGGTGGCACCATGACGAACAAGGGCGGCATGACCAACACCAAATAGGCCACTCCCTGGAATCCATCGAGGGCTCCGCCCATTGCGGGGCCCTTTCTCTTGGTACTCGGGCGCAGTTTCAAATCCGATACGCGTCCGGATCCTCTTCCACCGCCCGCTCCCTGATCAGCGGGGCCCGCTCGCGCGCACGGGATTGCCGCCCGTCTTCGCGGGACGAAGGCGCACCCGGTCGCGGACGTCAGGCAGAACGTCGCTGCCACCAGCTGCCTTCCATTCGCCGATCAGGAGGTTGATTCTCCGGCGCAGATCCATCTGCGCCAGGGCCCTTTCCGTACAGTCGCGGTCGCGCTCGACGAGATCGCGCACCGACGCCTCGACGTCGGCCATTTCTAGCCTCAAGACTCTGATTTTACGTCGAATTTCATTAATTCTGTTGTCCATGGTTTATTAGAACAAAATAAGAACATATAGTCAAGTCACGATTTCAGAACGGAGAAAACAGATGCAGGTTCAGGGTAAATACGACGCCAGGGTTTTTCTTGGCGAGCAGATGACGCGGGCGCAGGGTCTCAGGCTGAAGCGGCTGAGCGAAGAGGCCTATCAGCCCGCCCAGTTTGCACGGGACCTGTCCTTCGGTGAGGCCGCACGGCGCATCCAGGCGCTGGAGGCGGAGATCGAGCTAGCGAACTCCTTCTAGGCTGCGTCGCGCGCCTGCACGTTGTGTACGCGCTGCCGGAACCATGGCTGAGCCGTGTGGTTCTCCTTCGCCAAGGGAGAACATGCATGGCACGTAAGGCAAAGAAACGTCGCTACTCACGCAGCTCCGGCAGCGATGTCGAAAGCGAGATGCGGCGCTACAAAAAGGGTACCGCGAAGAGCGGGCGCGGGGGACGCGGCGGCCGCGTGAAGAGCCGCAAGCAGGCAATCGCGATCGGACTGTCGAAGGCGCGCAAGAAGGGCAAGAAGGTCCCGAAGAAGGCATCGAAGCGGAAGAGTGCCAAGAAGACGTCGAGAAAATCGTCTAAGTCAAGCAAGTCGTCTAAGAAGTCGTCGAAGCGCAAATCCAGCAAGCGCTGACGCTGACCCGTCTCAGATCATGCTGCCCGGCATGAAGCAACGGATCGAAATCCCGAACGCCGTCTTCACCGGCCACACCATGGTGCGGCCGGCCCGGTTCGGCTCGGTGATGACGGCTTCGTCCGGCACCTCGATCCACTGCCCGTCCAGACGCACGCGGTAACGCCCGTTATGCGACTCCCAGTCGGGATCGGCGACGGCAAATCCGTCCGCATCCGAGCAGCACGGACCGAGCTGGCTGCGCAGACTGTCGAACCATGGTTTTAGAGGGGAGTTCGCGTAGCGGCCGTCGTCACGTCCGAGCGCGTTTCCGCCCCAGAGCACCAATGACGCTGTGAGCAGTGCACTCCTCCGCGAGAGCTTCAATCGAACCATGTCGGCACCGATCAAATGCGAACCGCCGGCAAGTTCCACAAAGCGGCGGCAAGTTCGAGTTCCACGACTGCAACCCACCTTGCGACTCCTTTGTCGCAGCGGTGCTGGAACTGTGATCAACGAACACGGCTTTTTCGGACGAACTGCTTCACCATTCCTGTGTTAACGAGAATGTTATCGATAACCCAACGGGAACTTCGAGGCGGAACAGGAAAGGCGGCCTGAGGGCCGCCTTTTTTGATCTGCGTCGCTCGATACGCGCGACTCTACGCGAGCGGAACTGCGACGAATCTTGTCGCCTCCGCGCTTCTCACCTGCAACAGCACGCTGCGCTTGCCCGACGATTTGGCCTGCGCCAGCTCCGAACGGACGTCGCCGACATTGGCGACCGCCTTGCCGCCGACATTGAGGATGACATCGCCGGTCTGAATGCCGCGCTGTGCCGCCGGCCCTTGCGGATCGACCTCGGTGACGACGACGCCCTTCTGGCCCGCGCCCTGGACGTCACCTGCCGGCGCCAGACTGAGGCCGAGGCGCGGCGCGCCGGCATTCGGCTGCCCCCTGCCCTCGTCGGCATTGCCGTTTCCTTTGGCTTGCCGCTCGTTCGGCAGCTCGCCGAGCGCGAGGGTCACCGTTTTGCTGTCGCCCTTGCGGAAGACATCGAGCTTCACGGACGTGCCCGGCGCCAAGGTGGCGATGGTGCGCGCGAGGTCGCGAGAGTCCTTGATCGTGGTGCCGTTGACGGCGGTGATGACGTCCCCCGCCTCAATGCCGGCCTTCGCCGCCGGGCTGCCATCCTGCGGATTGTCGACGATCGCCCCGCGCGCCTCCTTGAGGCCGAGGCTGTCGGCAATCTCCGATGTCACGGGCTGCACCTGCACGCCGAGCCAGCCTCGGGTGACCACGCCCTTGTCCTTCAATTGCGCGACGACGAGCTTGGCGGTCGAGGCGGGAATGTCGAAGCCGATGCCGACCGAGCCGCCCGAGGGCGAGAAGATCGCAGTGTTCACGCCGATCACGTTGCCGTTCATGTCGAAGGCCGGGCCGCCGGAATTGCCCTTGTTGATGGGCGCATCGATCTGAATGAAATCGTCATAGGGACCATTGCCGATATCGCGGCCGCTGGCCGAGACGATGCCCGCGGTCACAGTGCCGCCAAGACCGAAGGGATTGCCGACCGCGACCACCCAGTCGCCGATACGCGGCTTCTGGTCGGAGAATTTGACGAACGGAAAGTCCTTCTTGCCATCGACCTTGATCAGCGCGAGATCGGTCTTCGGATCGGTCCCGACGACTTTCGCAGTGTAGGTCGTGCCGTCATCCATCGTCACCTGCACGGACTCGGCGTGGTCGACGACGTGGTTGTTGGTCACGGCATAGCCATCGGGGGAAATGAAGAAGCCGGAGCCTTCACCCGTGATCATCTGATGGCGCTGGCGCGGCATGCCGTTCATGCCGCCCGGGAAGCGGAAGCCGAACTGTCGCGAGAACTGGTCGAACGGCGTATCCTCGTCCGAATCCATCCGGTTCTGCTGCAGCATCGCGGTCTTGTCGTTGTCCTGGTCGATCTTGACCCGCACCGAGATCACCGCGGGTTTAACCTTGCTGACCAGATCGCCGAAGCCCGGCGGCGTTGCGGCGGCTTCCGCAGCCTGAGCCGGCGCAATGAAGGAGTTCGTACCGAACGGCGCGGAGCCTGGCGCCATTGACAGGGCGGCCACGCCCAGCGCGGCCACGGTGCCGAGCAGCGCGAGCCGGCGCGGCCTCAAGATCTTGCGGGACGTGGTGGTGTCGGAATTGACGCGATCGTTCATGTCGAAATATCCATGTTGAGCTGGTGTCGCCTTGCCCTCAACATGGTCGCTGCCACCTTACGGCGTCCCGTCCATTCGATTAAATCTCGGCAAAGAACGGGAGGGCGGACGCAGCAGGCAGATCGTCGCCGCCCATTTGATGCAGCTCAACACGGGCGCTTCGCGCAGTGAAAAACTGCGCTTATGAGGTCCACCGGAGGCGCGCCATGTACAAAGACATTCTCGTCCACATTCCCACCGAACGTCCCATGCGGTCTGCGATCGAGGGCTCGATTTCGCTCGCGTCGTACCTCAACGCCCATCTCGACGCGGTCGCGGTCGGCTATGTCGCAACCAGTGCAGCTTACGTGATGGAGGGCGGCGCGGCGGTCGCGGCCGTGTTCGAACTGGAGCGCGAGCGGGCCGTGGAGCGGGCCGAGGCCGCGCTCGCGGTGTTCAGGAGCGAAGCGGCGAACGCCGGCATCTCCTACACTTGCCATGCGCTCGGCGCGATCCCGGCGGATGCGGCCGTCTCGCTCGGCGAGATGGCGCGACTGCACGACCTCAGCATCGTGGTCCAGCCGGATCCGACGCAGGGCGCGTTTGACAACGACGTGCCGGGCGAGATCCTGTTTCAAGCGGGCGGCCCGGTGCTGTTCCTGCCCTACACCTTCCGTGGCGCCTTCAAGGCGAACCGGATCGGCATCTGCTGGGACGGCAGCCGCCTCGCTGCCCGCGCCGTGCGCGACGCAGCGACGTTCCTGGCGCGCGCCGCAGAGATCGTGATCATCACCATCAACGAGGCCGACGCCGTCTCCGGCGAGGCTTCAGCGAGCAGTCTGGCAAAACATCTCGGCCGGCGCGGACTGCCGACCCGCACGGTCAGCCTGTCGGCGGCGCGCGCCGACATTCAGCCGACCATCCTATCGCTGGCGGCCGACGAAAGCCTCGATCTCCTGGTGATGGGCGGCTACGGCCATTCGCGGTTGCAGGAGCGCGTTCTCGGCGGCGTCACCCGTGCCATGCTGGAGGCCATGACAGTGCCGACGCTGATGTCGCATTGAGTCGAGCCGGCTTGGCGCCATTACGCCGCGACGGGAGCTTCCCATGGCGGGGGCGCGGTAGCGTCCCCGTCGCGTTGCACATTGCACGCGTCGAAATGCGCCTTGAGTTCGACTTCGGCGAGGTGTTCGAAATGTTCTGCCTGGCCAAGGAGTTCCCAGGTCTGGAGCGGCCGGTAGGCCGCCTGCTGACGACAGAGGGACGCCAGCGCCCGGTAGCGACGTACGTTCTCCATGAGACCCTCCCTCGCATCTGCCGAGGTTATCGCCTTAATTTACGTCAGGCCGATGGCGATTGTGCAAAAGATTCGCTGCGCCCAACCTCGCTCGGCTCGTTCCTGGGAAATGCGTACTCGGGTCAAAGTTCCAAATGGCGCCAAGGAACGCTCGGCCTCCTGTAGTCTACCGGTTACGGCCTCCATCACTGACACGCATCCGCTGCGCAGAACTGTTTTGCAGGTGGGGAACTCGGCCGGCCTCGGCGGCGGCACGAATGGCCGCAATATTGGCGGCATATTCAGCCGCGCCCCTGCCGCGAAACACGGCGGAACCCGCGACGAGCGTATCGGCGCCCGCTGCGGCCACGGCAGCGGCATTGTCGCGCGTGACGCCGCCATCGACTTCGAGACGGATCGGCCGCTCGCCGATCATGGTCCTGATCCGCTCGATCTTCTCGATCTGCGACCCGATGAAAGATTGGCCGCCAAAGCCCGGATTGACCGTCATCACCAGCACGAGATCGATGCGGTCGAGCACGTATTCGATCGTCGCCTCCGGCGTCGACGGACAAAGGCTGACGCCAGCCTTCCTCCCGAGCGAGCGGATCGCCTGGAGCGAGCGGTCGAGATGCGGGCCGGCTTCGGCGTGCACCGTGATGAGGTCCGCTCCGGCTTTCGCGAACGCCTCGAGATAGGCATCGGTCGGCGCGATCATCAAATGCACGTCGAAGACCTTGTTCGTCAACGGCCGGATCGCCTTGATGACGTCAGCCCCGAAACTGATGTTCGGCACAAAATGCCCGTCCATGACGTCGCAATGGATCCAGTCGGCCCCGGCCGCATCAATGGCCGCGACCTCCTCGCCGAGACGGGCGAAATCCGCGGCCAGGATCGATGGGGCGATGAGGATGTCTCCGCTCATGGCTTGGCACTCCGCGCGTCGGCGCCACCGCTGAAGACGCGGCTCGCAAGGACGTCCGCGGGATCAATGGTTTCGAGGTCGGCGACATCGAGCATGCGGTCGAGATCGGACACCAGGCGATCGGCCTGCCGCAGACGAATGCGGTCGACGGCGTTGCGAATCGAGCGGGCGTTGGAGAAAAACGGCTGGGCCCGGCGAAATTCAATGTATTTCTCGAAAGCCTCGCGCGCGGCCGCCGAGAAGCGATAGCCGCGCTCCTTCAGCATCAACTCAGCGATCACGAGCAGCTCGGCTTCCGCATAGTCAGGAAATTCGATGTGGTGCGCGATGCGCGAGCGGAAGCCGGGATTGGAGGCGAAGAAGCTCGTCATCCGCTCGCCATAGCCGGCAAGGATCACGACGAGGTCTTCGCGCTGGTTCTCCATCACCTGAAGCAGGATCTCGATCGATTCCTGGCCATAGTCGCGCTCGTTGTCGGGACGATGCAGGTAATAGGCCTCGTCGATGAACAACACGCCGCCCATCGCCTTCTTCAGGATCTCCTTGGTCTTCGGCGCGGTATGGCCGATATACTGGCCGACGAGGTCGTCGCGCGTCACCGAAATCACCTGCCCGCGCCGCACGAAGCCGAGGCCGTGCAGGATCTTGGCCATGCGCAGCGCCACCGTGGTCTTGCCGGTGCCGGGATTGCCCGTGAACGACATGTGCAGCGACGGCGGCGCGGAGGCCAGTCCGGCCCGCTGCCGGATACGTTCGACCAGCAGCAGCGAGGCGATCTGGCGCACGCGGTCCTTCACCGGCTTGAGCCCGATCAGCTCCTGATCGAGCTGTTGCAGCGTATCGGTGATCCCGGCCGCTTCGGCCTCCTTGCGGAGATCGAAACGAGTCTCGTTCTGTTCGGTCGTCGTTGCATGGGGAACATCGAGCATCGGCACCTCGAAGAAAAGAGCTTCGCCGCTGGGAGCGGCGAAGCAGTGGTCCGCCAAGGATGCGGAGCAGGGAGAGCTCCGCGCGGAGGAGAACGGCTATTGAGAGGCGTGGGCCGGGGGCTTTCGCACGGTGGTGTAGCGGATCGCGCGCCCGGCCACTTCCTGCCGCACCAGCTCGAACTCCGCCTCGTGCTTCGGCCGGTTGACGAGGAAAGAGATGCGCACCGATTCCCAGCCGTGGCTGGAATCGAAGCCACTGATGCGGATGTAGCGGTCGCCGTACACCCTGCGGCACTCGGCGAGCTCCATCATCACGCCGGCGGCGTCCTGCAGATCGAACATCGGCAGACCCCACATCTCCCAATAGGTATTGCGAGGATGCGGATCGTCGGTGAACTCGATGTTCACCGCCCAGCCGTTGGCAAGGCAATACTGCACCTGGCTGGTGATCTGCTCGTCCGTCAGATCGGGCAGGAACGAGAAGCAGCCCTGAGTTAGTTTCATCTCAAATCTCCTCAGACGGTTTCCAGCGCCGTCGGCACGAAGTCCGGCGTGTCGGTGGATTGATAGTTGAAGGTGACGTCCTTCCAGACCTCGAGCGCGGCCTTCAGCGGCGTGCAGGTCTGGGCCGCCCTGGCGAGGATCTCCGGCCCTTCGTGGACGTAGTCGCGGCCCTCATTGCGGGCGAGGATCATCGCTTCCAGCGCCACGCGATTGGCGGTCGCGCCGGCCGCAATGCCCATGGGATGGCCGATGGTGCCGCCGCCGAACTGCAGCACGACATCCTCACCCAGCAGATCCAGCAATTGGTGCATCTGGCCGGCGTGGATGCCGCCGGAGGCGACCGGCATCATCTTGTTGAGGCTCGCCCAGGACTGGTCGAAGAACAGGCCGTGCTCGAGCTTGGTCGGGTTGAAGTCCTCGCGGCAGACATCGTAGTAGCCGCGCGTGGTGTTGGGATCGCCTTCGAGCTTGCCGACCACCGTGCCGGCATGGATGTGGTCGACACCGGCGAGCCGCATCCATTTGGCTATGACGCGGAACGACACGCCATGGCTCTTCTGCCGCGTATAGGTCGAGTGACCGGCGCGATGCAGATGCAGGATCATGTCGTTGCGCCGCGCCCATTTGGACATCGACTGGATCGCGGTGTAGCCGATCACGAGGTCGATCATGACGATGCACGACCCGAGTTCCTTCGCGAACTCCGCGCGCTCGTACATGTCCTCCGTCGTTCCCGCGGTGATGTTCAGGTACGTGCCCTTCACCTCGCCGGAGGCGGCCTGCGCCCGGTTCACCGCCTCCATGCAGTAGAGGAAGCGGTCGCGCCAGTGCATGAAGGGCTGCGAGTTGATGTTCTCGTCGTCCTTGGTGAAGTCGAGCCCGCCCTTCAGCGCCTCGTAGACCACGCGGCCATAGTTGCGTCCGGATAGACCGAGCTTCGGCTTCACCGTTGCGCCCAGCAGCGGCCGGCCGAACTTGTCGAGGCGTTCGCGCTCGACCACGATGCCGGTCGCCGGCCCCTGGAACGTCTTCACATAGGCGACGGGGAAGCGCATGTCTTCCAGGCGCAGCGCCTTGAGCGGCTTGAAGCCGAACACATTGCCGATGATCGAGGCCGACAGGTTTGCGATCGAGCCCGGCTCGAACAGGTCGAGGTCATAGGCGATATAAGCGAAATACGAGCCGGGCGAGCCCGGGACCGGATCGACGCGATAGCACTTGGCGCGATATTTCTCCGCAGCGGTGAGGCGATCGGTCCACACAACGGTCCAGGTCGCGGTCGAGGATTCGCCGGCCACCGCAGCCGAAGCCTCGATCGGATCCACGCCCTCCTGTGGAGTCACGCGGAACAGTGCGATGACGTCGGTGTCTTTCGGCGTGTACTCGGGCTCCCAATAGCCCATGCGCGCGTATTCCATCGTGCCCGATCGATAGCGCTCTTTGCCGCGGACGGTTCCTGCATGTGCATTCATGGCTCTCTCCTGCTCTTCTCTCTGAATTGATTAGGCCGCAACCGGCTCACGCGTGCCAATGCGCGGATCGAGCTCACCGGCGCGATAGCGCCGCGCCATCTCGCTCATCGGAATCACCTTGATCTTGCTGGCATGACCCGCGGTGCCGAACTGCTCGAAGCGGTCGCGGCAGAGCTCGCGCATCGCGTCCATCGCGGGCTTGAGGAACTTGCGCGGATCGAACTCGGAGCGCGTTTGCGCGGCCACCTTCCGGAACACCGCGGTCATCGCCAACCGGCAATCCGTGTCGATATTGACCTTGCGCACGCCGCTCTTGATGCCGCGGACGATCTCGTCCACCGGCACGCCCCAGGTCTGCGGCATCTCGCCGCCGAACTGGTTGAACATATCCTGGAGCGACTGCGGCACCGAGGACGAGCCGTGCATGACCAGATGGGTGTTTGGCAGCCGGCGGTGGATCTCCTCGACCACCCGCATCGCCAGGATATCGCCATCCGGCTTGCGGCTGAACTTGTAGGCGCCGTGCGAGGTGCCCATCGCGATCGCGAGCGCATCGACCTGGGTGGCGCGAACGAAATCGACGGCCTGGTCGGGATCGGTCAGGAGCTGATCGTGACTGACCTTGCCCTCGACGCCATGGCCATCTTCCTGCTCGCCGCCGCCATGCTCGAGCGAGCCGAGCACGCCGAGTTCGCCTTCGACGGAAGCGCCGACCCAATGCGCGAGATCGACGACCCTGCGGGTGATCGCGACATTGTAGTCGTAGTCCGCCGCGGTCTTGGCATCGGCCTTGAGAGAGCCGTCCATCATCACCGAGGTGAAGCCATGGGCGATGGCCGAGGCGCAGGTCGCCTCGTCATTGCCGTGGTCCTGATGCATGCAGAGCGGGATGTCCGGATAGGTCCGCTCCAGCGCGTCGATCATGTGCGAGAGCATGAGATCGCCGGCATAGCTGCGCGCGCCGCGCGAGGCCTGGATGATGACGGGCGCGTCGACCTCGGCCGCCGCCTGCATGATCGCGATGCCTTGCTCCATGTTGTTGATGTTGAACGCCGGCACGGCATAGCCGTGGCTGGCGGCATGATCGAGCAGCTGGCGAAGTGTGATACGGGCCACGGGACGTCCTCCTTATTGTCTCTTGCGGGCGATCGCCCGGCGGGCCGCTTCCGCAATGCTTTGCGGCGTGATGCCGAACTCGCGGTACAGCACCGGCGCGGGCGCCGAGGCGCCGAAGCCGCGCATGCCGACGAACTCGCCGTCGGCGCCGATCCAGCGTGGCCAGTCGCCCAGCACCGCCGCCTCGATGCCGACGCGCGGCGCGGTGCCGAGCACGGAGGCGCGGTAGTCTTCCGGCTGCTCCTCGAACAGCGCGAAGCAGGGTGCGGAGACGACGGCCGCCCGGATGTGCTCGGTCGCGAGCAGGCGGGCAGCTTCCAGCGCGATCGAGACTTCCGAGCCGGTCGCCATCAATGTCACGTCGCGGCCGCCGTCCGGGGAGACAACGAGGTAGGCACCGCGCGCCACGCGGTTCTTGCCGCGCGCATCGCTGCGGAAGGTCGGCAAGGCCTGCCGCGACAGGCACAACACGGACGGACGATGCTCCGCCGAAAGCGCGCAGTCCCAGGCCTCCAGCGTCTCCACGGCATCAGCCGGCCGGAACACGAGCAAGTTGGGAATGACGCGCAGCGCCGCGAGATGCTCGACCGGCTGGTGCGTCGGGCCATCCTCTCCGAGTCCGATGGAGTCGTGCGTCATCACATGGATCACGCGCAGCCGCATCAAGGCCGCAAGTCGGATCGCCGGCCGGCTGTAGTCGGAGAACGCGAGGAACGTGCCGCCGTACGGGATGAAGCCGCCATGCAGCGCGAGGCCGTTCATCGCAGCCGCCATGCCGTGCTCGCGAATACCGTAGTGGATGTAATCGCCGGTGAACGCACCGCTCTTGACCGGAGTCTGCGCCTTGGCATGCGTCAGGTTCGAATGTGTCAGGTCCGCCGAGCCGCCGACAAGGCCGGGAATCGTTCCGGCGATACCGTCGAGCACCTGTTGCGAGGCCTGCCGCGTCGCGAGCTTTGGCCGCTCGCCGGCAAAGCGCTCGCGCAGTTTCGCCGCAGCCAGCGCATAGACGGCGGGCAGAGCCACGGCCTTGCCCTCGACAAACAGATCGCGCTGCTCGGGCGTTGCGCTTTCATAGCGATCGAGCCAGGCGAGACGGTCGAGCTGTCCGCGCTGCCCGATCATCCGCCAGGCCTTCTGAATCGGGATCGGCACGACGAAGGGCTGATAGTCCCAACCAAGCGTCCGCCGCGCCGCTGCCGTCTGGTCGGTGCCGAGCGGCGCGCCATGCGCCTTCTCGGTGCCCTGCCGTTCCGGCGCGCCATAGCCGATGATGGTGCGACAGGCGATCAACGAGGGCTTCGTCGCTTCACGCTCTTCCGCGATCGCCCGTGCAATGGCCTCGGGATCGTGGCCGTCGACGCGGCGCACCGACCAGCCGGAGGCGGCAAAGCGCGCGAGCTGGTCGTCGGAGGTGGCAAGGGAGGTCGGGCCGTCGATGGAGATGCCGTTGTCGTCGAACAGCACGATCAGCCGGCCGAGCCCGAGATGGCCGGCAAGCGAGATCGCCTCCTGGCTGATGCCTTCCATCAGGCAGCCATCGCCAGCGACGACATAGGTGAAATGATCGACAAGGCCGTCGCCATGCCGCGCATTGGCGATGCGCTCGGCGAGCGCCATGCCGACGGCGGTCGCGATGCCCTGTCCCAACGGTCCCGTCGTGGTCTCGACACCAGGCGTATGGCCATATTCGGGATGGCCCGGCGTCTTCGAGCCCCACTGCCTGAAGGCCTTGATGTCGTCGAGGCTGACATCGCCGCCGGTCAGATGCAGCAGCGCATAAAGCAGCATCGAACCGTGGCCCGCCGACAGCACGAAGCGATCGCGGTCGGGCCAGTTCGGATGCGCCGAGTCGAATTTCAGAAAGCGCGAGAACAGCACGGTCGCGACATCGGCCATGCCCATGGGCAGCCCGGGATGGCCGGACTGCGAGGTCTCGATGGCGTCCACCGCGAGGAAGCGGACAGCGTTGGCGAGATCGTGGTGCGTGACCGCCGTGAGGTCGGCTTCGGCGTGGACGGAGATGTTCATCGGATTCTCTCCTCGTTCACTTCAGGTTTCGCTTGCGCTCGATCAGCTGCATGATCAGCGGCGTCAGGATCAACTGCATCGCGAGGTCGAGCTTCGCGCCCGGACACACGATCGAGTTCGCGCGGGACATCCAGCTTTGCGGCAGCATCGAGAGCAGATAGGGGAAGTCGATGCCGCGCGGGTTCTTGAAGCGGATCACGACCATCGATTCGTCCGGCGTCGGAATCCAGCGCGCGACGAACGGGTTGGAGGTGTCCACCGTCGGCACGCGCTGGAAGTTGATGTCGGTCTCGGTGAACTGCGGGCAGATGTAGTGGATGTAGTCTGGCATCCGCCGCAGAATGGTGTCGGTGACGGCCTCGGTGGAATAGCCCCGCGCACTGCGGTCGCGGTGCAGCTTCTGGATCCATTCGAGATTGATCACGGGCACGACGCCGATCTTGAGATCCGCATAGCGCGCGACATTCACCTTGTCCGTGACCACGGCGCCGTGCAGGCCCTCGTAGAACAGCAGATCCGAATTCTCCGGCAGCCGCTTCCAGTCGGTGAAGGTGCCGGGTGCTGCGCCGTGCAGCGCCGATTCCTCGGCGTCGTGCACATAGTGCCGCGTCACCGCGGTGCCGGTCTCGCCGTAATCGCGGAACGCTCGCTCCAGCTCCTCGAACAAATTGGTCTCGGGGCTGAAATGGCTGAAATGCTTGTTGCCGCGCTCGGCCTCCTTGGCCATTTGCGCGCGCATCTCGGCGCGGTCGTAGCGATGGAAGGCGTCGCCCTCGATATAGGCGGCGTTGACCTTCTCGCGGAAGAATATCTGCTCGAAGGTCTTCTTGACCGAGGTGGTGCCGGCGCCGGAGGAGCCGGTGATGGAGATGATCGGGTGCTTCCTGGACATGGCGCGCCTCGCTCAGAGCCGGAAGAAGCCGCGCCGCGCGAACAGCGGTGCGGAGACGCTGGCAACCAGCAGCGGATCGCAATGCAGCTCCTCGACGCGCCGGACCTCGTTGCTCGAGCCCATGATCAGCGGGACGCGCTGGTGCAGGCTCTGCGCAGACAGTTCGAGGATGCGCTCGCGCCCGGTCGATGCCGAGCCGCCGGCCTGCTCGATGATCATCGCCATCGGATGCGCCTCGTAGGTGAGGCGCAGGCGGCCGTCGCCATAGCCGGGCCGCGCGTCCGAGGGATAGAGGAACACGCCGCCGCGGGTGAGGATGCGATAGGCTTCCGCGACCAGCGAGCCGATCCAGCGCATGTTGAAATCGTGATTGGCGGGCCCTTCGACACCGGCGAGGCACTCGTCGACGAAGGCACGCACCGGCGGATCCCAGTGCCGGCGGTTCGACGCGTTGATCGCGAACTCGTCGCAGGCCTCGGGAATCTGCACGCCGCTGCGCGCGAGGCGGAAGCAGCCGGATTTGCGGTCGAGCGTGAAGATGTCGACGCCGTCGCCGAGCGTCAGCACCAGCGCGGTCTGCGGACCGTAAGTGACGAAGCCGGCAGCGAGCTGCGCCGAGCCGCGCTGATGGAAGGCGAGCGAGAGATCGTCGAGTGCGGGCAGGATCGAGAAGATCGTGCCGACGGTCATGTTGATGTCGATGTTGGAGGAGCCGTCGAGCGGATCGATCGCGATGCAGATGCGCCCCTGACGGTCGACGATCTGGGCCTCGCGCATCTCCTCCGACGCCAGCGCCGCGATCGGCAGCCGGCCGAGGCAGCGGCGCAGGATCGCATCGGCCTGGACGTCGAGATCGCGCTGGAGATCGCCGTCGCTGTTGCGGCCCGTGGTCAGGCCCGAAGCGTCGGCGAGATCGCCCGAGGCGATGAGATCGGCGATCTCGATCGCCGCTGCCGCGATGGCATCCACCGCGCCCGCCACCGCCAGCGCGTGGGGTGCGGTCTCGGAATACCGTTGAAGGTGGTCGTCCAGCCTGAGTTGCCCGGTCATCTGCGTCCATCCCCTCTGCCGGCGCCGCATCCAGTTTCCTCCCCCGCTGGAGGTCGGTGCGATCAGTCCCGGCATCAGGAGATTGACAGGGGCGACTTAATAAGGAAAATTTCTATTTATAATGAGCCTCAAAGAATTTTCTTATAATGGTCCCGGCCATGCGGCGGCCCAGCTCCGGCATCTAACGATCCGGCAGCTGCGCTCGCTCGCGGCGCTTTCGGCCAAGGGCAGCGTGACGGCGGCATCCAGCCATCTCGGGCTGACCCAGCCGGCCGTGACCCAGCAGCTCCGGCAGCTGCAGGACCTCGCCGGCCTGCCGCTGGTGCAGCGGACCGGCGACGGCATGCTGCTGACGGAAGCGGGCAAGGAGGTGCTGGCGCTGGCCGAGCGGGTCGAGGCCGCCATCACGGATTGCCAGGGCGCGCTCGACCTGCTCGCGGGGCGGACCGGCGGCACGGTGAAGCTCGGCGCGGTCTCGACCGCGAAATATTTCGTGCCGCATGCGATCGCGGCGTTCTCCAAGCGCTACCCCAAGATCGAGATCAAGCTGACCATCGGCAATCGCGAGGAGATCCGCGGAGCCATGCACGGCTACGACCTCGACTTCGCGGTGATGGGTCGGCCACCGGCCGACGTCACCGTCGACGTCCGCCAGCTCGGGCGCAATCCGCACATCATCGTCGCGCGCAAGGGCCACTGGCTGGAGAAGGATTCCGGCCTCAACCTCACTGACCTCGTGCACGAGACCTTCCTCACCCGTGAGCCCGGCTCGGGCACGCGGACGCTGATGGAGGGCTTGTTCCAGAAGTCGGATCTCGAGCCGATCATCGGCATGGAGATGAGCAGCAACGAGACCATCAAGCAGGCGGTCATCGCCGGGCTCGGCATCGCCTTCATCTCGGCCCACACCGTGGCGCATGAGCTCGCCGAGGGCCGGCTCGTCGTGCTCGACGTCGCGGGCCTGCCGATCGTCCGGCAATGGTACGTGATCCGCCGCAGCGACAAGGTGCTGCTGCCGCCCGCGCAGGCGATGTTCGATTTTCTGGGCTCGGAAGGATCGAATTATCTGCCGGACATGCCCGAGCTCGGCGGGCGATAGAAGGCCGGCGCTCAGCTCATCAGCTTCATGGCGACGGTCGCCGCCAGCACCACGATGATCTGGAGCAGACGCTCGGTCGTGAAGATGCGGTTGAAGGTGGTCATCGCTTGCCCGGGCCGACGTGAAGGAGATCTCGATCGGCCCGTTGCTAGCACAGAAGGGGACGGAGACAACTCCGTACTTGCCCCGTGGCTGGTGGCGGCTTCGGCGGGCCGGTTCGCGCCCGCGCCGATGGCCGGCGATCAGGCCGCGAGCGGGGCGGCGTGGTCCGTGCGCGTCGCGAAATAGGCTTCCAGCTCCGACAGCGCCCGCGCTTCCCAATCCCTCGCCTGCTCCAGCAGCGACCAGCTCTGGCCCGGGCGGAATGCGGCGGTCTGGCGATAGAGCGATGCGATGCCGCGGTAGCGGCGCACGTTCTCCAGGATGGCGTGACCATTCATGTCCGAAAACTCCCTCGTCATTCCCGCGGGAGAAACTGCGGCCAAATCTTTTTCGAAAAGTTAGCGGCGCGCGGCAAGTTCGCGGATGGTTGCCGGACTGTTGCACGTCCGCAACGCGCGCGGTGGGGTTTATTGCGAATTCGTTGCCGCGCTCTTGCCGGAAGGCTTCAGCCCGCCGCTTCTGATGATCGTCACCGTCTTGCGGCAGAGATCGGCAAGGCCGATCAGGAGTATGGCCAGCAAGCAGAACAGGTTGATGGAATCGGCGCTTGCACTGGTCAGCGCATTGAACGCGAAGAAAGGCGGAATGAACGCCCACCACACCAGCGGAATGGTGAGCAGCGCGGCGAATGCCGCCGCCGGCGCGCCCGCCACGAACGCAAGCACGAACAGGCCGGGCAGGAACGCCGCGAAATAGAGCTTTGCGCCGAGCGCGACGCAGATGCCCTGAAGCACGGCCGACATTGCGATGACGGCCAGCCCGAGCAGAAACGCCTGCCACGACCATGGACGTACCCACGTTACGCCAAACAGCCCCGCACGCCTCATCAGCGTCCCCCCGCCGCCCGTTAACCAGGTGCGTTTGCAACCAATTTACTACAGCGGCGTCGGGGCCGCGAGACGGAAATTGCGTCCTCGCGGGGCTGGCGAACAGGCCGCATCGCACAGTTCGGCCATACCGGCAACTACTCGGTGGCCGCATAGAGCAGGCCGGCGACGGGCAGGGCAAGGCCAATGGCCGATGCGAGCGCCCAGCCGCCTTGCGCGAAGGCGAAGGCTCCGACCGCGGAGCCGGCCGCGCCGGCTGCGAAGAACGTCGCCATGTAGAGGCCGTTGAGGCGGCTGCGGTGCTCGTGCCCGAGCGCGAAGATGGCGCGGAAGCCGAGCACGACGTTGCCCTGGACGCCGATATCGATGGCGATCGCGGCCACCACCAGACAGGCGAGGTTCAGCATCGAGCCGGGCGCGCCGACATAGGTCACGAGGAAGCCGCCGGCCGCGAGCAGCATCGCGACCAGCGTCGCGATGCGGCTATGGCCGTGATCGGCGAGGCGTCCGGCGATCGGTGCGGCGAACACGCCGGCGACGCCGGCCAGCGCAAACAGCGCGATGCCGCGCTGGGAGAAGCCGAACTCGCCGGCGAGCTGGAGTGGCGCCACCGTCCAGAACAGGGTGAAGGCGCCGAACAGGCTCGCCTGATAGAGCGCGCGGCGCCGCAGCAGCGGCGTGGCCCGCACCAGATGCGGCATCGACAGCAACAATTCGCCGTAGTGCATCCGCATCACCGGCTTGCGCTTCGGCAGCGTCATCCAGAGCACGGCTGCGAGCACGATCATCAGCGCGGCGGAGCAGAAGAACACCGCGTGCCAGGACAGGGCCGCGGTGACGAAGCTCGACACCGGACGCGCCAGCATGATGCCGAGCATCAGGCCGGTCGAGACGTTGCCGACGACGCGGCCGCGGATGGCTGCCGGCGCCAGGTGCGCCGCATAGGGAATGATGATCTGCACGGCCACCGAGCCGAGGCCGATGAACAGCGCGGCGATCAGGAACGGCAGCGCATGGGTGGCGAACGCGGCGGCGAGCAGCGCCGCGGCGCCGAGCGTGATCACCGAGCAGATCAGGGCGCGGTTCTCGACGAGATCGCCGAGCGGCACGATCAGCAGCAGCCCGGTGCCGTAGCCGATCTGCGTCATGGTGACGATCAGTCCCGCCGCGGCATGCGACAGGCCGAGCGCGGCGCTGATCGGAGCGATCAGCGGCTGCGCATAGTAGATGTTGGCGGCGACCATGCCACAGGCCGCGGCGAGCACGAAGGTAAGGCGCTGCGACACCGCATCCGGTTCGGGTGCGGTCTCGATCGTGGCATTCATCGTCATTCGCATAGTCTCCAGATAATCTTTAGGGAATGACCATTCCCTATTCTGACACAAAATTCAGGCGAGCAGCTTCATCGCGACCCCGACGATGCGCTCCCCGTCGAGCGGCAGGCGCGCCTTGCCGACGACGCGCATCCCCTGCGTGATGCAGAGCATCAGTCGCGCGGTGTCGTCAGCTGCGACATGACGGGGGATCGAGCCGTCGGCCTGCCCGTCGCGGATGAGGCCGGCGATGAAGTTTTCGTTGGTCGCAAGCTGCGCGCTGACACAGGCCGCGACCATCGCGTCATGCGCGGACAACTCGACAGCGCTGCCGACCACGAGGCAGCCCCGCCGTCCTTCGATTCCCTGGGAGTGCTCGACATAGGACAGCAGCACGTTGCGGATCTGCTCGCGGCCGTTTGCGCCCCGCGCCGCCGCGCTGCGGGTCTGCTCCTGGCGCAGCGCCGTGTAGCGCTCGAAGGCGGCGAGAAACACCGCATGCTTGTCGCGAAACGCCTTGTACACGCTGCCGGTGGCGAGCCGCATCGCCGCGGTGAGGTCGCCGATCGAGGTGGCATGGTAGCCCCGCTCGCGAAACACGCGCACGGCGCGGTCGAGCGCGGTGTCCATGTCGAATTCCCGGGGACGGCCGGGACGACGGGCAGACTGAGATCGGCGGGCAGTCTTTTGCATTGCGGCATAATAGGGAATGATTGTTCCCGAATAAAGACACGTGGTTGTGAGCGGGTCGGGGAGGAGGATTGGACGGTTCTGAAGACGCGGCTCTCACTCGTGTCCCGGACAAGCTGCAACGCGTGAGCGTTGCGGCGCAGAGCCGGGACCCAGGGCGACACGGTACGACAACAACGATATGGGCCCCGGCTCTGCAGCGCACCGTCGAAGGGACGCTGCGCTGCGTCCGGGGCACGAGAATGGAGTTTGGCGCACGCTCTCTCCTCCTGGTCGTTGCGAGGAGCTCTTGCGACGAAGCAATCCAAACTGTCGCTGTGGAAAGATTCTGGTTTGCTTCCGCCTTCGCCGAAGGCTTCGGCGGACAAGTCGCTGCGCTCGCAATGATGGAGGATGAGGCGGCGATGCCGCTCTTCCAACACGCATTTTGAATCGCAGACACGCCCTCGCATCCTCGCGGCTGAATTCGCCCGAGGCCTTGCTTCGTCGCTCACCCTCTTGAGCCGAGAGGGCGCAGGGAAGACCGGGTGCCGGCCGGCACCCGCGGTCCGCTGCGCGAAATGCACACGCAGGAAGAACCGCACAGCAGCATACAGGTGTAGCCAATCACCCGGCCTTCCCTGCGCGATGGTCGGACGACTTATGCCGTGCTCTCCCGGGAGCCGAGTTCGTTCTGGCCTCCCTCGCCCTCACGAAATTCACCGGCAATCGCGCCGGTTGACGCGACTGCCGCCTCCGCAAGAGCTTGACCGTAGCAACGACGGCCAGGACCACACGGTTTTGCCGTACGCGCGGCCCGCCATTTCGCCGCAGTTTTCCCAGCCCTGTCGACGGAGCCGGAAACTTACAGGCGAGACGAACCTGACAGCGCCGCTCGTCCGCACGCGGTTTCGGGCTCACGGAGAGCAATCCGCCCTGCCCTGACTCTCGTGCACGACGCTGCCGCGTCCACCGCAAGCCCGGCTCGCGACAATGACGACCACATGGTCGCCCCTCAAGGATGAGCCGGGATGGGCGACACATACGACAATTCCGAATTTCGGTAAAGTGGAATATTTTCACGCTGACGGCTTGACACGTGAGCGAAACACCGAGCTTCCCGGCGTCATTCCGGGGCGCCGCAAAACGGCGAGCCCGGAATCCATTTAACCGCTTGTACAGCGGCCCGATGGATTCCGGGCTCGATGCTGCGCATCGCCCCGGAATGACAGGAGGGAGAGCTTCACCCCTTGCGCGGCACCGGCGTCCCATCCGCCATGGTCGTCACGCCCTTCCGCTCCACGATCATTCCATACGCATGTGGCTGGCGGTGGACGTCGAAATTGAAGGTAGTGCGCTTGTAGGAGTTGCAGAGATCGAGATCGCAGCGCGCCAGCGCGATCTCGTCGCCCTTGGTGGTGCAGGCCGCCATGATCTCGCCGGAGGGCGCAATGATGCAGCTGCCGCCGATGTGGTCGACGCCCTCCTCGATGCCGGCCTTGGCGACGCCGACCACGAAGGTGCCGTTCTGATAGGCGCCGGCCTGCATCACCAGATGATTGTGGAACAGCGAGAGATCGTCATGCTCAGGCGCGGGCGGATTGTGCACCGGCGTGTTGTAGCCGATCAGCACCATCTCGACGCCCTGCAGGCCCATGACCCGATAGGTCTCGCTCCAGCGGCGATCGTTGCAGATCGCCATGCCCATCACGCCGCCGAAGGCATCGGCCACGCCGAAGCCGCTGCCCGGCTCGAAGTAGCGCTTCTCCAGATGCTGAAACTCGCGCCATGGCTCGTGCTCGGCATGGCCGGGCAGATGGACCTTGCGATACTTCAGGACGATCGCGCCGCTCTTGTCGACCAGAATGGAAGTGTTGTAGCGCCTGACAATTCCGGCCTCGACCGTCAGCTCGGCATAGCCGAGGCAAAAGCCGATCCCGAGCTCGCGCGCGAGATCGAACAGCGCCTGCGTTTCGGGGCCCGGCATCTCGCGCTCGAAGAAACTGTCGATCTCGGCCTGATCCTCGAAATACCAGCGTGGAAAGAACGTGGTCAGCGCCAGCTCGGGATAGACGATCAGGTCGCAGCCGCAGGCCCGGGCCTGCCGCATCAAGGCCGTCAGCCGCGCCATCACCGCGGTCCTGGTCTCGCTCCTCGCGATCGGGCCGAGCTGGCCGGCTGCAATCGTCACAAATCTCGCCACGCGTCATTCCTTTTCTCTGATTGCGTCGGGCTTGAGCCTGCGCCGCACGCACAGGCCGCCTCGGCCCATCGTCCTGATGGCACAATCAAATTGCGTGCCTGCGGTATCTTCGTGCGGATGCCAGACGCGCGCGCGCCGAAACCAGAGAAATTCGTTGCCGATCTGCAACGGTTCCCCACGATCTGAAGCCGGACAAAACAAACTCCCATTCCGGCCACGAACCGCTCTCACAAGGCCGTGAGACTATCAGGGGAACGACGATGCGTGCACAACGCGTTTGGAAAGTGAATGGGGCCGCCAGCGTCGGGCAGCTTCAATCGAGACTGGACGATCTGAACAAGCGTCTCGGCCAGCTCGAAAACCAGCATCCGGACAGCTGGAAGCTCGAAGAGCTGAGATCGAGCGCGCTCAGCCTGTCGCGCGAGATCGACGACATCCGCTGCGCCGAGGCGACGGCGGCCTTGAGCGAGCTGCTGCGGAGATAGCCGGCGCCCACCGATTCGCATCGCGCGTAAGGAACCAAGTTCCGCCGCCGCCATTTCCATGCAGAGCATGGAGCTAGATCATGAGCAGGCACCTGAGGCGAGCCCATCGCGCGCGCGGCGGCGGCCTTCACCATCGCGCGCCACTTCGCGCTGTGACGGATTTCGCATGACATCGGACCCCGAGGAGTCGGTGCGGCTGCAGGGCTACGGCGAGATGACGTTGCGCACGGCCGTCGAGACGTTGATGCTGCTCGCGCCGCGCGAGCGATCCGAGGCCGCCGTCTTCCGGGTCCGTGATGATGTACGTCTGGCGCAAAGCGAAATCGCCGAGCTCGCATCAAGCTGGGGCATCGAGCCGGCGCCCAACGTGCGATCGCCGAGCCTGGTCCCGGAGCAGCACTGGCAAGACGTCGTCCGCGGCATGGTGCGCGAAGCGCCGCTGCCGTCGCTGATGGTGGCGTTTCTGGTGGGCGTGCTGGTGGCGCGGCGGTAGCCGAGTCTCGGCTGCCGCGCAGCGACAAGTTAGACAAATCATCGGTGTCGGCGAAAGAGCCATGCCGCCGCGACAAGCCGCCCTGCCCGGCCAAATCGGCCGTGGACCCGCCCCGAAAATCGTTGCAAAAAGGCGCTCCCAAGGCGCCGGCGGCCGGTCCGCCAAGTCTCTGGAAAACGTCGATTTTTGGAAGAATGGTCGGAGTGGCAGGATTCGAACCTGCGACCCCTGCGTCCCGAACGCAGCGTATATCCTCTAAGTTATTGATTTTTCTCGGCATGGCGTCCGTTTTCGACACGCTTTGTTCACGGTCGTTTCGCCTAATTCGTTGCGATTTCGTTGCGGCCGTTCTCGCCGAGAACGGCGCCCACTGGGTTCGGATTTTTGCCTGGGGTTGCGGGTATCCGGTTCTTGGAGTTTCACCGGGTCCGAAGGCGAAGACCAGCACACCCCTGAGCAATCTCCTTCGCGCGGGCCCTGTATATGCGGTCTATTGGCACCGTCGCACTGAGCTATAGTCGAGATGCGCCAGGCTTCTTCTGAAAGGACGCTGCTAGGAAGCGTTCGCCCTCGCCCATTCGCGCGCCTCGCGCCGGCGCTCGCGACGTTCGCGCCGCCGCCTGGCCCGTTCGGCGGGCTGCGGGAGCGGTGGCACTGGCGCATCCTCTTGCTCGGCCGGTCCCGACTCCATCGGCGGCTCGGCGGCGGGGCGGGTCTCCATGAATTCCAGCACGACGCGCCCCTTGGCGGTGATCTTCCGGCCGCCGTCTTCGCGCTCAATGAGGCCTTGCGAAAAGATGTCGAGTTCCGGAATGCGCTCAGCCATCCGCTTGGTGCGATTGGCCCAATCGCGACCGCTGGTCGCCAAGATCGCCATGTCGCGCTTGAGGTCGGCCATCACGGCAAATCCGCCCGGGTAGCTCACCAGGATCTTTAGTACCGTGACCTGGAAATTCACCCCCGCCCCCTCGGCCGGTCAGCGCCACATCGTCGGCGCTTGCGAGAGAGCTTGGCGAACAAACTGCTTGAGGCGGTCCGGCGATGTGTCGCCTCTGGTCGCAGCTTCCAGAATTTTCGACGCCACGTGGGTACGGGCTCCGGTCTCGGCCCGGAAGACTTTTTCACAGACCTCGTCCAGAACCGCGCGCAAAAGCGCGGTGGTGGGGAACCCCCAGAAGAAAAAACTATCGTAACGCAATCGCGGCGGCGTCGAATTTAAGAGTGTTCAAAATCTCGCGAACTCTACACCACGGCTTGGACTTGGCAATAACAGCGCGAGCAACATGAGATGATAGCCATGCGAGCAACATGAGATGATAGCCATATTCCCCCGCCTCCGGATGTTCCGTTCTCCTCCGGAGAACTGCGGTGTGCGCTAGTGAATACACCTAGGCGCCTGTTCCTCGCGGACTGACCATCGCCGGGTCCGGTGCCATCGAGCCGCTGCCGTCGGGAGGCTTCGCCTCGGCCATCTCTTTTCAGGTCCGGAGCCTTCTCGACCAGGCCATCCGCGACGTCAGGGTCGGTGGAGCGTGTAAATGCAGGCTGGCCCTGCAGTCGTTGCCCTCTGCCAAATCGCCCAAGAGCCCAAGACTTCGCACTGTTCGTTGACCTGGATCGGCTTGTATTGTTTCGTCGCGACATGGACCAGCCAATCTTCGCTTCCGCACACGTGCCAATCGCCGTAATCGATGCACCGGTGATGTATCTCGCGGTCGGCAAATTCGGTAAGGCTTTCAAGGCTTCCTGCCCGGCTCCAGGATCAGGACAGAGGTGCGGCCAGAGTCGTTCCTGACCGTCGGGGGTTCGAGTCAGTGGAGCGCTACGAACGGTCCCCCACCCAATTCGAACCATTGTTTTCAAAGACTTACCGGGCGGCCTGACTTAAGTACCCCGCGTCCGGCCTGGCGCAGGGCGATTGCGCGCCCTGCTCTACTTTCGTCGGTTCGCGCCCGCATTGGTAGTAATATTAAGGCGGCTCTGCTTTACTGGCCTGCGCCCCTTAAGAGTTGACGCCGATGGCAAAGCCTCCGAACAAAGCGACCCGCCCGCACGGCAGCGAATATCAATTCAGGATTGACGCCTATAGCCCGGCAACCATGCCGATGGGACGGCTAGCTCAGTACATGGCAGAATTAGCAACGCTACTTGGCGAGCGGGACGCGGTGCACTTTCGAGGCCTCACAAAGGGCAGCACGATCCTAAACGCGCGTGTTGACCGGGAGGCCATGCCGAAGGTCCGCGCACGCGTGGTAGCCGTACGCGCGGGGGATGCTAGCGGAGACACCCTCCGGGCCTTCAACAGCCTGAACAAGCTTCTTAAGGCCGACAACGCGGTCGGCGTGCTGCGAGACGCCGCGCCCCGTGGGGTTATTATCCGCTTCCCCGGGCGCGAGGCGGTGGAGGATAGATTCACCGTCAAACAGCAAGGCTCGATTGACGGCATTGTCACCGGCATTCGCGGCAAAGACAGCTCCATCCACATAACGCTGCAATCCGAAACTCAACAGATAAGCGGCTGCGAAACCACACGCGCCATAGCCAAACAGCTCGGGGCTAAGCTCTTCGAGCCTGTGCGACTGTTCGGCAAGGGCAAGTGGACTCGCGATGCGGACGGCACTTGGACACTTGAGAGCTTCCGGGTGGAGAGCTTTGAAGCTCTCCGCGAGACTCAGCTTACCGACGCGCTCGCGGCTCTACGCGACATTCCCACCGAATGGGGAGACGACGCATATCAAGAGCTGATCGATATGCGAAAGGGACCGGGAGGCAGCAAGAATGGTGGTCATTGACTCCACGAATCTCTTGCTGTTGCTGCGCCCAGGTACCCGCATTCCGAATGGAGCGGACGGCGCGCCCATCACCCGCCCTCGGGATAGAATCCAGTACTTGGTGCACCGACTGAGTCAGGACAAATCGAAAATCATCATACCGACGCCCGCGCTCAGCGAGGCCCTAGTCACAGCCGGGCCGGAAGCCTCTCAGAAAATCGTAGAGGACTTGCAGAAGTACGCCGTGTTCGCAATCGAGCCATTTGATACCCGCGCTGCTTTGGAAGCCGCAGCGATGCTGCGCACAGCGCTCGCAAACGGGAATAAGCGAGGGCCAACAAAAGCCCCTTGGCAGAAGGTGAAAGTCGACCGTCAGATTGTTGCCATCGCGAGGGTTCACGGCGCGACCGAAATTTACTCCGACGATGGAGACGTTGCCGCGCTCGGGGCGCTCGCGAAGATCAAGGTCATTAGCTTGTCTGATTTACCCCTGCCGCCTGAAAAGGCTCAGCTCAGTTTAGAACTCGAACCGGCCGCTGATCGCGCGACAACCGCCGAAGATTAAGGCCTCGCGGACCAGCCATAAGAACAAACGAATTCGCTTGATGGCGCGGGCGAAGCTGAGAAGCAACTGCGCCGCGAGATTGTAGCTTGAATTGAATGCGGGGGCTGATCGTCTACCATGGCATTGAGCACGGAAGAGATAATCGAAGGAGCTTTTTTGGAAGTCTGCCCACCGTCAGAGGCAGTCGAGTGGCTGAAACGAAGGCGAGAGAGCGCGAGCAAAACGCCGCTTCTCATGCGCGACGACAACAAGCACCAAGAAGAAATCCTCTACCTCCGCAATGACGCATTCATTGAGTTCGGCCTAGCCCGTTACGGCGTTAACGCAGGCGTCGCGCAACGAATATACGAACGGGAACACCGGGGCATCCGTTGCACGCTCCTAGCTAGTTTTCCAAGCGGTGGGTTTGACCCCTTTGGTGATCGATTTTTACTTCACGCTTCTTTGCCTACTGACACCCAGGAGCTTTGCGCGCTATTTTCGAATTCAACATTAAGCGACAGCATCCTCGAAAAACTTCTCGAACGAAAATCCCCCTTCGATTCATTGAGCGATGAAACGTTCGAGTCGGCCATCATCGCACTCGCAAAAAATCCCCGCATGTCCACTCCGTACGATGAAACATATTTGGACGGATACAGCGATTATTCGTATCACAAGGTCTTTTCCTGCGCGTGGCAGCTAGCAGCAACAGTCCCCGTTACACCCCGGTGGGCGAGTGTCTTGTACTACCTCTTGAACGCATGCCATCCCGCGCGTGGTGTGGAAGCGCCGATCAAGTGGACGCGGGATACTTTCTACGCTCGCGGCTAGCTGACTTGCTGAAGGCGGACGAAGCGCTACTTGGCGCCCGTGATCCGGCTCTACGGTCTTCCTTTTATCGCCGCTTCAGGCCGACCGACTTCCCGTCGTGGTCCAAGTTCGCGGACTCAGACCGAGAGCACTTCTTGGATTCTGCTCTCCACAATCATAATCTTTGGCGAGCTGAGAGCGACCGAGAAACGCTGAGCCAGCTAAGCTGGAACCACCCAGACCCTCAATCAGACTTGATGATGGTCAATCAATTTCGAGCGGTTGAAGGACGCATGCGGCAGCAACACCCCGACTGGTTTAACGGGGACGAGTGAACAGCGCGCGTGGAAAGAGAGATAGAGTATGAGACTGTTCAATCGTCTGTCACGTCTCGGACGGGCTTACAGGAAGTTGCCCGAACATCATAACTTCGCTGAACTTGCAGACAATATAGACGCGTTCGCAAACCATCTTCTTGACCGCGCCATAGGCAAGAATTTTGGCGGAGAAAGCTATTTGAATGCACCTAATACGTGGGAATGGAAACTGGGCCGCGACTTAAAGACCTTGGTGGAATACGCCCGCAGCTATGTGCCCAAAGATGTTGACGGGTTGCATCGAACACGGCGCGATTAGCGCGCTCGCCACTTTAACGCCGCAGCGATAAGGCAAGCTGTCGTCACCCCGGCAGAGCTGCGAGGTTTCAGGCGCATCAATCCCCCACAGCCGTATACGGGTGCCGTGAATCTCTAGCGTGTCGCCATCAATGAGGCTGGCCTGTCCCAATAGGTCTTTTGCAAAAGCGGGATGCAAAAACAGTAAGCGCTGTTCCGAACACACGGGTTCGAGACGTTAGCTGATCTCTATGTTTTTCGTTTGTGGAGGGCTGCCAGCCGTTCCGCCTCAGCTAGTGCCGCAGTTTTGGTTTTAAACGGACCAACGTCGTGTTCTTGCGTGTCGGGCAGCCAAGCAGGCAAGAACCACCAACCGCCCGGGCGGTAACTCGTGCTGTTCCTAATCGACCCGATTTGTTCGGCTATAAACCAACCGGGATCTACCCCGTCCTGTTGCCACAAGATGTTCTTGTCGCTCATCGGCGCGCCTCAAGAATGTCGGTTGGTCGATTTTCTTCGCCCAGGCCGGATTCTAGCCGTTTCCGTAGGCCCATGGCAACAAACTGTCGAGTTGGCGGTTCGTGTGACCGTTGACGATCCTGGTGAGCACATCGGTGATGTAGGCCAGCGGATCAATGTGATTCAGCTTACAGGTTTCGATCAAGGAGGCGATGACGGCCCAGTGTTGGGCACCGCCGTCAGAACCTGCGAACAGTGCGTTTTTCCGATTGAGCGTGATCGGGCGGATCGAGCGCTCGACGTTGTTGTTGTCGAGCTCGATATGGCCATCTTCGATGAAGCGCGTCAGGCCCTCCCAGCGTGAGAGCGCATACCGAATGGCATCGGCCAGCTTACCCTTTTGGCTGATCAAACCGAGTTTCGTTCGCAGCCACCTTTGGAATGCGTCGGCGAGCGCCCGGCTCTTCTGTTGTCGAACGAGATGTCGCTCGTCGGCGCTGCGACCACGGATTTCCTTCTCGATGGCATAGAACTCGGCGATATGCTTGAGCGCCTCGCTTGCAATAGGCGCGGGACCGGGGGCGGCAAGTTCGTAGAAGTTGCGCCGCATGTGCGACCAGCAGAATGCAAGCTGAACGTCGCCACGCTCGGCGAGCTTGCCATAGCCGACATAGCCGTCGACCTGCAGGATTCCCTTGAAGCCTGCCAGATGGGCGATCGGTCGATCGGCCTTGCGATCGGGGGCATAGACATAGGCGACGCCCGGTGGATCGGCACCGCCCCACGGCCGGTCGTCCGCCGCATAGGCCCAGAGCTGGCCGGTCTTGGTACGCCCGCGGCCGGGATCGAGCACCGGCATCGCCGTCTCGTCGGCGAACAGCTTGGGCCGTTGCCTGAGCTTGCCGAGGAGGCGCTCATGCAACGGACGCAGGTGGAAGGCTGCTTGCCCCACCCAGTCCGCCAGCGTCGAACGATCGAGCTCAATGCCCTGGCGGGCGTAAATCTGCGCCTGCCGGTAGAGTGGCAGGTGATCGGCATATTTGGACACCAGAACCTGGGCGACGGTTGCTTCGGTCGGCAGTCCGCCCTCGATCGACCGCGCCGGGGCCGGCGCTTGCATGACACCATCCTCGCAAGCACGGCAGGCATATTTGGGACGCCGGGTCACGAGGATCCGGAACTGCGCCGGGACTAGGTCGAGCCGCTCGCTTCTATCCTCGCCGATCCGGTGTAACTCGCCCTGGCAGCAGGGACAGGTCTTGTCCTCGATGTCGACGACGACCTCGATCCGTGGCAGGTGCGCCGGCACGCACCGAATCTCTCAGCAGATGCGGCCAGCTTAGACGCTGCTGCCGATCAGGCAATCGCAGCTTGCGGCGCGCCCGCGAAGCTGTGAAGGCGCTGTTGATTGCGAATGAGTTCTTAGAGCGCGAGATGGAAGAGCGGGTGTCGCGCGGGTACATTCGAGGCGTCAAGCACGGTAGGTTCAATACATATTCGGGCTGAGCACATGAAGCGTGACATCGATGAGGCCACTAAGCTTTGAACGGTGTATCAGGGTAATCAGGATAATCTCTGTCGAGCTCCTTCAACAACTCTCCACGGAGTATCCCCCAGAGTGCTAATATTGTATCCCGTGCGATTTCGGAGTCTTGCGACGTTATCGAACTGCCGTAGCCCAAGCGTGAGATGACGGCAGAAATCTGCTTTAGACTTTCGAATGGATAAAGACCGATAGATTTCTTTTCTGGGAAGCCGTACGTCGCCAACGCACTTGCGCAGGCGCTTAGTGATTTAGCATGTTGAATGGCCAAAACGAATTTTCTGGTTTCATGGGACAAAGCTGTGCGCTCTTCCCCTACATTCCGAAACGCACCCCGTACATCATCTATTCGGCAACTTAGGCTGTGCATGACCTTCGCGTATTCAGCCTGCGTGTGCGTTGGCGAATGCGTGTACTGTATTGAGTCCTGAACTGTAACCACAATTTTCTGCCACACATCAAAGAGGGCTTTCGTGAAAGCAACCCTCCGCTGAACGCAGAACGCGAGCCAAGCAGCCCCGATAGGAATCAAAACCGCAGGAACGACCCGCAGGGCGCTGCTATATGGGTCGCTAGCATTTGGGTTACCCCAACAACTAGCGGCTAACGAAAGTAGGGAAAGTAGGAGCACTATTAAGATCGTTCCGATGACTTGCTGCTTGAAGGTTTTGCCTGTCATGGGCCGCCTCCCGGATGGCTGCTCGCGTAGCCTATCTTACGGAGGCCTCGCCTTCAATTGCGGCGAGCGATTTTTGCTCGGGACAATCGCGTACCCGCCTGTTACCGCGAGTGCGAAAGCGCCGGTAACCCGTCAAAGCTCATGGCGTTCAACTAGGCCGGTTGTCGGGAGCGCTCTTGGACGCTTCAACGAACGCGCGTCCCACATCCCCTAGTTCAGCCTTAAATTCAATCTCCATCTGCTCGTCCGGTCCCTTGCGGACGCGCACTAAGTGGCGTCGGCCTTCGTCGAGAGCAGACGCAAGGGTGTCTTGCATCTGCTCCGCGGTCAGGCCCCGGCCCCATATGTGCCGCGTGACTACCAGCTCCATGAGTCGAGCTAGGTCTTCTCGATTACCGTCCGTTCGATCTGCTCCGGACATTCTCGCAGCCACTCAAATACACCTTCGAGACCGTACGACTGTTCGATTGCGGGATCGCCCGGCAGGGAGCCTGCCACCCTCAGGACGAAATCAACGTCAGACTTACGGTACATCCGGTCTTGCAGCTCGTATTCTTCACGCGTGACGGGATTACAGTCGTGGTAGTGCCTTGTAGCGATTAGTTGCATTCCCCTTGCCCCATACCCTCGGTTTGATAAATGACCCGCCCTGGAATCAGCGGCTCGACCGACTTTTGTGCGAACTGACCCGGATCGACAACGGCTTTATTTTTCGCGTGCGAGGGCTTCGCTACCTAGACGACGCGCGTGTCACAACGATAATAGGCGCCCAGAACGTAAGGTTTGTGAGGCGACAAACCTTACAGACTGTCAGGCATCGTACCTCACGAGGCCTGAGCATGCCGCCCGCTTGGGGCAGCGCTTAAGCAGTTCTCGCGAACGACGACGCCCCAGGCACCGCTCTAGGAACAACGGCCCGCAGTACGTCACCACGGCCTGCACCGCGTCGCGCGGAACGTACTGTCGGCGCGAAGCCACGTAAGCCAAGCCGGGCAAGATCATGTCCGGCAGCGAGTCAATTAGCACGAGAGCATCAATCGAGGTCTGACATTCACGCAGCCTCGCGAGCGCAGGCACGAGGATGTCCAGCGACGCTTCATACGTTGCGCCCCGCCGGGGCGCGTACTGGATTCGCTCCACTAGAACTCCCCCTTTGCAATGCCGAGCTGAACCACGTTGACTTCGATCCGCGAAACACCATCGGGCTTCGCGTCCCTCACTTCATATAGGGCGCGATTGCAAAGGCGCATGATGCGGTAACCCTGCATGAGCGGGAACGGCAACTCCTTAACGTCCTCGAACGTCATGTTCGATTTCTTCGTCGCCACCGCAGCGAGGTCGTTAAGATGCGTCGCTTTTGTCTGAGCATCGGACGGACTATCGAAGTGAACGCCATACTGAAGCGTTGGTAGCGGGGGAGCGCTACCTGCGTTCCCCCCGACACAGCTAACCTGAGTATCTGGTATCCATCGGTGAATGACGTCCACACCGGATCGAGGGCGGCGCGATCGGATAGAAAACCCGCCTAATCCTCAGGCTGCTTCGAGCTGCCTGTGTACGCCTTCTTCTTCACTTTAGAGATGAGCATGCCCCCTTAGAGTGGAAATCAAACTCTCGTCGCAGAACTGATGTGTAATCCATGCGCCCCAGAACATAGTCGATCAAGTTCTGCAAAAGGACCGCCTCGTTTAATATCTCACTTTGCGATTTGTTCTTTATCGCCCAGATCATGAGGGAAATAATGTAACCGCTCCGCCGCAATCCCGCCCGCTGTAGTTGCTCCATCAGCCGTCGATAGATTTCAGTTGCGGCTTCGTCGGAAGCGGTTATTCGGCGAAGCTGTTGAACGGCACAAGGCAACGGTTCTCGGGCTTTAGCCAGCCGCGCCAATGTGGTGATGACGTATTACGGATGTTAGTAACTGGCGGGCCACCCGCGCGCGGCGGCGGCGGCATGCCCCAGCGCATGAGCGTCATCTCAGTCCCGCCTTCCGTGTTGCGGATCACCGGCACCGGGTAGTCCGGAAAGACTCCGGGCATTGGCTGTAGGTTGCCGACGTAGCGGTTGACCACGCGGAAGAGCGCGAGGATGGCGGCTTGGTTGGTGGTGATGCTGTAAAGGTTGCACATGTGGGCAAACAACAAGGTCAGTTATTCAGCTTTCGGCACAATACCTGAACGGCCACGAAGCACCCGATGCAATATGGCTTAGCCGTGTTACCGTAGTTGCGGACGCCCACGACGTAAGAGCCTTTTGGACAAGTCGCCGTGACTGGCCCATAACCGCCGTTGACGTTTTTGGGGTCCAAGGGACCAGGATCCTGGCCCCACTCGCCAAGGCGAGCTATTTGGTAATCGTTGTAGAGTATTGTGATAGCGCCATTCAGGAAGCCAGATATGGTCACAGCCGCAATGATGGTGATGACCATAGAGCGAGGAATGCCCTTCTTGGCAATCGATCTTGTGATTGGCGCAACATTCAGGATTAGCCAGCCGCCAAGGGCGAGAATTCCCCATTTCAAAGCCTCAACGATCAGCGCTTTTATCAGTTCGTAGGTAAGCTCCCACATTTACCTCCTCCCGTTTCAACATGTTTCCGGCTGGGGGCCCCATTAAATGTCTTGGAGCTCAGCCTTGGGCCGCTAGAGAATTGGCCGAAACACGAACCTTAAACTACCGCGACGGCCATGGCTCACAAGCAACTCCGTCCCTGTCGCGATCATGATGTCTCCAGTACCCCGGCTCTCCCAGCCTCGCCGGTGCCAAGCCAAACAAGCGGGCAAACTCACAGTTGGGCGCGGACGCGATATGTCTGAGCGTTGTCGTGACCGGCCAAGGGCTCGAAGCCAAGACCCCGAAGACCGCAACAGCTAGTGTAACGGCTGAGATCGCCATCGCCGCGTTCATGACACGGCGCAGCTTGATAGCACGATCATGACGCGACGACACCGCACGGAACCTGCGCTGCAAGTTGCGCAGTCGCTGTTCAGGACCGGGACCGGGGCGAACCGGATTGAGGTTCGGAAGGTGCGGCATGGCCAAACCAAGGAAGTGCTATACAAAAGCGTCTGACTGAAAAAAGTCTATTCCAAGTAGCTTGGTAGCAATGTCTCTGCCAGAGGTTGTGGAGCCTAGCCCACAGCCCATTAGTCCGCGCTCACGAAGTCGCCCTCGCAAATCAGGCGAGAATGCCTATTTTTCCCGCATGCGTTCATTCGAATTTTGCCTGCCAACCAAAGGCACCACGGTCCCGAACGGCCCAGATTGGCTCCATGAGGTGAAGTACGACGGATATCGCCTCCGCATGGAGCGCGACGGCGATCGCGTGCGCCTCATCACGCGCATGGGACGCGCGCGTTAGCTGCGCGTGTTGCGATGAGGTCTTTCAGTCGATCCCTGGGGCGAGTTTTTGGGTTCGCGGCATTTTTCCAACACGCGGGGCGACCTGCCGTTGATGTACACGCATCCGTTGCCGCAATGTCAAGTACTAAGAATAGTTACGTTCGCCCTTGACGAGCGGTGAGCGGCGCTCAAGCATTGGTTGTTTAATCATCTCATGCGGAGGTTAGGAAAATGACCCGCCTCAGTGCGTTCCTTTGCGCTATGTGCGCAAGCGCCGTCGCATTGTTTGCTTTCACAAACTACGCAGAAGCGCAATGTGACCCGCGAGCTTTCTTGGTTCAAGAGATGAAGGACATTCGCGCCACGGGAGAAACCGAGCTGGCCTTTGTTCTTACCGCAAGTCAGGAGGAATTCGATCAAGCAAAAAAGAGCGGCGCCTTGAGTGGTTCCTATGGGTTGATTTCCGGCTCGGGCAGCTACGCTGAAGCCAAGGAAAAAGCTGTTCGGATAGCTCAAGCTACGAAATTTGACTACCGCAGCTCCTATGCGACAAGCTATTTTTCACAAACTTACTCGGCGCGAGCCATAGCCGCTTACGAAAGCTGCCTCAATCACAAATCGGCGGGGCTGCCTATCTGGTTGCGCAGTAGAGAGGGAGATTTTCTCACGTTCGAGGCGTTCTGGGTTGGAAGAAACCTCGACGATGCAAATGCAAACTATGATGCACCACCTCTCGTAAAAGGTGGCACCCTAGTCAGCAAGCCCGAGAAGTGGACTCAGGGAAAAACGGAGCAAATAGTCATTGAGCGTACTGGCAACGGCGATGTTTTTCTTCAGCTAAAGGTCGGCGGTGAAACGAACTCCAAGGTCATCGTAAGGGATCCGCCCCAGGTTGTATGGGATACTCAGCCTGTAACCTCGGATACCGTAATGAAGACCTGTTCGCACGGCCCCAACCCGGGTTGCAGCGCCGGACAGGTGGGGGACTGCATCCATCCAAAGCACCCGGGCGGCTACTTTGTTCAAAAAACTCGCTCAGTGACGCAGTTTTCGAGTTCCGACCCGGGGCGGTATTCCGAGCAATATGATCAGGATACCCCAGCAAAGGTTTGCGTCAAAATAACGCAAAGCACGGGTGCTTGCGAAGTCACTCAATGCGCGCAGGGCCGCCTCACAGCGAACGAAACATTTCCTAGAGCCGCTGAATAGATGAAGAACGGATTTGCGCGTGCTTCCTAGGCAACGGCCCCGACGATATTGCACGTCGGGGCCCTTCAAGGTCATCAAGCCGGTTACATCCGCTGTGCCTTTTGATCCCCGATGTCGTCGATTACCGCACGCGATCTGGTGCAGAACGTCGCACGGCTGCCGTATCAGCGTGGATCACATGCTGCACGAAAGCGCTCGGCCGCCAACTCGGCCGCGGATCGTTGACTGCTTCGTAGTTGCCGGCATACCGCCGGAGCAGCTCGTCGCCCGCATGCAGGAACTTGAGGCAGAGAAGATCATGGTCGCAGCCGGGCTCGAAAGCGCCAAAGAAGGCGACAACATCATCGCCCTGCCCCCAAGGCGCTCGACCGCTACAAGCGCGCCGTTGTGGAACTGGCTACAGAGTTGAAGCGCGGTGCCCCGACCGAGTTCGCGGCCATCCGCGAATTGGTGACGGCCATTGTCGTGCATGCCAGTCCCAGCCGACCGGGCGGTGCCGGGACAAAGGCTAATGCCGAGGATGACCGGAGTGTGCGGATTGATATCAAGGGGCGGCTAGCGGCCCTCTGCGGCAATCCAGCCCTATTCCCAAACATGGCTATGTCGGGGGGATCGTTGATAGCGGGGGAGCGCTACCGCCTTTCCCCACACTCACCACACCTAAGATACCTTATCAAGTCCTGCGCCTAAGCCAGAGCAGCTCAAACAACGCTCACCAAAGTCATTGTCGCCCGTAGTTCCGGTGCCGATCGAAGGTCCGAACGGGTCGATCGTGTCGTTTTGGGTCTGTATCGATCAACTCCGGTCCTCCCCGGGGAGCGGATATTCCCTCGGCCGAGGCGAGCCGGCGAGCGTGATTCCCTTGTGTTGACGCAAATCATGACGAGGTCAATCAATGGTGGGCCGCGCCTGAAGAGTAACAAAGGTCAACTGTTCTACGAGGTTCTTCTCAGCGACCGCGATTCCAAGATCATCTAGTGCTTGCCGTATCGCCCAGCGTACCGTCGGAGATCGTGTAGCTGAAGCTGTCCAAGGCGAGTTGCCCCTGCCCCAGGTCGGGGAACGCGCCATTGGCTTTGGACACCACGTTTCCATCGATGCAATCTCCCGTACCCCTCCTTCAACAACCCTACACCATGGCCTCTCGACCTTTCTGGGTCAGAGGCGCATTCTTGTGGACGTCCATTTAGTTCGTGCGATAACGAGGCAAGCAGCGTTAACCGAAACCGACGAAACCTGATCCGCCGCGACCTGACGTCGGCGCAGCGCGAAGCTGATCGCGAAGCGGAAGGCGGCTCATGAAGGGATGCATCCGGAGACGCAGCACAGCGGGGATCCATCGCCGATCAAACCGCCAAAATGGCGGTTTGATCGGCGTGATGGATACCGGCAAAGAGCAGGACACCGCCTCGGACCGTCGAGCGCGATATTACGCGCGGCCGGAAACTAGGCCCCGATCTGGACCGTATCGCCGGGACGTCGCTGCACAAGCGCGCCCAAGTGGACGCCTAGCGGCGCTGCCCGACCGAGGCGAAACCATCGCCGGGCCGCTGCCGGCATTCGGATGCGGGCGTGGCTTTCTGGGGTCCGTGCAGAAAGACGGCGCAGGACGCCCCGTCGACGCTGCTGATCCTCAGGGTCGCAATGCTAGGAAGTTCGTAGGCAATTTGCTGGGGGCAAAATGGTCAAGGCATTTCGCAATACGGCGATGGCACTCACTTTTGTCGTGGTCGCCGGCAGCAATATCTATTGGAATTTCACGAACGACTACATCGCCTGCGGCCTTGCGCTGGCCGCTGGGGTCGCCGCCGCCTTTTGTGTTGAGCGTGCCTTCATCAAGTGGTCCCATCGCGAGATGGTCCGCATCCACGGTCCTGACTGGAGTTCGGCGAAGGACCAACAGCCCGGCGGATGAGGCGGATCCGCGGCCGTTCAGCATCGAGACGGTTGCAGCAGACTTCGATGGCGGCGGCTCTGCTGCCGTTCGCTGCGACTGGAAACGGTTAGACATTTAGCGCAGTGTAATTACGCTCCGAAGTTGCAAGCAGGCTTGTCACCATTCGGACTAACTAAGATCGGAGTAGCAGCGATGCCCCGAAAAAACGGTTCTAACGTTTTGACTGCCGCAACAGGAGTAGCGCTTCTCATTTTGGGAATAGCCATTCTTGGTTCCTTCGTTGTCGATATAAGAGCTAATCGCGTCGTCGTTAACGGCGGCGCGTGCGTACTATTTGGATTGGTTCTTTTGTGGTGGACCTTGGTGAAAACGGAAGCTGGGGGATCGGCTTCGAAACCGTGACCATGACGGTCACAGTGGTGACGGCGGTGATCGCAATTTTGGCGTTAAACGTCGTCCCGTGAGTGCGCGATAGAGTATAGGCTCACTATAAGCCAGAACGGCCGCGATGCCGACCTGGCGTGCGCCGCGTTTCAGCCTGCCGAGTTACAGGCGACGACGTCATTACTCGTCGTCCAGATCCAAGAGGTTCTCGCAAAACGTGTCGCCGGTTTCAGCGCGCCGTTCAGGATCATTTCGGCGATGCGGCCCGGGTACATCGAGTGTCGCGCCGCAAGGCGCCGCGTTGGGGCGCGACCAACTGGAGCAGGGCAGCAACCTCACCCGTTTGCGTCTTGAGCATAGGGCGATAAGTGAACGACATTAGGACCTCAATTCATTTGCAAGATATGTGAACAACGCGGAAGGCAGATCCGATGCGGGCCCGCCGGGTGGGCGCAGGTGATGAATCGCGGTGGCCGTGCCCGCGATCGAGCCGCGGATAGTCTTACCCAGCTTGCCCCAGCTGATCGGAAGAAGCTCTGCTAGCACTGCAGCAATGACGATAATCAGCGTTGATTGCTCAACTCGACGGGGCCAGGACGTAGTGGTTTTGAAACACGGTTAGGGGAACGACTGAAACTGGCAGTTTTCTAGCATATTGATTTAGGTTTATCTCCACGCTGCCAGTGGAGAGCCTTCATGTACATACCAGTCCCGTTTCGAGACGACGACATCGAGAACATTCGAGCGACAATCCGCTGCGCCCGATTGGCCAACCTGATCACGGCGACATCAGATGGGCCACTTGCGACCCCTCTTCCGCTCTTCCTCAATGAGAGCGAAGGCGAACACGGCGCGCTGTACGGGCATCTGGCGAAGGGCAATCCACAATGGCGCACGGCCCCGATTGGAGAAGCTCTGGCGATCTTTACTGGCGCGGACGCTTATGTGACGCCATCCTGGTATCCCAGCAAGCGACAAGCTGAACATGTGGTTCCGACATGGAATTACATCGCGGTCCACGCCCATGGGCCGATTGAGTTCTTCGAGGATCCCAATCGCCTGCTCGAGATCGTGACGCGTCTGACGAATATCCATGAGACGTCACGTGCGACGCCCTGGGCGGTCAGCGATGCGCCCGCGGATTTCATAACCGCCCAGTTGCGTGAAATCGTCGGCGTGCGCATCCCGATCACCAAAGTCGAAGGCAAGCGCAAGATGAGCCAAAACCGCCCCGCGGCAGATCGCATTGGTGTCGCCACCGGCCTAGCGGCGAGCAAACTGGCGCGGGACCAGGAAGTCGCAGCTCTTATCCCGATTCAGGACTGAAACACAAATGTGCATGACCAGCCAACAGCGCCGCTCGACCTGATGTTGCATCTACAGCTCTCCCAGGCTCCAGCGGTCGGGCCATCGATTACCTCGCGAAATTCACTAACGGAACAGTCAGCTCGGACTTACCGCACTGTTTAGAAACAGTTGTCCGTATTCTGACAGAGGCACAAGCTGGTGTCAGATCCAGTACAGCGCGCATAGTAAGCTAAAGTCCATTCGGCATAGCTTTCCCAGCGTCGCCTGGCATGCCCAACCATCGGCTCAGTTTATGGCTCGCGCCAAATACCACCGTTCGTTCAGTGCGCATTGACGGGTACTTGGCACGATGCTTGCTGAAGATTACTCGCTTCAAGAGGCGAGGAAGAGCGGCCAGGACTTGGAAAAGCAAGATGAGCGCAATGGCTTTGATCGGTGGCTTCATCCCGAGCACAGATGTTGTGAAACGTGCAGCGCGCATCGGTGCCGAAGTCAAAAATATCAAACTATCAGGCGATCTACCGGATCACGCGATCGCCGCGATCAGCAGCTTATTGCTCGAGCACAAGGTGATCTTCTTCCGCAATCAAGGACATCTCAATGACGCCGAGCAGGAGCGCTTTGCCGCTCGCCTCGGAAAGCTAGTGCCACATCCGATGCTCGGTGCTACCAAGGGGATGGGGTCGCTCCTCGAGTTGGATTCCACTCGCGGCGGCGGTCGCGCCGACGTTTGGCATGCAGATGGGACTTTCGCCGACGCCTATCCCAAGATTTTGGTCCTACGGGCAGTAGTAATGCCAACGTTCGGAGGCGACACCCTGTGGTCGAACACAGCTGCCGCTTATCTTGATCTGCCGCCGCCGCTACAACGGCTTGCCGAGGGCCTATGGGCCGTTCACAGCAATGTTTTCGATTACGCCGGGATGGCACGTGTCCGCGATGTCGACAAAAAACACTTTGACGAGGTGTTCACCAGAACAGTTTTCGAGGCCGAGCATCCCGTCGTACGCGTCCATCCCGAAACAGGCGAGCGGACGCTAGTGCTCGGCGCCTTGGTGAAGCACTTTGTTGGGGTCTCCAAATACGACGGACAAAAACTATTTGATCTTTTCCAGTCGCACATCACCGCACCCGAAAACACCGTGCGCTGGAATTGGTTAGAGGACGATATTGCGATATGGGATAACCGGGCAACGCAGCATTACGCGGTCAACGACTACGGGGACCAGCGTCGCATCGTACGTCGGGCCACGATCGAGGGTGACGTGCCTGTCAGCGTCGATGGCCGGAGTAGTGTAACGCGCCTGAAGGTAACGAATAGCCGCACCTAGACTCCAGCACTCTCGCGTCTGAAAACAGAGAGAACCCGGTAATCGGAGTTGTTCCGGGCAGACGCGGGAACACACTTTCCGATACGATATCCAGCTGTTAGCGCCAACTCGGCAGCGCCTGGGTTGATTACGGAACTATTTTGCGTCGACCAACAGCTTCGGGGACGCTTAAGCGTCACTGTCCTTCGTCAGTGGAGGGGGCGTGGCCTTCACGTTTCAGTTTAGAAAATCCTCGATCCGTCGCCATAAAGCGCGCCAACATGAGCGCGATGAGTTTAGTCGGATCGACCACTTGACCACCCTGACGCGTAAGCGCTTCTGCATATGCAATGAGATCACGATGCACGGCCGCAGGCAGTTCTGTGCTCACTTTGACGGGCTTGTCGTCTGGAAGCTCTCCTATTTTGAGTTTCGGCATGTTGTCACTTTCTATACGACGTAAGTATGAGGTCATGATTGACGAGAACGCGAACCGGATACCCGGGGCGCACGATCAGAGTAGGCTGAATGTTGAGACTCTGCCGAACGACCTGCTGTCCAGTTTGGCTTAATGAGTCGGAGGCGCCGTGTCGCAATGCCTGGATGATGGCGCTGTCGTTGCTGTTGGAGTCCGAACCGGCCCCCAGTTCTGTCCCGACCGCCAGAAACGTCGATAGTGCCGCAGCCTTAAAGAGTTCGCCCCAGTGATTGTCAACCCGATCTTCGAGGCCTGCATATCCTGCGGTGTCAGCGCCAGGCTGCCGCTCCAGAACGATTGAACGTCCATTCGGCATGATCAGCCGGGTCCAGACAAGCAGCACACGGGATTGGCCGAAAGTGACCAGGCTATCGTAAATCCCGATCAGGCGCGCTCCTTGAGGCACAAGAAGAAAGCGGCCGGTCGGCGTATCAAAAACATTCTCGGTTACCTGCGCTGTAACTTGGCCTGGCAGATCCGATCGAATTCCAGTGATGAGCGCCCCTGGAATCATCGTCCCAGCCTGCACGATGTATGGTGAAGCGGGTCTGGTGACACGGTCAGGGCTTACCGTGCGACGGTCGACAGAGGCGTTCACGAAGGCAAGCTTGCGGTCCTGGCCGTTCTGCGCAGATCCATCGTCGCCAGTGCTCGTTGCGTTCGGTGGCACCACGCGGTCACTTCCAACCGCCGCAGGGACGGGCGGACGCACGTCTCTTCCATTGGTCGAAGCGAACAAACGGCTGATACGCGCAGCTTCGGTCTCTTGTTCTCGACGCTGCTGGTCCGGATCAGCGCCGATCGTCGGCGGCTGGCCCTGGGCCGCGAGGATCGGTCGACCGAGATCCCCGGGGAGCGGCGGGCCAAGCTGCGGTATTGGCTGGCGCGGAACGCCAGCATAGTCCTTCGGCAGCGTCGTAATTCCGTCGGCAACATTGTGATGGTCGGTACCGTAAAGCTCATCGGCCGCCTGATTACGGGAGCGATTGTTCTGCAGCGACCACAGCACCGCTCCGCCGATGACAAGCAGGGCAAACGCGATCCCGCCGGCCAAGACCTTTCGTGACAATCTTGTCACGCGCGGATGCTCTGCTCTCAAGCGGAAACTTTCTGACTGCTCCCATTGTGTCTCCGGGGGAACTGCTTGCTCCCCATCGTTTACATTCCGGGTGTTCATGACGACGGCCTCCCGTCAGTCCTGACAATCCTGACCTTCTGCTGGTGCTCACCGCCTAGCCTGAGTTCAGCGGCAGCAAACAGCCGATCGACGATCAATACGTTGGTGTAAGCGCGATAGTTGACGAGCTCGGTTTTGCCATCCGGACCGATGACAAAGAGCGGAGGCATCTCACCTTGCACGATGCCTTGCGGGAATTCGATATAGACCTTGCGCCCATCGTCGTATGCAGCAATCGGACGCCAGGGAGGACTGTCCCCTTCGATGGCATAGCGGGAGATGCGCCGCGCCGGGTCCGGAAGAATGGGCCTCAGAGCGACCGAACGCGATCGTTCCCGTGCAGTTTCTGGATAGTACCAGGCAACAGACGGCATATATGGCCGTTCGCGGGCGCGGAGCTCGATCAGGTAGGTGCGCCGGTCGGTATTGACGACGAGATTGGTCTCGATCGAAGCTCGGGTCGGCTTGACCAGGATATGGACGCGCCGCGTGTCGCCGCTTCCACTCTCGGTATCGCCCACGACCCAGCGTACGGTATCTCCGGCCGCGATTGGCCCCGATCCCGTCAACTGCTCCCCCTCCTCGAGCGCGATATCCGTGATCTGCCCCGGCGCTGCGTAAATCTGATAGAGCGCCCCAGGACTGTAGGCGTAGATTTGCGCTGCGTTGAAATACCCCCGCTTGCGCGGTTCCACGCGGGCTGCGCCGTTTGCGGTCTCAACCCGGCTCACGGGTTCAGCGTCTTCTTTCCCTCCCGACTTGCCGCCGAGAGCAGGCTTCCAGAGGGGCGGAACGTGAAGAGGTCGCGATCTGTCGTCGAGAGCGACGGGCGTCGCCGGCAGCGGAGGAACTTCAGCGTCATAGCTGATCTCCGGCGGAATGTAGGTCGCGCACCCACCGAGCACGGACGAGCAAAGCAGAAGAGCGGATAGAAGTGCACGCTTCGAGCTCACGAACTCCGGCCAAGCCGAATTGAGCCTGCTTTTCTGAATGGAACATTTCGAATGAACGTCAGACGGCGTCTTGGTCACTGACCCAACTCCTTTGACCAGTTGATGGCGCGGACATAGACGCCAAGGGGATTCTTGCGCAGACGTTCGGCATCGCGCGGCGTCTCGATCACGATCGTTAGGATTGCAGTCCAGCGCTCAGTCGAGCTCAACGAGCCGTTGTCGTAGATGCGCTGGGTCCACGCGACCCGAAAGCTTTCCGACGACGCGCGAATGACGCTCGAGACGTCGACGGAGATTTGCGCCTTGCCAAGTCTGGCAAAAGGATCATTGTTGCGCGCGTAGTCGTTGAGCGCAGCGGCGCCGCGATCGGTCGTAAAATCATAGGCCCGGAGCCAGTTTTGGCGCAGAACGATGCCGTCGGCCGGCAGGCCTCTGACATCCTCGATGAAGCGCGCCAGATGGTAGGCGATCTGGGCATCTGTCGGTTGATAGTCGATGTTTGCCGGCGCGACCCTTTGGGCCTTGCCGAGATGATCGACCTCCACCACCCACGGCGTGATTGATCCCCGGCTCGATTGCCAGACAAGGCTGCCAGCGAGACCGGCCGACAGCATCAAACAGCCAAACGCCATTAGGCGCCAGTTCTTGGCTTGCACGCGCGCCGATCCAATGCGTTCGTCCCAAACCTGTGCGGCCTTTTGATAAGGCGTAATCGGCTCGGGCATGCGCCCGTAGTGAACTGATGGTCGTTTGAACATCGGGTTGCCCTTGATATCGAGTGATCGGTTTCAAGTCGTGCGCTAGGTGGATTTGAGGCGCTGCTGTGCGGCGGAGATGCAGTGGTGCGTCTCAGCGTTCTCCTTCGGACAAATCGACGGAGGAGCCGCTGCCACCGTGATCGCCCGAGCGGACAGCGTGGCCAGCGGCCGAGGCACCATGCCGAATGGTCTGAGCACGCTTCATGCGGCGCGCCCAATCAGGCTGCCCTTCAGCCGAGGTGCTCGCGCCTTGCTCGCCTGCTCGCCCTCCTCCGAAGGCAGCCGCGGCTCGACGCAAAGGGCTCATCGCAGCAGAGCTGCCGGCCTCCGCGATGCCAGCAACGCCGCCCCTTCGATATGCGGCTGATGCTCCGCTTAGGACAGCGCTGCCACTGCGCGCGGCGCCTGCAACCGCACCGCCAGCGAGACCGGCACCGCCAGCGGCGAGTCCCGCGCCAGCCGCAACAATGCCGCCAGCAGCAAGGCCTGTTCCAATCGCGGCCCCGGCGCCGAGTTGAGGTCCGCCCGACACTAGGCCGTTTGCGATACCCGGGCCGAAGATGCCGAGGCCCAGCAAGGAAAGCGCCGCGAGCACCAGCGTCATCGCGTCTTCGATGGTCGGCTGTGCATCGCCGAAACCTACGGTGAACTGCGAGAACAGGGTGGAGCCGATGCCGACGATGACGGCCAGGACCAGGATCTTGATGCCGGAAGATATCACGTTGCCCAGCACTCGCTCCGCCGCGAAGGCGGTCTTGCCAAACAAGCCAAAGGGAATGAGCACGAAGCCGGCTAGCGTCGTGAGCTTGAACTCGATCAGGGTGACGAAGAGCTGGATCGCCAGAATGAAGAAGGCGAGCAGCACCACGACCCACGCGAACAGGAGAACGACGATCTGGACGAAATTCTCGAAAAAGCTGATGTAGCCCATCAGGTTGGAGATCGAGTCGAGCAATGGTCGGCCGGCATCAAGGCCGACTTGAGCGATCTTTCCAGGTCTTAGGAAATCCGATGCAGATAGGCTTGCGCCCGATGCTTTCAGCCCGAGACCGGCAAAGCTCTCGAAGACGATGCGTGCCAGGCTGTTCCAGTTACCGATGAGGTAGGCAAAGACGCCGACGAAGAGCGTCTTCTTGACGAGGCGCGCGATGACGTCCTCGTCCGTTCCCCAACTCCAGAACAATGCGGCGAGCGTGATGTCGATCGCCGCAAGAGTCGTTGCGAGATATCCGACATCGCTACCGAGCAGTCCGAAACCGTTGTCGATATAACGCGTGAACGTTTCAAGAAACTGGTCAATGATCCCCGTACCTGTCATGGCTTGCTCGCCTCAGGGGTCGCCAGGTTCGGATATCCCTGGGGGATCCGGCTTTGATCCTTTGGAGCGAGCGCCACGCCGGCGGCGGATTCGTCGCGGCCTGGAACTGCGGCACCGTCCATCTTGCCAAAGAAGCGACGGCGGTTTTCGGCCCAAACTTGCTTGCAACGCTCATAACGCTCTGCTTGCTCCGCAGTGACGCTGCGGCAGGGCGCGAGGTCTGAGCTGGTTGCGTCTGCCGTTTGCTCCGCCTTCGGCGGCGGAGGACCGTCTCCGCCGCGAAGCTGAATCGTGCAGGCAGTGACGACCAGGACGCCGATTGTCGTAAGCAGCGACAACGCCGTGAATGCCCGGATATCGGTCATCAGTGGAACATCTGCACGTTGGATGATTGATAGCCCTGCCCTGGCGTGAGAAACCGCCGAAGCTGCTCGCGGCCTTGGTCCTGGGCCGCCGCGCGTTGCGCGGCTTCAAGGCTTTGCGCCCTGCCCTGCGCCGTCACGACAGCCGTGAGGTCGGCGAGCTGCTGCGCGTTCAATGCCAGAATCTGATTGCCGGCCTGTGTCGCCTGCAAGGCACCGATAGCGCCTTGGCTCGAGCTAGCGAGCGCGGAGGTCTGGACGCGGTTGGTGTCGAGGTTGCCAACGATGCCTGCCTGGACACGAAGCGCGTCTTGCGTTGCGGCATATGAATTCTGCCAACGCGATTGAGCATTGGCGATCAGCAACTGATCCGACTGGCTACTGGTAGCTGGCGCGTAGCTCGTCGAGAAGGCACGATCGATCTGCTGGACGTCGTAGGCAATGCGCTGGGCTTGGGCCAGCAATTGCTGAGTCCGCTGGATGGAAGATTGCAGTTGCTGTATCGACGAGTACGGCAGGTTTGCCAGGTTCTTCGCCTGGCTGATCAACATCTGCGCCTCGTTCTGCAACGAGGTGATCTGATTGTTGATCTGCTGCAGCTCTCGTGCGGCAGTCAGGACGTTCTGAACGTAGTTGTTGGGATCGAAGACGATCAGCGCCCTTGCAGGCGCCGTGACGCCCAGGATCAGCGCGACCGTGCCAGCAGCCGCCAATAGACCAAGACGCTTCATAGCAATTTCTCCAGATTGACGAGATTGGGGATCAGGTCGAGGGCCCACGCGACGTCACGGTGCTGGAGCCAAGCCGGCACAAAGCCGTCAGGTCCATGTTCGGCAAAGAGTTGCGCGATGACAGCCTGGTCGGTCTTGGAAGAAGCTGCCGTAAAGGCGAGCGCGACTTCACCAAGCCCAAGTTCGAACATGCGGTTGCCCCGGCGCGACTGGCAGTAGTAGTCGCGCTTTGGCGTTGCCCGGCTCAGAAGTTCGATTTGGCGATCGTTGAGACCGAAGCGGCGGTAGATGGCGGTGGTCTGCGGTTCGATTGCCCGTTCGTTCGGTAGTAACAGACGAGTTGGGCAGCTTTCGATTATAGCGGGCGCGATCGCGGAGCCGTCGATATCCGACAACGACTGGGTAGCGAAGATGACAGACGCATTCTTCTTCCGAAGCGTCTTCAGCCATTCGCGGAGCTGGCCGGCAAAGTCCTCGTCGTCGAGGGCAAGCCAGCCTTCATCGACAATGAGGAGTGTCGGCCGACCATCAAGACGATCACCGATACGATGGAAGAGATACGCCAGCACGGCCGGGGCAGCGCTCGTTCCGATCAAGCCTTCGGTCTCAAATGCCTGGACCGACGCCTCGCCGAGGCGCTCGAATTCTGCATCGAGCAAGCGTCCAGAGGGACCACCTAGGCAATAGGGTTGCAAGGCCCTTTTCAGGGAATTGGATTGCAGCAAAACTGAGAGGCCCGTGAGGGTGCGCTCCTCCCTCGGCGCCGAAGCGAGAGAGGTGAGCGCCGACCAAAGATGATCCTTGACCTCCGGCGTGATCTCGACCTTTTCGCGCGCCAGGATCGCGCCAATCCATTCCACGGCCCATCCGCGCTCTGAGGGATCATCGATCCAGGCCAATGGTTGCAGAGCCACAGGGTTCTCGTCCCCGTCAGACAGTCCACCGCCGAGATCATGCCAGTCGCCGCCCATGGCAATCGCGGCCGCCCGGATCGAACCGCCGAAATCGAACGCAAAGACCTGCGAGTTCGGGTAACGACGGAACTGTAGCGCCATCAGAGCTAGAAGGACCGACTTGCCGGCACCTGTCGGCCCTACCACGAGCGTGTGGCCGACGTCGCCGACGTGGAGGGAGAATCGGAATGGGGTCGATCCCTCGGTCTTCCCAAACAGGAGCGGCGGACCCTTGAAGTGCAGATCCCTCACCTCGCCGGCCCACACGGCCGACAGCGGAATCATGTGGGCGAGGTTGAGGGTCGACACCGGTGGCTGCCGCACATTGGCGTACACATGGCCCGGCAAGCCACCGAGCCAGGCTTCGACGGCATTCACCGTCTCGATCATGCAGGTGAAATCGCGGCCTTGGATGACCTTCTCGACTAAGCGCAGCTTTTCATCAGCGGCATTGGGATCAAGGTCCCAGACAGTGATGGTCGCAGTGACAAAGGCTTGTCCGATCTGATCGGACCCCAGTTCCTGCAACGCCGCGTCGGCATCAAGCGCCTTGTTGTGGGCGTCGGTATCGAGCAGCGTCGAGGCCTCGTTTGTCACGACCTCCTTGAGGATGGCTCCGATGGATTTCCGCTTGGCGAACCACTGTCGGCGGATCCTGGTCACGAGCCTGGCGGCATCGGTCTTGTCGAGCATGATCGCGCGGGTCGACCAACGATACGAAAACGGCAGTAGATTGAGGTCATCCAGGATCCCCGGCGTCGTCGCTCCCGGAAAGCCGACGATCGTCAGAACCCTCAAGTTGGCTGAGCCCAACATCGGCTCGAGCCCGCCGGTAAGCGGCTGATCGGCCAACAGCGCATCGATGTACATGGGAATTTCGGGTACTCGAACGCGATGACGCTTGGTCGAGATCGTCGAGTGCAGATAGGTCAGCGTGCCCTGATCATCGAGCCAGGCGCATTCCGGCATGAACCCTTCGACCAGTTGAAGCACGCGGTTGGTTTGGTCAATAAATGCGCGGAGAACCTCACGCGCGTCTGCTCCAACGGTGCGATCCCGACCCTCATAGAGAAGTCGTTCTGCCTTGGCAGCCCCTTGCTCCGGTGGCAAATAGAGGAAGGTCAGGAAATAACTGGACTCATAGTGGGTGCCCGCCTCTTCAAACTGAGCTCTACGCTCCGTGTCGACCAGCGCGGATGCGACATCCGGAAAGGTGCTCGGAGGATAGGCTCCTGCAAAATGTCGCTGCGCCTCGACGAACACGGCCCAGCCGGATCCCAGGCGACGCAAGGCGTTATTCAAGCGACCGGCGACGGCGACAAGTTCAGCCGGCACTGCGCTGTCGAGGTCAGGCCCCCGGAACTTCGCCGTCCGCTGGAACGAGCCGTCCTTGTTTAGGATGATTCCCTCGTCGACCAGGGCTGCCCAGGGCAGGAAGTCGGCGAGCCGCGCGTTGGAATGGCGATATTCAGCAAGGTTCATCATGACCGAGAGCTCAGGTGTTGAGATGACCGGGGATGCGCAGATGTCGGCGCACCACATCGACAAAAGCGGGGTCGCGCTTGGCGGCCCAGACGGCGGCCATGTGGCCGATGAACCAGAGGACCAGACCCGCGATCCAGAGCCGCAGCCCCAGACCCAGGACTGCCGCAAGCGTGCCGTTGACGATCGCAACCGATCGCGGCGCGCCGCCCATCAGGATTGGCTCAGTGAGCGCGCGATGAACGGGCACGACAAAGCCTGTGATCGCCTCATCCATCAGATCACCACGCCACCGCCGAAGGAGAAGAACGACAGGAAGAAGCTTGAGGCCGCAAACGCGATCGACAGACCGAACACGATCTGGATCAGTCTGCGGAAACCGCCCGAGGAATCCCCGAACGCGAGCGTGAGCCCGGTCACCACGATGACGATGACGGCGATGATCTTGGCGACCGGCCCCTCCACTGACTGCAAAATCTGATTGAGCGGCTGCTCCCACGGCATGTTCGAACCAGCCGCCCATGCGGGTTGAACTACCAAAAACAGGGCGCCGTAGGCGGCCAACGACGTACCTCGAAGAAAGCGAAATTGCTGACGCATGTCAGTCTCCTGCTGTTGAAAGGCTGTAGTCGCCGGTGGTACCGAGCCCTGAGACCGTGGCGAGCTCAGCGAGGCGACGGTCAGCGCCGCGCCCCGCCAGTACGGCGATAACGTTGATCGTCTCGGCGATCAGGGCCCGCGGAACTGTGATGACGGCTTCCTGGATGAGTTGCTCGAGCCGCCGTAGCGCGCCGACCGCGGTGCCCGCATGAATAGTGCCGATGCCGCCGGGATGGCCTGTACCCCAAGCCTTGAGCAGATCGAGCGCTTCCGCACCGCGGACCTCGCCAACCGGAATACGATCAGGACGCAGTCGCAGCGAGGACCGAACGAGATCCGATAGTGTAGCCACACCATCTTTGGTCCGCAGCGCCACGAGATTTGGTGCTTTGCATTGCAGTTCGCGCGTGTCTTCGATCAGCACGACCCGATCGGAGGTCTTCGCCACCTCGGCCAGGAGGGCATTCGTCAGCGTCGTCTTGCCGGTCGAGGTCCCGCCGGCGACGAGGATGTTCTTCCGTGCATCGACCGCGGCCCTCAGGATCTTCGCCTGCTCCGAGGTCATGACCCCCCTGGCGACGTAGTCGTCGAGCGTAAACACGGCGACGGCGGGCTTGCGGATAGCAAAGGCCGGTGCTGCAACGACCGGAGGCAAGAGACCTTCGAAGCGCTCGCCTGTCCCGGGCAGTTCGGCCGAAACCCGTGGCGCTCCGGCGTGCACCTCGGCGCCCACATGGTGTGCCACCAGACGAACGATGCGCTCGCCGTCGACCGCAGACAGAGTTTCTCCAGTGTCAACCAACCCACTTGACAGTCGATCAATCCACAACCGACCATCCGGATTGAGCATGACTTCGATGATCGCGTCGTCTTCCAAGTAGCCCGCAATGGCTGTGCCAAGCGCGCTACGAAGCATTCGCGCACCTCGCGAATTCGCCTCAGATTGAAAGGAATGGATTGCCACGGTCGTCCCCACCGAATGAGGGTATTAAAGAGCGTCCTCAGATGGGAATGATTAGAAAAGGCACCGACTGACTTGGCGCAACAAGCGCTTACGGGGATCGTAGATTGGCGTAGAAAAAGAAGGACTGGGAGCATACTACAACTGCTCGACCGGACGCGTTCGGTTCGGAGAGTTGTTGATCAATGCTCGTCGGCAAAGTTTAAACGTTGCAGTTCGCTGCTCACCACTCCGCGTCGTCGTCAGCGGGCACTAGTACTACCGCTTGCTCGTTCGAGATGGTAGGCTCGAGTGCGTCGGAACCGCCAACCGGCATGAAGAGTGGAACCGAACCCATCCACCGGTTGAGAGATCGGAGCCACGGTAGCGCGAACCATGCGAACGCCGCGATCTGTACTGTTACGTTGAGACTGAAGGCAATTTGATAGGCCAGGACGGACTTATGACCATCGTCAGTGGGCCATTGCTCGAGGACCAAGCCAGTGCCGTATTGGGCCAGAAATGCCCAACCGAAGTGCAGCACGTTCAAGGCACCGTTTGCACGACCGGTGAGTTCTGGCGAAAAGTAATCACCGATGACCGCGAAGCTGACCACGGTCGCAGTTCCGACAATTGCGACAACGGACCAAGGCAGAATGGACGGCAGAGGCACGCGCAGAATCAAGGTAAACTCGGCAGCGATGAACAGCACCGCGACAATCGCTAATACTGTTTCCGCTTTCACTCCTCTTCGTCTGATGTAATGGACCATCGTACCGAACAACCAGGCGCCACCGCAGAGCACGATCGACATCGTGAAGAGTTGCCCGACAAGGCTCGCACGATCGAGCCGCTCCACGTCCGTCAGCCACGGCGAGGCCCACAACCCCTGCAGGGACCAGGCCGATCCCACGCAAGTCGCTGATAACGGAGCAACTCGCAAGAAACGCCTGTCGCCAAAAACGGAGCTTAGCGTGACGCGCGTTGGTACTGTTGATGAGGCGACGACTCGTTCAGGAACCACCACATAGATGAGCACGGCCGTGGCACCAGTCGCAGCCGCCAGGATTTCGAAGAGCTGGCGCCAGCCGATCCAGGTGAGCAGATGCTCGGCGGGAGTCGTGGCGGTTACCGCTCCGAGGGAGCCCAGCATGATCATGTAACCGTTCAGCAAGGCCACTCGTTCTCTGGGAAACCAAAGAACAATGGACTTCAACCCAGCGGTCAGCGCTGCCGCTACCCCAAGACCGATCATTGCTCGTGAAATCAAGAGTGACGGCAATCCCGTGGATATCGCGAATAGGCCAGCACCTGCGGCGGCGACCGAGAGCAACGCACTTTGCACACGACGCGGGCCAAAGCGGTCTAGCAATATACCGATTGGGATCTGGGCCGCTGCGAACACCAGGAAATAGACCGACGTGAGTAACCCGAGGTCGGCAGTACCGAACCCGGCATCCGAGACGAGATGATCAGAGACCAGAGCGTTGATCGTTCGAAAAAAGTAGGAAAGATAGTATCCAGCAGCAAATGGGAGAAAAACGCGCACGATGAGACGCCATGTCCCTGAAATCCGCATGCTAGCTCTTCTTGCTCCTCTGCTCATTCGAGCCGATAGCGCGTCCAGCTTTTTGTCGGCTTGGCTAAATTGCGGCGGTCGTAGGCTGGCGTAGAAAAAGAAAGGACCGGCGAAGCAACTCGTCCACGTGGGCAATCAGGCCGCTGTTTTGATGTGACGAAAGATATCTCCCAGATCTAGCCGACAAGCCTGCCGCTCTTGTAAACGGGGTCCCAGTGAGACCTTCGCCCGACATGGTGCTTCACCAAGTCAAGGATTCGATCGCTATCAGCAGCAGAACCGTTCACTTCTTTCACTCGGCCTGCCAAAGCTCGTTGATCCACTGCCGACCGTCAGGGTTCAGCATGACTTGGACGAATTGCGTCGTCGTCCACGTATACGCGGTGCGGCCCAGCGCGCTGCTGAGCGTGCGCGCGGCGCAAGATCTCCGCCTCCAACTGAACAGCATGGAATGGGTTGTCACCGTAGATTCCCAGCAATCGAGGGCGACAAAACGTGCATCGGATGGGCCGATCACGTTGCCAGCGGCCAGAGGCTTACAGTCGCAGCCCACTCGAATGAATGAGCAAATCAATGCGCTACCTGTCTCTGATCTTCCTCTTGATGAGTGCCACCTGGGCCGATTCAGAGTCTGTCGATGTGAAGTATCGCGGGCCGGTTGAACTCAAACCCTTCACTTGCCAGGACATCACCCGGAGCAGTGTCGTCAACAGGCTCTGCTACGACGCTTCAAATCAGTACGTCGTCGTCCGGCTCAAAACGACCTACTACCACTATTTCGAAATGCCGAAGCCGATTGTTGACGAATGGCTCGCCGCTCCGTCCACGGGCCATTTCTACGATACGAGGGTTGAGGGTACGGGTAAGGACGGTCCATACGATTGCAGGACGGATCGCGTGCCGGGCTACTGAGACCGCAGGCAGAACCAGCTACCTTGGCCTTGAAGCATTCCGAAGCGGAAAAAGTCAGGCGGGATAGTATCGCCATGGTTCACCGCGCCGAGTGACGGTTGCTTTTCCCAGCAACAACACCAGGTCCTGGTTGACCTGTCGCTGATATCCTTTGTCACCATGAATTGCCTTGGCCAGCTCGACCTCCGTCCGGCCTGGACCGCGCTCAATAAGGTACTGAAGCACACGAACGGACTCGCCCGGAGCAGCCCTTCCCGAGAAATGTCACCATGTCAGGAAGCCGGTACGCCACCCCCGCCGTTTGGGCATCCGCGTTTGATCCAGTCTGCGATTTCGTCGATATCGGCCACATCGAAAAATGCCGCAGCATTTTGCGGCATACGGCCAAACAATGCGCCGGGATCGTCGGCAAAGTCCGGCGGGACGCCTCGCAGCGCCTGGACCATAACTGAATTGTCGGGATCGCCAACCACCACTACGCGCCGATGTTTGACCTCGCCGGTGGTGACAAACTCATTGTGATCCATCTGCCGCCACCACCGCCCATGCCCCGAGAGGTCCGGATCGGCCTGGACCTTAACGCAGCAGGCGTCCATGAAGTCCTGAAACTCCCCGTATGTATTAATCTTGCCGGCCATTCTTCGCCCTCCTGTTCGGCGTTCTATCTCACGGCTCCTGAAGGATCCGGACCAAAGCCTGCACCGATGGATCATCATCCAGTGCAGTTCGCGACGGACCCCTTACAGAGTCCAGGCTCGGCGAGTTCCTGGTTGCGTTCGCAGCACGGATGGAACTGGCCCGGAATGCTGTCGCGGCGATCGCCTGCTGCACAGGATCTGTAGCGTCGAAGCCCATGAAGGCAACGAAATCCCTGCCCAGCGAGTTGGAAACCTCTTGATGGCACTCGATGCAGCTTCTGCCGTTTCTCTGTTGATAGGTCTCCATCGTCGTGTTCGCGAGGGTGGATGAAACACCGGTCGGAAATGGCGTTCCCGCGTTGCCGATGCCGGGCGTGCCCGGTATTCTCGGCCACTGCGTCATCACCAGCATGTAGTTGGCCCAAACGGTCTCCTTGATGTCAGGGAGATTCCAGTAATTCCGATTCATCTGCATCGTTTCCGGCTGAATCGGTTGCGCGCGGATAACCTGCATCTTCAAATTCGGGTCGGGCCGGTTGGTCTCGGAAATCATCCCTGGCGCCGGCATCGGCGCCACTACCTGCGGCGGCAACCCGGAATTGAATGAGTATCGGACAGGCACGGCCTTGGCATCGGGTTCGTCAGTCCTGGGCGGCACATTGTCGACGTGCTCGAAAGAACTCCAGATCCATTGTGGCCTCAACTTCGTCTTGATGACGATATGAAATCCGACCAGCGCAATTTCATGTTCATTGCAGACGACTGTCCCCTGCTGATCCGTCGCAACCGGATCGAACACCATCGCCTTGTTGATGTAGAAGCGGCTGCGAACGGTGCCATCACCAGGATTGAGCACGCGCCAGGCTGCCTTGATCTCAACCGAGCCATCCTTGAAAGTCCCAGGCTTCGCCGCCGTCGGCAAATTCTGCTTGATGTACCATTTGTTGTTCGGATCCACGATCGACTCAAACTGTTCGCGGCTAAAGCGGACCTCATAACGCGTATACATCTTGCTCTGGTCGATCAGCGGATTAGCCAGCCTCCCCAGCACGAATGATGCCTGATTGTAGTCCGCAAAATGACTGAATGCGCTCAGTGTCTTGGTCTCGTTGTCGACCCCGCCGCACGGATTCGCCCCCTCGTAACTGGTCCAGCCCTTCGGTTCTGGTGCCCCCGGTGCGAAAACCTCGTAGCGCGCCTTGTAGGTCTCCCACACGCGCGGTCCGCTATCACCCGGCTTTTTGGTCCGGTCCGGCATGCCGCGATTTTCAGGCCCCTCAAGCGCCGGCCAGTTCAGGGCGATGAAGGCCCGCCAACTGAAATTGTCGAAGCACGGAAACGGGCTCCCATCAGCGTCCGGTACATCGTCGATCCGGTCCGGCAGCACCTTGGGCGTTACATCCGGCGCTCCCTGCGCCGATGCGGCGTGAGCATTCATGAGAATTGTGGCAAGGAGAGCTCCGGCAGCGACAAAGCGCGTTTGCATCACGTATCCCTCCCTAGATCATCACTACACAATCGCCCCACACAGATACAGATTACGCCTTCCGCGTGATATCTCGGCTAGCGCAACGCGAACACGCCACTCTCTGCATTCCCGTCGACCGTCACGCGATAGATGTAGACGCCATGGCGAACCGCCTCTCCGCGGTCGTCCTTGCGGTCCCACACCATTTCCCGAGACCCTGCTTCGGGCTTCTTTTCATCGATCAGCGTTCGCATCTCCTTGCCGAAGCGATTCCAGATATGGAGCGTTGCGCGCTCGCTCCCGGCGGGGACTTGGAATCTGATCGGCACCTGCTTGTCGTAGGACGGAGTGCTTTCGGTTTCCGCGCGGGCGGCGGCGGCAACGGCAACCGGTGCGACGCCTTTGATTGCCACGTCCGGTGCATATTTGTAGATGGTCCGTCCCGCGGCGTATCCGAGATTGACGGGGTTGCCGAAGAAGCGAAATCGATTGATGAACTTTCCGATCGAATCCGCATTCTGCCAGCTCTGGCCGCCATCATTCGTGACGCTGCTCTTGCCCGAGGCAAAGTCCTCATCGCCCCACCCGCCGACCCAACCGGTGGATGAATCGAGGAAGCCAATGCCTTCAATATTGGCATTGCCGTGTACCGAAAACTTCGACCAAGTCTTGCCGCCATCCTCGGTCTTGAGAATGAAGGCCTGTGTCATGTTCTCCAGCGAGACAAATCCGAGCCGGTCATTCAGGAACTGAATCTTCCATCCCCAGGTGCCCTCCACAAATTGGGAGCGCATGTCTTTCAGACGGTCGACCCATGTCTCACCCCCGTCCTCAGTAAAGAGGATCACCGGCTTGACGTCATCATATGTGGGCTGCGCCTTGTCGGAGAAGCCGCCGACTACCCAGCCGCGTTCCCTGGTCTGGAAGTAAATGTCGATCAAATTCGACGCGTGCGTTGACATGTCGATCGCGATCCAGCTATTTCCTCCGTCGCTGCTCTTGATCACTGCAGCTCCGTCGCTGGGATCGTTGGTCCCCGAACCGTAGATGACGGACTGATCTACCGCATACAATCCACAGACCTTCTTTGGCGCGGCGGCCGGTAGAGTGACCGGATTCCAGTGTTCGCCACCATCCGTGGTGCGATAGAGGCGGAGCTCGGTTGTCAGCGTTCCGACGCACCCCACCTGCTCGCTCGGCCAAGCCATGCAGCGAAGGTAGACCGGCCGATTAGTCCCGGGGAGGATAGGTGTCTTGAACTTGGTCTCCCATGTCTGTCCGCCGTTGGTCGTCTTCTGGACGTATCCCGAGCTGTTGACCGCCCATCCGACAGTGGGATTGAAGAACCAGACATCGTCGTAACGCTGGCTGGGTGTCGCCCCCGTCGCCGTCCATTTCAAAGCTGCTGCCATTGTCAGCCTCCGCCAAATACCGCCAACTCGTCCCGTCAGGGCATGGCGTTTATCGCCACAAACACAAAGGAATCTTCGCCCACCGTCTCGATCCTGGTTTCAAATTGAGCCAGATTGGCACCGGGCGGCGCCGGACCCAGCAAGCGCTTGCCACTGGTCAGATCGAATCTGCTGCCATGACACGGACACTGGATGACCGGATAAGCCGTAGCACCCTCCCCAAGCATGCTGAACACAATGGGCCGGTCAGCCGTCGCCCAGTTCGGACTGCCCTTGAGGATATTGCAGCCGGCATGCGTGCATCGCCGTGCAATCGAAAAGAACTTTGGCGGTGACGGCGGTTGCTCTCCATCTGGCTTATCCGTCTCTAACCGCGCAAGTATCCGCGGAGTTGCGCCGCTATCCGCCTGACGAACGATGTCAGTTATGTCGATTGGTGGATCACCCGGCAGAAAATCGTTGACTTTGATGGTTTGTACGAAACCGGGAATGTTCGTTGTCATCTCATTCTCCCTAGGCAAAACGATCTAATTCGAGCAGAGCGGGTCCTGAGCCGGGGGAGCTCCGCTATGATTTGCCCGTCGAGCTCGGAAAAGAGACCAGACAAAGTCAAGTTGCACGAACTTGAGATTGTTGGCCGGGTCGACGAACCACGCCGGGCTGGGCATACCCGTCGAACCCTGCCCCTGACATTTGAAGACCGACATGCGTGCCGTTGCGCCGATCGTCGACCGGGCGTGGCACGTGATGCAGGACGACGTGTTCTGGAAGCCGCCTTCGGGCTGCGAATTCGCGAGCAGCGTGATGTTGCCGCGGCTGTCGACGAAATCGATCTGCGTTCCGCGAAGCCGGTAGTTTGCCCATTTGGTGCCTTCGAGACCGATATTGGCCGGCGCTTGTTCACAATCATGCGGCGCCTGAGGGCAAGCAAAGTGATCCACCGACTTCAGATTCCAGCCAATATTGAATTTGCGCCCGCCCTGGGATTCCGGAATCTTGTTGTCAATGTGCTCGAAGGTCGCCCAAAGCCATTTCGGTAAATCCTTTGTCGTGATATGGAGCGCCGTCAGTCCATAGATCTTGCCGTTGTCGGACTTGACCCAGTGGTAGCGCGGCTTGTCGGCCTCCTGGATCTCGCGCCATTGCGCCTTCACTTCCTTGGCTGCCAGCGGAAAGTCGATGGTCTGGACCCGGTTCGTAAACAGCTTGATCTGTTCGTCGACGTTGTAGAGCTTCTTTGACCTCACAAATTCGAACGTTGCCTGATTTAATCTGGTCTCGTTGACGGTCTCTTCGTTCTCTAAGGCTCTTGCGATGTCCTCTTCGAATGCCGGCAGCGGTGTGTTTCCCCGCTTCATCGACTCCAGCAGGATTCGTTGCTGCTCCGCGCCACGGTCCAGACCAGCGATAGGTTTGTCGGCGGGCGTTTCTTTGTCGAGCCAGGTGCCGGGGTCAGAACCGTCGATGGGGTAAGCCGTATCGGCTGCATTGTTATTGGCGCTCCGCCAGGTTTCCCAAACGACCGGTCCCGGTGCCGCATCTCCGAACTTCTTGGTTGAATCCGGTGCCCTCTGCTTAACGTTTGCCGGCCAATTGAGGGCCACGAAAAGCCGCCAGGCATACCGGTCCGGATCGGTGACCGCGGCGGCGGAATCTTGCGGTTCCTTCCATGCCTCCTGTGCCATCGCGCTGACCGAATGCAAGCTCGCGTTGACGGCGATCATCATCGCGAAAGCCCGGAATGCCCACATAACTTCCTCCTGCGTTACAACTCGCGCCCTTGGGGCAAACACTTGATCTGCAGGCAGCGGATTGGCTTAAGCCTGCAACAACCGGGCCTTCGCCTCGGCAACCGCCGCCTCGGCGTGAACACATCCGTATCCAAAGAGTCGTGAATGGCCATCAGCATCGTAGGAACCAGGATCACCGATCCGACGCGCGGTCTGCTTGAGGATCTCGCGGCACTCCGCCGCGGTCAGTCCTGGATTGGCGCTCAGCACCAACCCGCAGATTCCGGCAACCAGCGGACAGGAGCTCGACGTCTTGCCGAAGTGTTCGTTGTAATCACCTGGCACATAGCCCAAAGGGCGCGTCGCTCCGATCGAGTCGATGAATTCTCCGGTCACGTCGGCAGTCGTAACACCACGACCGCTGTCACTACTCGAGGGCGCGCATATCCAGATTTCCTTGCCGGTGTTCGAATAGGAAGCATATTCATCCAGGCTGTCGGAAGCGCCGACCGCTATGACGTCTGGATGGATGGCGAATCCATTCACGCTGCTGTGGGCCGGGTCATTGACGTCACGGCCTTCATTACCGGCGGCAAAGACGATGATGCTGCCCTTGCCTTCACGCCCCTCGGTGGCACAACGGCTGATTGCTTTGGCAACCCGCGTCGACAGTGGGTAGTTGGTCGCCCGAGCGCCCCAGCTGCAACTGACGATCGATGCTCCGTGCTCACACATATAGTCAAACCATTTCGCGATCTCTATCGGCTCCAGACTCGACCAGCGCACTGGTATCCAGGAACATCCAGGAGCGGCGCCAACGATTTTGCCGGCGCCGACGGCCCCAATGGCAATCCCGGCACATGCCGTGCCATGCCAGTTTCCCAACTGCGGCGACGTGAGGTTGGGTTCGGGAGCGACGTTGGCCGCATTGCGCGCAAAGTCCCAGGGATGCACCGATCGATCCGCAAGATCGGGATGGCTCAAGTCGAAGCCGTCATCGATAATTCCAATCACCACATCGGGAGAACCGAAGCCTTGAAGCAGACGCCATGCGGCAATCACTCGCGCATCGGCGCCAGCTTTCAGATTGCCAGTGTCGCCGCCGTTATGGCCGGTATTTTCGAGGTACCACTCGTGATCCGTCAGGGCATCGTTCGGGACGGCAAAGCCCTTCACCTCACCCTCTGTCGACAGGTCGGGCTCGGCGATCCTGACTGATGGCTCCTGCTGCAAGGCGGTGCAAACTTCGACTGCGTCCCGTCGATGATCGTCCACACGAAGCGTCAACCCGCCGTCGAATTCCCGTCTTACCAGCTTTAAGTGGTGCCGGGTGATCAGTTCATTCCTCGTCTGCTCATCGGCCATTTCATGAAATTCGAGATAGACCGTTCCGGTCGGAACGAAAGGCACCATATCGGGAGAGCTGTGATAGACGTTGGTAATTTCCGCGGGACGTGACAGCCTGCCGATCGTACTTTCGAGGCTCTTCGAATCCCTTCGCGTTTCGTCTCCGAGCGCCTTGATGGTTCCAAGGTCGCTGCGCTTCCGGATTTGATACGAACCGGAGCGAGAAGCGATTTGATTTTCTGCAGCGGGCTGAAGCAACGAGCCGGAATGGACAGCTGCGAGGGTGCTGCTCTTGTTCAGAGCGAGCGAGCCGCCGCCGTACCGAAGATTCAAAATATTACTCACGGATCAACCGCCGAATATCTGTCAGTAAGATCGAGCGCCGTTATCCTGATCAGCGATCACAGCATTCGGCGTCGCACTGTCCGTTCGGAAGCAAAGCAATTCAACATTAGCGCGCGTAGCGACCAGCCATCAACGCTCAAAGAAGTTCAAAGACCTTCAAAGCAGCAGCAGCAAACCAATAATTCAGGAGTTAGCCCGTCCAATATGCGATCGTTTACTACAATTCTAAATTGTGATCTGGAGTTTGTCTAATGATTTTTGTCGCGCAGACGCAGCTCGACCGCGACACTTGGGCGCGCGACGGGCGCAATAATGCTCCGACAAAATGCCGGCAGGGATTGAGCAGCCACGAAACATCGGCAAACAGACTTAGGCAGGCACCCCAGGAACAGCAGCACCAAAACCGAGCTGATTGGCGACCAAAGCACGGATTGTTCGAGCCGATAGCGCGTCGAGCTCATTGCCAGCTACGCCCGGTTCCTGTGGTCGCAGGTTGGTGTGGAAAAGAAGGGAAGACGCGTGATAACATACCCGGGATGCTCGGTCACGTTTCGCCGGCCGGTTTCTCACGGAGGATATCTTCAGGAATCTCGCGCAAGAAGCCTTGTCCCTTTTGAAGCCGACGCCCGAGCGTTTCGACAAAGCCTTCAAAGCGCTCCCTGCCCTTGGCCTGTGCGGCCGCCTGCGCCTCGTTTGGCAATGGTGGCGTGATCGTTAGCCAGAAGCGGATGAAAAGAGCCAGGGTCTCCGCCGTCAAACCAACGTCGCGCTCCAGCCTCTGCACTTGACGGGAAAGCCGATCCAGGCGACGGGTAAACGCTGCCTCCCGCCTGTCCACTCCGTCGGGTGAAAGAAAGGAGGCGACCGCAGCTTCCACAATGGCAGACCGGGAAAGCTTCTTGCGATCGGCGAGCTCCGAGATCTGTTTCAGAAGCTCTGGTGGGAAGTAGACGTTCATCCGGTCGCGCATATGCCTCAGAGCTCCATACCGTCATTCGGATCCATGGCGACTTGACGGGCGACACCGCGCATCTGTTGACGTATAAGCCGGGACTGGCGGACCGCGTCCTCGTCATCGTCAAGCACGGCGGAAAATTCCTCGGCTGGCGTTGGCTCGCTCGTTTCCTTGGCGATCGCGACGTGATCGGGGAGTTCGGGCTCACGACGGAGTCCGCTATTCGCCGTGTCCTGCTCGGCCTTCGCGGCTTTTTCAGTTGGACTCCCCGCCGGCTTTGACGCTCCGAACGTTGACCATCCGTCCGTTCGCGATGACTGGCCAGCCGTCGCCGGATCAGGCGGCGGCAGTACCCGCTCTGTGAATCGCCGATCCTCGTAGTAGCGGACCTTCTTCGCCCGGATCGGCGCCGTCCCCGCCACCATGACGATCTCATCCATCGGCGGAAGCTGCATGACCTCACCTGGGGTCAAGAGCGGCCTTGCCGTCTCCTGCCGCGAAACCATTAGGTGCCCCAGCCAAGGGTTCAACCGGTGTCCGGCATAGTTCTTCATCGCCCGCATCTCGGTCGCCGTGCCCAGCGCGTCGGACACCCGCTTGGCGGTCCGCTCGTCGTTGGTCGCAAAGCTGACGCGGACGTGACAATTGTCGAGAATTGCGTTGTTCGGCCCATAGGCCTTCTCGATCTGATTGAGCGACTGCGCGATCAAGAAACTCTTGATGCCGTACCCAGCCATGAAGGCGAGCGCGGATTCGAAGAAATCAAGCCGCCCAAGTGCGGGAAACTCGTCGAGCATCATCAGGACTCGATGCCGGCGGTCGCGGGCGTGCAGATCTTCGGTCAGGCGCCGGCCGATCTGGTTCAGTACCAGGCGGATCAACGGTTTGGTGCGCGAGATATCGGAGGGCGGCACCACGAGATAAAGTGTCGTCGGGCGGCTATCTGCGATCAGGTCGGCGATCCGCCAGTCGCAGCGGCAGGTCACCTGGGCCACGACGGGATCGCGGTAAAGTCCGAGGAACGACATCGCGGTGGACAGAACACCGGAACGTTCATTCTCGGATTTGTTGAGGAGTTCGCGCGCGGTCGAGGCGACCACGGGATGGGCGCCCTGCTCGCCAAGATGCGGCGTTGTCATCATCGCCTTCAGCGTCGCCTCGATCGGCCGCTTCGGATCGGACAAGAAGGCGGCGACCCCGGCCAAAGTCTTGTTTGCCTCGGCATAGAGGACATGGAGGATGGCGCCGACCAGGAGCGAATGACTAGTCTTCTCCCAATGGTTCCGCTTGTCGAGGGAGCCTTCAGGGTCGACCAGGACGTCGGCCACGTTTTGGACGTCGCGAACCTCCCATTCCCCGCGCCGGACCTCGAGCAGCGGATTGTAAGCCGAGGATTCCGGGTTGGTCGGGTCGAACAACAGGACGCGGCCATGCCACGAGCGGAAACCCGCGGTCAGCTGCCAGTTCTCACCCTTGATATCGTGCACGATAGCCGAGCCCGGCCATGCCAACAACGAGGGAACGACGAGTCCGACACCCTTGCCGGACCGGGTGGGAGCAAAACACAACACGTGCTCCGGCCCGTCATGGCGGAGGTAGTCGCGATCGAGCTTGCCCAGCACCACACCATCCCGACCGAGAAGTCCGGCCGCTCGAGCCTCTTCCGCGCCAGCCCAGCGCGCCGAACCATAGGTCTCAACGTTCTTGGCTTCGCGCGCCCGCCACACCGACATGCCGATCGCCGCCGCGATCGAAACGAAAGTCCCCGACGCCGCAATGAAGGCCCCCTCGACAAAGACCTGCGGGGCATAGGCATCAAAGACGAACCACCACCAGAAGAAGATCGGTGGATAATAGACTTTGAAGCCCCACAGTTCGAACCAAGGCCGTCCAAGCTCGGGCTGGTAGGCAAGTCGCCAGGCCGTCCACTCGGTTGCTCCCCAGATGGCCAGCAAAACGATCAGGCCGACAACGATCACCTGTCCCCAGAGGATTTTGGTTCCGGACATTCTGAGCGCCCTTCTGCAACTGAATTGGCGAGATAGCTAGAGGCCGAGGTCGCGCTTCCGACCAAAGCCCCATTCGATGCCGCCGCCGTCCTTCACGACGCCGGTGACGTGTTGGCCGAGCCTCTTTTCGAGTTCGCGCGACCAGGGCACGAGCTGGAACCCGAGCCCATTATCGATCATGGCGAAGCGTCCCGAGGCGAGCGTCAGGCGCTGGCGATACGTGCCCGCCACATGCTCCCCGGAGGCGGCATTCACGCGAGGCAGGCCGGTGTCAGCCGAGACCTTTGCTGCCACCTCGTCCAGTTCGCGTCTGCGCAACGTGTCCAGGAGATCGCGCTGCAGGATGATCCGTTGGCCCTGCCGCCGTGCCAGGCCCTCCTGGATCAGATGCTCGGTACGGGCTTCCATGGCGTCGCGGGTCCCGCGGCCAAATCCACCCATGGCGAGCGGTATCGGGTCGCGTTCGACCAGCCTGTGGTCGAGCCAGGTGGCCCCTTTTGCGGTGACCTGCCCACCGAGATCGAGATCGGAACGGGTCGCGAGCACCAAGATCGGTCGCGGACCGCCTGCTTGACCCAAGCGTCGGACCTCGACGATGCCGCCGGCCGGCGGTGCATGTTCGAAAGCCTCTAAGCCTCGAAAGCGCACATGGTGCGCCCGCCCGTCTGTTCCGTCGATCAGGGCATAGGCCTCTCCGGTCAGTTCGTCATGCAGTCCACGGTCGACCAGCCGTCCGATGATCTGGGACGTCGGCTGCCCTCCCTCGATGATGAAATCGGCAACGCCGCGGACTTCTCCACGCTCTGTGAAGGCGCGGTGCATCGTCTTGATAATGTCACCGCGCATACCGAGGTCGCGCAAGCTACGCTCGGCCTCAAGCCCAACCATCCATTCCCCTGGTGCGGCGGATGCGGCAAGGCCCATCTTCTCCAGGTGTTGGAGGCGACCGACCATCAGGCGCCGGATCTCGGGATCGGGCCTGCCGGGATTTTCGGGACGTAGATCGATATGGCCGGTCTCATCGGCCGCCAGCCGGATCTCCCGATCGAGCCGCGTCCATCGTTCCGCCGTGACTTCGCTCTCCAGCGAATTGCGGATTTCGTGCTCCGGTTTTGGACCGAGTTCAATGGCGACCAATTCCTCGGCGCGCGCGCGCAGGCCTCGGCTGATGTAGTCACGGGAGATCACGAGATCCGTCCCGTCCTCATCTATTCCCCGAACGAGAAGATGAACATGAGGGTTGTCGGTATTCCAGTGATCGACAGCCATCCAATCGAGCCGCGTGCCGAGATCACTCTCCATCTGTCTGGCGAGATCGCGCGTGAAGGCTTTCAGGTCAGTCATGTCCGCCGCATCCTCAGGCGAGACGATGAACCTGAAATGATGCCGGTCGTCCTTGGACCGGTCCGCGAAAGCCGCGCTGTCGGCGCGGTCGCTGCCAGCATCGAACATCTCGGCCCGCTCGCCGCTCCGGGTCACGCCGTCGCGCTTCAAATATGAGAGGTGGGCGGTCAGTGGCGCTGAACGGAAGGCTCGCCCTTTGTGACGAACCACACGCGCCTTCACCACGACGCGCCGCGTCGGGCTGAACAATCGGCTGCGGCTAAATGCGAGGCGCCCGCGGCCAAACGTCGAGCGCCCATAGGCCGCCAAACGCCTGCCGGTCCCGGTCTGACCCGAGGTGTGTCCTGCTTTCTTCGCCGCCCGCAGCACCTGGTTGATGAAGCTCTTCGGCTTAGGCGAGCGAGTGCTGCGGATGCGCCCAGGCCGAACACGCAGGTCGCTGTCGCCCACGCTCACGGCAGGGCCTCCCAACGATCAAAAGCGCGCACGGTGCCGAAAACGCCTTTGATTGCATTAAACAAAATGCAAGGCGCGGCACGCGCCCCGACTGACCGGCACGCCAGAACCCAAGCCATGCCAATGGCTTGCGGTTCGACCGGCGAGCCCCTTTTATCTCGCCGTCCTGCCGTCGTGGTCTCCCGGTCGCGGGTTCCCGACAGAGCCGCCGCGACTTGGCAGCCAACTCGCGAAGCCCCGACTGCTTCCGAGCGCTTGCGATAGCGATCGTTACCCGAAGGGCCGAGACACCCGAAGGGTGGCTCGGTGAGGAGCGAAGCGACGAGTAGAGCGCGGGCCGAAGGCATCGCCCATACGCCATGAGCACGTGACACTCGCTCGGTGAAGCACGCCAAGGCTTGCGAACCCGCACACTTGGTCATTGCGATTGTCCCGAATCCGATCGAGGGACGAACACGCCACTAGGCCGGGGAACCATGGGTGAAACACCGGACGCCGAGATTGCGGTCGTCACACCGCCCGGCGGCATGAGCGCAAGCAACCGATCGCGCGTTTTCATGAGATCGGATCGCTTAACGAATAGCGTCGCAACTGCTGATGACCGTCCGCTGGACATCCACTTCGGCGGCAGTTCGATGGCAAGCAGATTTGCAAGCTTTGCGACGTATGCTCGCGTCTCCTCTGGCAGAGAGCCGCCTGCGAGATGCTCTTCATAGCGAGATGGTCCCGCGTTGTACGCGGCAAACACGCCAGGCGAGCCATACCGGTCGAGCAGTTCGCGCAAGTACGCCGTGCCGGCCAGAATGTTGTCGTGCGGGTCGTAGGGATCGTTCCCGAGATTGTAGCGCTCGCGAAGCTCCGCCCAGGTCGCCGGCATGATTTGCATCAGGCCCATTGCGCCTTGTGGCGATCTGGCGTGCACGTCACCAGCACTCTCGACGCTTTGAACTGCCCGAATCCAGATCGGCGCAATCGCAAAGCGTTGTGAGGCTTCAGTGATGAAGCTCTCAAACGAATTAACTGTCTGACCGATGGCCCGTCGTCCAGCTGATGTGCTCTGGGCCAAAGCAGCACTGTCGGACGTGGTCAGAAGAAACATAAGGGGCACCACAGCACAAACGCGCGTGCCCAACCGACCCAAGCACGCTGTCGGGCTCGCGCCAGCCTTGCAGAAATCGCTCGCGACGGGGGAATGATCCCGCGACCGATCGAACAAGGGAATGGCGAGGAGAACACGTCGAATACGCACGATCACTCCTCCCACGTCCACACCGGCATCGCGCGGCCGATCACGCTAGATGCCGGAAGAAATCCAAAATACCGGCCGTCAAGAGAGTTGTCCGACTGCCAGTTCATCAGAAACAGCTCGCCGTCACCGACGACGCGGCAGCCCTGCCATTTCGGCAGCGGCCTGCCTCGTCCGTCATGATCCTTCGCCTCGCCCACCGCGACGTCGTCGACCGAAATCATGAGGCCGGTTCTGCAAACACTCTGCCCCGGAAGTGCGAGCACGCGCTTCAGCATGGGAACGCCAATGGGCAGATAACCGTTAAGGTCAAGGAAAGTCGCAAGCGGCTCCGGCGGCCGCACGGCGACCAATTCAGTGACTTGGAATTGGTCCGCAGGTCGGAGGCGGTAGAGACCGATCGGCACGCTTGCCGATGCGTTCCAGATGTAAAGCGGAAGCGGCTCCAGGACGATCGTCACGACGAGCGCAGTAGCCGCCCCAAACGTCGCAGTCAGCGTCTTCAGGCGGCCCGTCATCGCATCACCTTTTGGCGGTGTAGCCAGGCCTGATGGCGCGCCTTAGTATACGGGCGCGGGTTTTCGTTGACGGACAGGCGGTTATGAACGTGATGCCAATGATCAGGCGCGACGTCAGCTGGATCGATGCCGAGCGCCTCAACGGCATCGGCCATTTGCAGCACTCGCTCGACTTTCGGCCAGCCGGACAGACGCAGCAAAATCTCTCCGCCGGGTGTCACATAAGGGACGGTCGAGCAGCGTTGTCCCGGCGCGACTGCGCGCAAGATGTCGATCCGCGAAATGATTGCCCCAAAGTCGTTCGAGGTCCATCGGACGAAGGCAAAGATGCTGCCGGGCGCAAACGACAGGAGGCGCCGATGGCGATCAAGCTGCCGTTCCTTGACGATACGACCGAACCGAATGAGATTTTCGATACGTTTTTCGAGCCACAGCACTTCTACTTCGGTCAGATCGCTCATGCCGTGGCTCCCCCACGCTCTAACTGGGAGCCGTTCGCTTTGGCGGCGGGGAAGTGCGTGTACGGCTTGCGAACGCCAGCAGGACGGACGGGCCGACTTTGCCGGCCACCTCCCATGCGCTTTGCGGCTTGGTCCGTTAGAAGAAATCCGAAGGATTTCTGGTTAGTAAAGTTAGAGCGGCTGGAAAGCACGGAGAAACAAGCTGTTAAGCTCGATTCCGGTCCCCGATAGCACGAGGATCGGGTCCCCGATAGCACGAGGGTTGCGGTCCCCGATAGCACGAGCTGATTCACAGGTTGTCCTCCAAATTTGGAATGAGACCGCGGCGGCGCAGGCGTGCCGTTAAGGGATCAACAGGCATAGGCGTGAAGTTCAGCCGCTCGGTGCCATCAGGATCGCGCATAAGAACGAGCTGATAGCCGGGCAACGTCTGGCGCTGGACGATCTGACGGATGTCGTAAGCAAAGTGTTTGAGCGGCGAGAGGATGCCGGACTTGGCATGGAGGTGCAGAAGATCAAAGCTCCAGCCGCTGTCCTGTCGGCCGCCGTGCTTTCGCACAAGACGATAAAGCCAGCGCTCGAGCCCACCCGTCAGATCGAAATAGGCGCGGTCAATCGTCAGCACGAGCGCGTCATCGATGACCCCTGCATAGAACCAATCCGGCAGGATCAGCTCGAGCCCGAATGGGCGGCCATTTGCATCGGCCGTCTCCTTCCACTCGTTGATCCACGAGAAGCGATGCCGTCGCCGTTCTGTCGGTTGGCGGATCGACGTCATCACGGTCGTTGACTGGAGTCTGTCGAGGCCCGCCTTCAGCCGATCGTAGTCGCGTGCACTGGTGCCGCGGCCGACAAACGTCAGAATCTCATAAGGCGTTGCGGCCATCAGGCGCGACGTCTTCAAGCCGGCGTCACGCGCTTCGACGATCTGGGACGCAGCCCAGATCAGAACGTCTGCATCCCAAATGGTCGCCATGCCGTGTTCCGGCACTGCTTCGACCCGAATTGCGATCGCACCCGCGCGGAAATCGATCGGCACGATCCGCTTCGTTTTTGCGAGCGAGAAGAACGGATAGGCCATCAGATCTTGCGCGTCGCGGGGCGCAAGATCGCCGGGTAGCGCCCGAAAGAGCTCAAGCTGGTCGCGCTCGGAATGAAGTTTGCGCCGCATAGTCACTGCTCTCACGCGGCTATCAGCGACGTTCCTGACCTGCATAGGGACGCAGGGCCGGATGCTTTTTGGCGGGCAGCACGGTCCCCTTGCCGGGATCGGACGTCGACGTCCTGGCGCCGCGGTCGGCCCACGCTTTCAGGTCATCGACGGCGTAGACGACACGTCCGCCAATCTTCCGATATGTTGGTCCGGTACCGTACGTGCGGTGCTTCTCCAGCGTGCGACCGGACAGGCCAAGATAGCGCGCGGCCTCAGGTGTACGCAGGAATCGCGGGGGAACACCGGCCATCGGATCGGGCATTTGAGAACTCCAAGAAGACGACGCACTACGCTTGGCTAGGCCGGCGTGTGTGCGGTCATCATGGAGGAGCAAGACTTCGGAGAGGGATGCCGAATATGGAGGGAACGGTTTTCGGCACCCTGGGGAACGACGCTACCCGTCCCTGCGCCCAGGCCGCAGGATTTTTTGCGGTAACCACCGCGCATCAACGTGAGGCCGCCTTGCACGAAGCGGATCGTTCGATTGCGCAGATCATGCGTCTTCCAGGCGCGATCGGGATACGCTTTTTGCCGGACAGTAGTTCGGCGATAACGCGATAGCTTGCGCCCGCGCCGTGCGCCTCGAGCGCACGGATCGCAGCCCTCAAGCGGTCGTTTCGATAGTTGATGAAAGGCTGGCGCGCGTCCATTCATCGCGCGCCACAGCCGCCGGGCTGCATAGGCGCGCGCTTCTATATCGCCGTCAGCTGGCAGCTCGGCCGCATATGACCAGCCGAGTACCGGCGTCGCTTTGGACCAGACACGGTGATCTACCGCAGCGATGCCAAGCAGGGCATGCCAGCCGTCGACAGCGTTGCGCATTTGGCCAGCTGTAAGGTCGAGCAGTGGCTGAGACGGCGACCTGCCCCGTTACGACTTTGACCGGAACGACCGTTGGAATCCTGGATATTCCTTCGGTAGACACGACGGCCGAGCTCGGTCGCGCACGTAGCGCCGTCACATCGATAGCATGTTCGGACACGAATAGAAACGATCGTTGCTAGAACGATCCCATATGGCCATGGATCTCAAGAGCGTCGTGGCTGTGACTCTGCGTCGGAAACGCCACGATCCACAAATGACGCCGGAGGAGCTCGCCGAGCGTGCGGGTTTAATCGCCGTTATGTCGGCGCCATCGGCGACGCATCAGCAAGCGTTACCGTCCTCGGGCAGATTGCTGAAGCATTAGGATGCGAGCCGGGAGACCCGCTCAAAAGGGCTGCGCGGCTTAGCAAATCGTAATCCGCACCTCAGCCCGGGCGCGAAGTGCCCCGCCCGGCGAACCGGGCGGGGCTTGATTGAGCGAGCTTACTCACCGTTCTTACGCGGCCGCGACCAGAGGAGCGTGTAGCCTTCGCCGCTTTCGTCCTCGAAGAGGTTCGCATAGATCGGAGCGTTGAAGGAGGGGTCGTCGAGCTTGAGTGAGAGGTAGTCGCGACCTTCCTCGGAACGCTTCGACCAGGCTGCGCCGATCTCCGCGCGCCCCACATAGATGCGGTGGCTGGGGGCGTTGTCGTTGGACCGGTTGGTCTCGGCGACGATGCGGACGCCCTTGGCTTGCAGGCTCAGGGTGACAATCTCGCCCTGGAAATCGTTGCCGACCTTCTTGAAAGAACCGATGTTAGCCATGTCACTTCTCCTGTTGTGTTTCGAGCCCGCGACCACCGCGGCCTCGATGGCGATCTAGGGCCGAAGACGATCGGCGACGCACCCGCCCGCGGGCCGGAGCGCAGCGGAGGACGCCGTTGTGGCGACTTTCTTGACTCGCGAGGAATGGGCGAAGCCCAGGGGAAGAAAGTCGCATCAACGGCGTTGCGGCTCAGACGATCGAGGCGAAGCCGGTCTTCGGCCAGATCAAGCCATCCATGAGGCCACGTGCGTCCGCGTGCTGAACCGCAATCTCAGGAGAAGACATGACTCATATCGGTTTTGCTGAACAAGAGGTCGGAACGATTCAGCGCAGAAACAGAAACAAACTGCTGCAAAGGGCGGTATCGGCTCCCATGAATGGATCGGGGCAACACCGCTCCGCCGCGGCTGCGTGGGCCAGATCCGAATGCCGGCGGCTTGATCGAGAGCTCCGAGGCGGACTGCCTCTCCCGCGCTCGATCATCCCCGTTCAGCGCGCCGATCTATGCGAACCTGTTCGACGAAGGAGGTAAATGGTCATCTCTCAGGCCTTCCGGCCGTAAGAACTGGTTAGGACGGACTCTCCACCACCCTACCCGGCTCGAACGGGCGGCTCTCCGCCGGAACGATCAAGCGCGTCCATGACGTGACGCCAATGCAAACCGCGCCCAGGCAAGCGAAGACTTCACGCCAAACCAACGAAGGCAACCCAATCTGGGACAGGGCGAACACCACATGATAGCCGGCAACGGCGGCGGGAATAGCAAATGCTGTCGCGATCGCGATGCGCAAAGCCAAGGACCGGGTAATTGCGACGGCGACTTGGCCGAGGACGAGCGTCAGCGCACCGCCGGCCGTCGCGATAAGCACCGCACCAATGAGGCCGGCGCCGCTCCGAAACGTAGTCATTCCGACACTGAGAGCGACGAAAAACGGCAGTGCATACACAGCGAGCGCAAAGATCGCCCAGCAGAACAAGCCGATGCCGAGTGTGTTGATGGCAAGCCCAAGGGCAAGCATGGTGGTGGCTCCATGTGCATAGATGTACCAATCGCGCCTTCCACCACCACCACGGCGCAACTCTGAACATGAGACCGAAAGGAGGCGGAGTTGCGGCGCATGCAACCCCACTTCGGTTTGCAGGCAGAAGACGGCGCTCACGCGCCGCCGAACCTCCAGACAGGGATGCCGAGCCGCTTCGCCTTATCAGCGAGATTGTCCTGGATTCCTGTGCCCGGGAAGTGCATGACGCCGATCGGCAGGAGTTCGAGCATAGCATCGTTGCGCTTGAAGGGGGCCGCCTTGGCGTGCTTGGTCCAGTCAGGCTTGAATGCGATCTGAGGCACCTTGCGATTAGTCGCCCATTTGGAGGCGATAAGCTCCGCACCTTTCGGCGAGCCGCCATGGAGCAGGACCATGTCGGGATGCTTGGCATTGACCTTGTCGAGGCGGTCCCAGATGAGGTGGTAGTCATTAAAGTCGAGCCCGCCGGTGAGTGCGATCTTCGGTCCTTCTGGCAACAAGACCTCGGCTTCAGCGCGACGCTTCGCTGCGATGAAGTCGCGGGAGTCGATCATCGCGGCGGTCAGCGCGCGGTGATTGACCAGCGATCCCGATCGAGGACGCCAGGACGATCCGGTGTGAGTCTCGAAGCGCTCGATGGCCGTGTCGCGGAAGAGCTCCAGGCAGTTGCGGCGCTCGATCAGCGTGATGCCCTCGGCCGTCAGGCGCTCGAGTTCGACCGATCGAACCTCAGAGCCATTCTGCTCGCGCTGGCTCTTCTGCTGCGCCTGTTCGTTGTCGTCGAGGTGGCGCTCGATGCGGTCGACGGCACGATGGAACAGGTTGACCGTCGACCAGAGCAGATCGTCAAGGTCCGGTTCGAGCCGCGTGTCGCTCAACGTCGCGACCAGGGCGTCGAAGATGTCGGCGACGGCACCCGCGATGATCTTGGCCTCGGGAAGTGGCCGTGGATCGGGCTGGTCGTCGAAGGGACGGTAGCCGAAGAGCTGTAGCTCGTTGAGGACGTGGTCAGTTGGAGAAGAGGCGTGCGGAGGTTCGATGTCGTCACGGTCGGTCATTGGAGGGATCCTTTGCCGGATCGGCCGCGCCCATCGCGGCCTTCGTGGCGATCACTCAGACGGCGGGCGGAACGGGCCAGAACCCGCAAGGGCCGAAGCGGCAGCGGAGGATGGCGGAGGCCGGCTATTTTGCTTCGCGATGCAAAGTGCGCCGGTTTGATGGCTGTTGTGTCTGCTCATCGCCGGCGCGCGGCGGAAAATAGCCGGGCGCAGCCATTGCCGGCCCGGTCCGCTTGCCGTCCGATCGCCCTCTAGAAGGCCGAGGTCGCGTCCTCTTCCGGCAATGGCCTCGTTATGAGCGACCTATCAACGTCGATCGAAGCACCGACCTATTCTGCCGCTACTGTCGACAAACGCAGGAAGCGGACGACGTCCTCTGGTACGAGTTGAGGCCGCAACTCTGCTCGGAGAGTCTCGGGACCGAAGATGTGCAGGTCTTCGTTGAAATCGCCCAGCCGGGGTGACAACGCTATCGCTTCAATGCCGGCGTCTTTTGCTCGCTGGGCGAGAGACGCCTGCACGGCATCTCCCGCGGCGTCGGCATCGCGCGCGATATAGAGCCGACGCAGGCCAGCCGGTAGCACCATGGCCGAGAGATGATTGGCCGAAAGCGCAGCTGCCATCGGCAATGTCGGCAGCACGTAGCGCAGCGACAGCATGGTCTCGATCCCCTCGCCGGCGGCGAGCACGTCGTCCACGACGCCGAAGCGAACGGCGTTGCCGAGCAGGTTGCCCATGGACCGTCGTGGCGTGTCTATTGGAGCCTTGCCGAGACGAATGCGATCAAAGCCGTCTGGATCGAGCCAGGTTCGGTGCGCTCCGGTGATCCGCCCCTCAAGGTCCGTGACGCGGGCAATCATCGCCGGCCAGCTTTCGGCCGGCAAATGCTCGTCCGGCCGATAATAGCAACGAGGGTGGAAGCGCAGGCTGCCACCATGGTGAATGCGGGTTATGCCGCGACTTTGCAGATACGTTTCGGCCTCCGTCCCCTCGATCGGACTGGATATCGCAAAGAGACGACGGGCGGCTTGCTGCGATCCAGCGGGCGCCACCGAACGAACGGGTTTCGAGGCCGGCTGCGGCTCAGGACGAGGAAGCTTCAGAAACCGTCGCGCCTCCTCGGCGGCCTCGCTGAAATCGCGTAAACCCCGGCATTCGCGGATGATATCGAGGAGGTCGCCATGCTCACCGGTCGCAGCGTCAGTCCACTTGCCGGCGGGGCCCTTCGGTGATTCCTGAAGCCGCACGAACATCGAGCGGCCCGGCGTGTTGCGGACGTCGCCGACCACCCAGTATCGCCCCGCCCGCTTGCCATTGGAGAGATAATATCGGCACACGGCCTCGGCCTCGCGCGCGAGGCGGCGTGCCAATTCGCAAGGCGCGGCGGACATCACGCGGCCTCCCGCTCACTAACGCGCGCGACCGGGTAGGTTTCGAGCACCTTTGTCAGGATCCCGACGCCGCTTTCGTCTGTGGGGACGAACATCCGCAGCTTCCAGGAGATGATCTCTCCAAAGAGGCCGTAAGCACGGAGACGATCGCGCATCGTGTCGTTGAATCCCGATAGCTCGATGCGGCATGCGCCCATCACCCGGACGCGACGAAGCTGGAGCCCTTCCGCGAGATCGAGGAGGGTGCGTCCTTCCATCAACGCCGCAAAGGCAGTGTCCGGCGATAGCGTAGGCGTGTCCGCCGAGATGG